>DATBFV010000173.1:0-5017 GCA_036558345.1 Gemmatimonadales bacterium | reverse complement strand
CGACCTTCGCTACCGTCGCGGCATCCCGGGCTATTGCCGCGCCAGGTCTTGAATGGAGCAGGTCAGCCTCGGACGATCAGGATTCGACAGATCGAGTTGATCCCACCGGGCCACGTATCCACCCGCTGGCTTGAACCCGAGAACCAATCGGACGCCCAGGCCGAGACGTTCCCTCAGACCAGCCGCGCCGATGACGAATTCCGTGATCACCCAGCTCGGACCTCGGCGCTCCGCGCGGAATTCGTGCAGCCGGCCAAGCTGTCGATTGTTGGCCGTGTAGACCTCACGACCGACGAGCCGATCCAGGCGAATGCTGGTACTCATTGGCTTCCAGGCAGCTTGACGAGCCATCCTCGCAGCCGTTGCTCGACGGCCGCGACGGCCGTCTCTCCGATCGCCAGACGGAGTCGAATCCTGCTCCCGATGTCGTCGATTTCAGCGAAATCGATCCGTACTGGCCGCTCCCGCTCGATGCCCAGCCATCGCTCGAAAACAGTCGCGGCAGGTTCGAGGCGCGGATGGAGGCGGAACCCGAGCGCGGCGGGTCCGACCAGAATGGCTGCCAGGCGTGGCGGCTGTCCGGAGTCCTGTTCCATGAGCAGACCGTCGACGCGGCCCATCTCGCGCCCGTCACGATCGACGAGGCTCTTGTCGAGTACGTCCCGAACGACATCCATGCTCAGCCTCCAAAGATTTCCAGGGGAATGACCACGACCGCCATGAGCGCTCCGAGGATGGTAATGATTCCGAGCAGACTGTTCCCAAACGGACCGCTCGTGTGGCGCCCGGCATACCGCTCTTCGTTCATCAGCACGAGGAAGGGCAGGACCACGACAGGCATGATCACGACCGTCAACGCCACGGAGATGAGGGTGACACGCAGCGGATCCAGCCCCAGGGTCGCAATCACAACGGCAAGGAGAAGCGCCAGCGTAAAGGCGGCCACGAAGCGACTGACGTCGCGCCGTTTCTTGTCGATCCCCCACGTCCATCCTAAGGCCTGACCGAGCACGTAGCCGGCGTTGAGCGCGATCTCGATGGCCGCGCCGAGGCAGCCGATCCCCAACGACAAGGCAAACAGCGTCACCGCCCACCGGCCGTAAATCGGCACGAACATCTGCGCGGCCTGTTCGTAGGTCTCGACCTTCACCTGCTGCGGCCCCAACACGATTGCCGCGGTAACGAGACATCCCATCGCCACGACGCTGCCGAATCCCATGCCGAGGAACGCCGTTGACCGGTTGATCCACAGATCCTGCTCATTCCACTTTTCCTCGATGGCTCCTGACGAGTAGAAGTTCAAGAGATACGGACTCACCGTCGCCCCGACGATGCTGACGGTCAGGAACGCGTATCGGGTGAGATCGTGATGGGGGAGAGACGGGACGAATCCACCTGCGATGGAACTGGGGTCGGGATGGAGGCGCCACGCCGCGACGACGAACGACAGCGTCACCATCCCGAGCAGTCCGATGCCGTCTTCGATCACGCTGAAGTTGCCGAACCACAGGACGACCCACCCGGCCACGCCCAACGGCAGGATCCACCATTGGAAGCCGATGCCGGTCAGCATCTTGACGGCGATCGCGGCACCGCCAAGTTCGGCGGCGAGCAGCAGCGTGTCGATGATGAACTCGGCACCGAGCGGGATGACCTGGAAGTGAAAGCCGAAACGCTCGCGAACGGCTGCCGCCACCGACCGCTTGCTGACGGCGGCGACGCGGCCGGCCATCTCGGCAAGCGCTGCCAGGAAGAGCGTCGCAGCCGCAATCGCCCACAGCAGCGAGAATCCGAACTCGGCGCCCGCCTGGGCGGAGGTGGAGATCGAGCCGACTTCGACGAAGCCGCCGATGCTCGTGACGACGCCGAGCGCGAGGTTGAAGATTTTCCTCACGGTCGGTCAGTAGCCGACCGCCTTGGCTTCGTCCCCGAGCTTCTTGCCGTTTCGCCAGGTGTTGGCGCAAAG
This sequence comes from Gemmatimonadales bacterium, assembly GCA_036558345.1. GTDB lineage: Bacteria > Gemmatimonadota > Gemmatimonadetes > Gemmatimonadales > GWC2-71-9 > 20CM-2-65-7. The sequence continues at coordinate 3,051 of DATBFV010000173.1, read as the reverse complement.
GGGATGTGCGAATGGTGATGCCCCGTCGGCCGACGTGTAAACGATGTCGTCGGCGAATTCTCCCTTTTCGGGGTCGAGCTGTGCGAGATGCCGCACGCGCTTCGCAATCTCGTGATCAGCACACGCCGTGTCGCCGCTGATACCCAGCCCACCGACCCGCGTCTTGCCTTTGTAGAGTGGGACGCCGCCGCCAAAGGCGATCGATCCACCGCAGATCTTGCCGTTCGTGGTGTTCATGTCGGCCGGGGCGACGAGGCAGTCGGCGCGGAATGGATTGGGCTCGGCGACGCCCCACAGCGAGTGGCCGGGCTGCGACAACGTGTAGAGCCGCGCCGTGGATAAGGGGGTATCGTCGGTGCTGTACGCGTTCGCCGTGTACGCCTTCGCCTTCGAGATCGCTTGACTGCCAGGCCAGGCGCTGGCGGGATCGTCGGTCGCGACGGCTGTCGCGCAAATCTCACCCTGTCGGTTGACGATCGTTCCCCATTCCATCTTTCCGGAGAACAGGCCCCCTGCTTCTCCCTCGACTCCGGGCGCCGCGCGCAACCACTTTTTCAGATCATTCGATGACGGCAAATCGCTGCACGTGGCTCGCGCTGCGCCGCTCTGCGGCGGTCGCTCGAGGTCTGGCGCCGCACCCGGCTGCGTTTCGGCTGGTGTCGCCGTTTTGGAGCAGGCTGCGGCCGCGAAGAGACAGCAGACGGTGACGATCGTGAGCGTACTGCGCGACATGGGCTGTCCTTCTATTGAGTCGGCGGCGCCTGAGGTTCGTTCCGCGTGCGAAGCGACTTGATGTAGGTCACGAGCTTCCAGATCTGGTCAGCGGTCAGCCGCGCTTGCCACGACGGCATGCCGTGCGCTCGCCCCTCTGCGATCGAACTGAACACCTGTGCGTCGTAGTTGCCGTAGATCCAGTCCACATCGCGGAGGCTCGGACCCATCCCCCCACCCGCACGCCCGCCATGGCAGCCGGAGCAGTTGAAACGGACGAAGAGCTGACGCCCTTCCCCCATGGCCGTCCGATCGTTCGCGTACGGATTGGAGGGTGCGCCGGCTGCGGTCGATGGACCTGGAATCGGTCCGACCGCTGTCGCGACTGGCGGGGGCGGCGCCGTCGAACCGCCGTGCGGCGGTGTTCGCCCGCACGCTGCCGCGATCACCAGCATGCCGCCCGCCATGAGCGCGCAGTGCTTCAGGTTCATCGAAGCGGCACCCCGTAAGAGAGCAGGATCCGCCGAATCTCTTCACCGCGATGGGTGATGATCGTGTTCAGCACGTCTCGCAGTGCTGTGTCGTTCCGACGAACGCCCATGGCGATCTCGAAGGCGAACACCGACGAGCCGTCACGGTCGGTCGCAACCGGGGTGACGTCGATCGGGGTTTGCTCGCGCCGTGCGTAGTAACCCGCAAGCGGCCCCCAGACGACCGCCACATCGACGCGGCCGTCGACCACGGCATCGATGATGTCACGCTGCGGATCCGATCGGGAGTAGTCGCCATACACGGTGAATCCGCGAACGTTCTGAATGATGTGCCGTGCGGCGAGCGCGTGTGCAGCCGGCGGATTGTTGTAATCGTCACCGCTGACCTGAATGCCGATCCTCAACGCTTCGAGCGACGGATCGTCGAAGGAATCCACACGCAGATGTCGATCGTGCCTCGACACGAAGACATACCGCGATCGGTAGTAGCTGCGCGTCGGCAGGAGCACCCCGTACCGGGCAGGAACGCCGACCACGACATCGCAACGTCCGGCATTGAGCGAATTGCGAATGAACCCGCGGCGCTGAGGCAGCCAGTAGTAGGCCAGCGGCCGGTCCATCTCACGCGCGACGAGCGCCGCAATCTTGTTCTCGAACCCCGCGCCCCGCTCGTTCGAGAACGGCATGTTGTTCGGATCCGCGCACACGCGAAGCGGATGCTGCGCGCTCGAGCCAGACCAGGGCGCTCCCCACATCGCCAGCAGAAGACCGACGCTGCTAAAGACCAAACACATAAACCGTGCTTCCCGGGGCCGTGTATTTCTTGATGTCCTTCATCGCGCCGACGACGCCGAGGGCCGCGTAGGGATCGTCAGCGGAGATCTCGGGGAACGCCACCGCGCCCATCCATCCGCCGATGCCCGAGTAGACCGCGACGTACTGCTTGCCGTCCGGACCGAGATACGTGATCGGATTGGCCACGATCCCCGACGACACGTGAAATTTCCACAGCTCGGTTCCTGTTCTGGCGTCGATCGCCTTGAACCATCCGTCCATCGTTCCGTAGAAGACGACATCGCCGGCTGTCGCCAGGACACCGCTGTAGACGGGAAGCACTGTTTCTTTCACGCCCCAGGCTTTTCTGGCGTGCGCGACGTCCCAGGCCACGAGTTCTCCCTGATAACCGCCCGGGCCCGGATACATCTTCACGTCCGCGCCAAGGTACGGCGTCCCGGCGATGTAGTTGGCTTCGATGCCCTCGTAGTCCATGCACGTGTTGTGCGCGGGGATGTAGAGAAACCCGGTGCGTGGAGAAAACGCCGACGGGATCACGTCTTTAGCGCCGGTCGAAGACGGGCAAATGCCGCCGGTGATCTTGCCGTTGTGCGTGCGCTTGTTCGGGTCTTCGTTCGGCACTCCGGTCTTGAGGTCGTAGCTGCTGGCCCAGTTGACCGGCTCGTAGGTTTCCGCCGACAGGAGCTCGCCGCTCTCGCGGTCGAGGACGTAGACAAAACCGGTTCGGCCGGGATGCACCAGGAGCTTTCGCATCGCTCCGCCAAACGGCATGTCGATCAGGATGTTCTCCATGATCTCGTCGTAATCCCAGGCATCATGAGCCGTCGCCTGGAATGCCCACCGCGCTTCGCCGGTGTCGGCGTCACGCGCGATCAGCGAGCACGACCACTTGTTGTCTCCGGGACGAAGATCCGGATTCCACACGCCAGGATTCGCTGTCCCGTAGAAGAACAGGTTGGTTTCCGGGTCGTAGGAAATCCAGCCCCAGACCGTCGAGCCGCCCAGCTTCCACTGCTCGCCCCGCCATGTCGAGACACCAAGATCCGGCCCTCGA
>DATBFV010000172.1:0-2664 GCA_036558345.1 Gemmatimonadales bacterium | reverse complement strand
CCATCTTCACACCCGACGGGTTGACCCCGAACTCGAATCCGGTGCGGCGGTCGTGATAGGAGTCGATGAACAGCCAGACCATGTCGGACGGCGTGAAGTAGTCACGGCGGGCGAGCACGGTGATGATGCTGTCGGGGTGCGCGTCGAAGCAGCGGACGAGGACGTACAGGTTCGCCGCGTCGTAGGCGACTTTGACTTCCGTGGGCTGTTTGGGTGTCCCACCCTCACTGGGACGCCACTCCTGCAATTCCCGGATCGCCACGGCGTCACGCCACACCACATCGTCATCGCGGCCGTCGATCGTCGGCTGTTGGGGCGCACGGACGGCACGGACACTGCGTGCCGGCGGCGGTGGATCGGCGGCCGGGATCTCGCGAACAGGGGTCTGCACAACAAGGGTGACGGCTGCGAGAAGCGGCGTCGCGACCAGCATGCACCATCCGAGGTGGTTTTCTAGTTGGATGACGCGAATCGAAAAATGGTTGTTTCAGGGGGGTGGACCTGAAACGGGAGGCAGCGTGTTACGAAATGCTACTTCGCCACTGCGTGATCACGACGTCTTCTCCAGGCGAGCGAGGGGTGGTCAATGTACGGCGGGCACGACCCACCTTCAAACGACGGACTTCCGATACTCGAGTGGGGTCACTCCGCACCACCGTTTGAAGGCGCGATGGAAAGCACTGGGCTCGGAGAAGCCGAGGAGATATCCCACCTCCGCCACCGCGAGCGAGCGATCCTCGAGCAGCCGTTGCGCGGCATCCCGGCGCGCGTGGTCGACCAGATCCTTGTACGAGACTCCCTCAGCGGCGAGGCGGCGCTGCAGCGTGCGTGTGCCCATCGCAAGCTGCCGCGCGATCCGAGCAATATCGGGTGCGTCGCCGATTCGCGACGCGACGGCGGCGCGCACCTGAGCAGCCACCGTGTCTTGCACCGCGCGGGGACCGGGTGAGAGAGGTGTGGCGCGACCCTCGAGCACGCTCCGCAAGACAGGATCACGCCGCCGTAACGCCACCGCCATCGCCTCGCGCGGGAACTCGATGCCGCTCCATGGCGCCGGCGAGCGCACCGGACACTTGAGCAGCCGTTCGAGGTCGCGCCGATCGTCCGGCTCGAAGGTGAGGCTCACCATGAAAACCGGCACGCGCTGCTGGGTTTCTTCGTGCAGGTGATGAATGACGATCGCGGTCTCGTAGAGCGCGACAAACGGATCAGCGTCCTGCAACAGCAGACGCACGCACTGCTTCTCCTCGATGACGTCCAGCCGGCACGGCGCCGTGGCGAGGTGGAAGTAGCGCTCCAGCTGGCGCAGCGCGTCACCCACATTGTCGGTGGTCAGGACGAGATAATCGAGCAACGGGTAGGCGCCCAATGGCGTGTGGAACGCCAGGTGGGCTCCCAGATTCGGGACGCGCCGCTGCTTCGCCGCCGCGCTCAAGAACGTCCCCACGCTCGCGCAGGGAACCAGGGCGTCTGGATCGTCGAGGTCGGAGGACCGAAGGCCCGCCTGCGTGAGGAGCGATGCGACGTCGTAGCCCAACTCCCCCAGGGCATCGCCGAAGACCCGAAGCTGCGACGCGGGTTGCATCAACGGTGCGCTGTTGGCGCGCCGAGTCAGCTCATTGGCGCGGGCGGTCATCACGCGATCCGGGGTCGCTTCGCATCATTCGGCATGACGTCCACTCATCTTACGGCTGGTTCAACCGGGCCCGCAATTGCTCCGACATCACACCGGTTCTACCGGGCCATGGCCGTTGCGATGCTCGCCACCGTGGTGGTGGGGTTCGCGAACTCGGAGAGTCACCGCGTGGCGACCGGCGGGCCGCCCCCTGCGCTGTACGTCGCAGCGCATGCGGTGCTGTTCGCCAGCTGGTTCGTGATCTTTCTGGTGCAGGCGACGTTGGCGGCGTCGGGCAGGCTCGCAGTGCACCGGCGACTCGGCTACGCCGCCGCCATCGCTGCCGCCATAATGACTGTGACCGGGCCCTGGCTCGCCGTTTCCGCGGCTCGGCGCGGGACGCTGCCAGGTGACGGTCTCGCATTCATGCTCGTCATGATCGTCGATGTCGTGGGTTTTTCGGTGTTCGTGGGCTTGGCGATCTACTACCGCAAAAGCAGCGAGACGCATAAGCGTTTTATGCTGCTCGCCACCATCAGCATGCTGGGTCCTGCCGTCTCCCGCTGGCCGTTCGTAACCAGCCACGGCGCCGTGATGATCCCGATCTTCCTCGGATTTCTCCTCGCGGCGCCCGTACGCGACCTGCTGGCGCATCGTCGCGTGCATCCCGTGAGCCTGTGGGGCGGGCTCGCGCTGTTCGCCTCGGGGCCGTTGCGCTTTGCCATCGCCCAAAGCGCGGCCTGGCATCATCTCGCGAGACGGCTGATCGGTCTCGGACTCTAGCGCGAGAACACGACCGTCTGGATCGAGTGCGGTGGTGAGCTGATCTGCGCAGGTGCTCGCACCGCGGACTTCCAGCGCATCCGCAACAACGTCGGGCCCACGGTCACGAACGCGCCGCGTTAGCGCGCCAGGTCCCGCACCGCCCCCGCCAATGTTCGAACCTTGGCGGCGTCGGCCGCTCCCGCCGCGTCGCGATCGAGCTGCGACGCCAACGTATTCAACGCATTGCGCCGGCTACTGCCGCTGGCCCGCTCGGCATTGGAAAG
>DATBFV010000171.1:0-1694 GCA_036558345.1 Gemmatimonadales bacterium | reverse complement strand
CACGATGGTCCTGCTCTGCGACGGCCGCCTGGTCTGCGGCTGCGCGGATCCCTACGGCAAACGCGTGCTGGGTGATCTCCGCACGTCCTCGGTCTCGTCGGTGTGGACGGGCGCAACGGCGCACGCCCTCCGCAGCGACCTCAACGCCGGCGGATCGAAGTTCTGCGGCGACTGCCCGTTGAAACTGCCGCTCAAAGGCGGCGACCCACCGCAGCGCGGCCTCGACGTCGCGCCCCTGCCCTCCCGGCTCTACGTCGAGTGCACGGCCGCCTGCAACATCTCGTGCGACCAGGCCTGCTGCGCGCCGGAAACGGGGATCACCCGGACGCGCCAGGCCGGCATGCTCGACTTCGATCTGTTCACACGCGCGATCGACGAGGCCGGACCGTCACTGGCCCGCATCGATTTCTTCAACTACGGCGAAGCGTTTCTGCACAAGCGGGCCATCGAGATGTGCGAGTACATCAAGAGCCGCTTTCCGCACGTCTATCTCTACACGAGCACGAACGGCCTGGCGTTCAACGAGGCGCAGGCGCGCCGGCTCGCGCGATCGGGCATCGACGAGGTCACCTTCTCGATCGACGGCGCGACGCCGGACAGCTACGCGAAATATCGCCGGCGGGGCAGCTTTGAGAAGGCGATCGCGAACCTGCGGGCGCTCGTCGACGAAAAGCGCGCGGCCCGCCTGGACGTTCCGTTCGTCAACTGGCGCTACATCCTGTTCACGCACAACGACAGCGACGAGGAAATGCAGCAGGCGCGAAGCCTCGCTGCCGACATCGGTGTGGATCGCCTCTGCTGGGAGATCACCGATCACCCCGAGAACATGTTCTCGCGGCGGTTCGTCCCCGGCGCGCCGGAGTACGAGGCGATCCGACGCGAGGTCTGGGACGACAACAATCTCGGAAGCGCCGTTCCCGGCGCGACGCCGCGCGCCGACATCGTCCTGCGAACCAGCTGGTTGAACGACCTGATCGGCCGGCCGCTGCACGCCAGGCCGGGCCAGACGATGGCGCTGACCACGCGCGTGAAGAACCTGTCCACGCGCCCCTTCCCCGCGCAGGCCACTTACGGGCGCCGCCTGGTGCGCCTTGGTGCGCAGCTCTGCGGACCTGACGGCGCGCTTCTCGAGCGCGACTATCATCGGGCGCCGCTGCCTTCGACCCTCGAGGCGGGCGCCGCCGCCGACGTCCGAATCACGATTCGAGCCCCCGAGGCTCCCGGCCGCTATCTGCTGAAGTTCGATCTGGTCAGCGAGGGAATCGACTGGTTCGAAAAGTGCGGCTCGCCGACGACGACCAAACCCTTGGTGGTGGGCTGACCGGTCGGCGCGCACGGGCCCGCCGCTGACCTGCGGCAGACCGTGCGCCGAAGGATGTCAATTCGCCAGGTGCGGTGCAGTCTTGAAGGGCGTCCGAACCGGCACCGGAACCATCGCCGGCTCCACGGCCGTCTCGACGACGCGCCACGCGTCCACCTCTTCGAGGATGCGCGACGCAAATGACGTATGCAGCGCGTGTCCGCCGCGATGCGCGACGAGATGGCCGATCACGGGGAAGCCGACGAGCGAGAGATCGCCGATCACGTCGAGGATCTTGTGGCGCACGAACTCGTCCTCGAAGCGCAGCGCGTTGTTGAGGACGCCGGTCTCCCCGAGCACGATCGCGTTGTCGAGCGACCCGCCGAGCGCCAGC
>DATBFV010000170.1:0-8337 GCA_036558345.1 Gemmatimonadales bacterium | reverse complement strand
CACACGCCCGACGGGCTGAACGGGCAGGTCTACAATCGCTGCGTCGGCACGCGCTACTGCTCGAACAACTGTCCGTACAAGGTCCGCTACTTCAACTGGTACAACTACGCCGAGCGCGGCGGGGAGTACGAGGCCTTCCCCGAGCCGCTCGCGATGCTGCTCAATCCCGACGTCACGGTGCGCGAGAAGGGCGTGATGGAGAAGTGCACCTTCTGCGTGCAGCGCATCCGCGGCGCCCAGAACCAGGCGCGCCTCGAGAATCGCACGGTGCGCGACGGCGACATCACCACCGCGTGCGCGCAGACGTGCCCGTCGGAGGCCATCGTGTTCGGCGACTTGAACGACCGGAACTCGCGGGTCTCGCAGCTCGCCGGCGATCCGCGCGGCTATCACGTGCTCGCCGGGTTGAACACCAAACCCGGCATCACCTATCTCGCGCGCGTCGTGGCCGATGGCTGAGACTCGGAGCCCGTCCACCACCCGCGTGACATACGACTATGTCTCGCGCACGATCGCGCGGACGCTCGGCACCCCGACGCGCGGCTACTTCCTGCTGCTCGGCGCCGCGGTGGCATTGCTCGGCATCGGCATCGTCACCCTGCTGTTCCTGCTGCGCTACGGCCTGGGTCTCGCCGGCTACTCGCACCCGGTCTATTGGGCGGTTTTCATCACCTGCTTCGTCTTCTGGGTCGGTATCGCGCACTCCGGCACCCTGATTTCCGCGATTCTATTCCTGTTCCGCTCCGGCTGGCGCACGGCCGTCTACCGCACGGCCGAAGCGATGACGGTCTTCGCCGTCATGACCGCGGGACTGTTCCCGCTGATTCACATCGGCCGGCAGTGGTACTTCTACTGGCTGATCCCGTATCCGAACGAGCGCGGGCTCTGGCCGAACTTCAAGTCGCCGCTGATCTGGGACGAGTTCGCGATCGGAACGTACTTCACCGTTTCCACGCTGTTCCTGATCATGGGACTCATCCCCGACATCGCGGCGGTGCGCGATCTCGCGACCGGTTGGCGCAAGAAGCTGTATGCGATCACGTCGGTGGGCTGGACCGGCTCCAACGAGCAATGGCGCCACTACAGCCGCGGGTATCTCTATCTCGCCGCGCTCGCCACACCGCTCGTGCTCTCGGTGCACAGCGTGGTGTCGTGGGACTTCGCGATGGCGGTGGTGCCGGGATGGCACACGACGATCTTCGCGCCCTACTTCGTCGCCGGCGCGATCTATTCGGGTTGCGGCATGGTGATCACCCTGCTGACGCCCATCCGCAAGGTGTTCGGTCTCGAGGAGCTCATCACCGTCAAGCACTTCGAGAACCTGGCCAAGCTCTGCCTCCTCACCGGCTCGATCGTCGGGTACGCCTACGCCTGCGAGTATTTCCTGGCGTGGTACAGTGGCAGCACGACCGAGCGAGCGGCGTTCTGGTATCGCGCATTCGGATCGTACTGGTGGGCGACGTGGACCATGATCATCTGCAACGGCTTTCTGCCGCTCTTGCTGTGGTTCAAGACGATTCGCACGAACATCACCGCGCTGTTCGTCATCTCGATCTTCGTCAACATCGGGATGTGGTTCGAGCGCTACGTGATCATCGTCGTCTCGCTCGCGGGCGAGCCGTTCACCAAGTGGACCAACGCGGTCTACAATCCGACGTGGGCCGACTGGGGCATCATGGCCGGCAGCTTCGGGTGGTTCTTCATGTGGTTCCTCTTGTTCGTGAAGAATTTCCCGGCCGTCTCCATCTCCGAAGTGAAGGAAGTGTTGGCGCCGCCGAAGCGCGGGCCGGCGCGGGGCGCTGGAGCGCATCGGTGAGCCCGACGCTCAAGCTGCCCGCGCTCTTCAATGCGCCGCCCACACCGGGCGCGCTCGGGGTATTCGCGCACCTCGACACGACGCTTGATGCGATCAGGAAGCTGCGCGCGGCGGGCCATACCGACTTCACGGTGTACTCGCCCATTCCGCGCCACGAAATCGAGGACGCGCTCGGCGCGCCGGTGAGTCCCGTGCGCATGTTCACGCTCATTGGCGGCATCGCGGGGTGCAGCGTCGGCGCGTGGCTGTCGCTCTGGATGTCGGAGGACTGGCCGGTCCAGGTCGGCGGCAAGCCGATCGGCTCGATCCCGCCCTACGTCGTCATCATGTTCGAGATGACGATTCTGTTCGGCGCGCTCTCGACCATTCTGGGCATTCTCTTCAATACGCTGTTCGCCGCACGCCGGGCCGGCACGATCATGTACGATCCTCGCTTCAGCAACGACCGGTTCGGCATCTTCGTGCCCGCGAGCTCGGACAAGGCCGGCGCCGTGGAGAAGCTGCTGCGCGACGCCGGCGCCGAGGAAGTGCGCCGTGGCTAAGGGCGCGCTGGTCGTTGCGGTGATCGCGCTCCTCTGCGCCTGTAATCCCGACACCGTCGTGCACAAGGTCGGCTGGTTCGCGACGATGCGGCATCAGCGGAACATCAAACCGTACGCCCGGCCCATCCCGCCCGTCCCGGGCGCCGTGCCGGTGACTGGTGCGGAGCTGCCGCTCACGCGCGAGACGGCCGACCGGCTGACGAATCCCCGCACGCGTACCGCCGAGTCGCTCAATCGTGGTAAATGGGTCTTTGAGACGTATTGCCTGGTGTGCCATGGCGAACGCGGCGAAGGCAACGGGCCCGTGTCGCTCGCAGGCGGCGGCCCGTTCCCGGGGATTCCGTCGCTCGTTGATCCCACGCGCCCCAAGATGACCGACGGCGCGATCTACGGCATGATCGTCGAGGCGCAGCGTATGGGCCGCGGATTGATGCCGCGCTATGGCGACAAGGTCCAGGGCACTGATCGGTGGGACGTCGTGAACTACGTGCGCAACCTGCAGCTGAACGCCCGGGGGGGCGGGGGCGGGGGCGGGAACCGATGAGCGTCGCCGTCGCCAGTCGTTCCGATCTCGTTCAAAAGGCGCGCCAGGGGCCGGTCGCGCGGTTCATGCTCGTCGGCGCCATCGCCGCGATCGTGGGCGGCATCGTGCTGGTCATGGGACTCATCAGCGGCCATCCCGCGCGCGTGTGGTGGGCCTACCACGTCAACTTCATGTTTTGGGCCGGCGTCGCGCAGGCGATGGTGGTGTTTGCCGCCACGCAAAAACTCGCGAAGGGGCATTGGTCGGGCGTCATCATCCGCTTTGCGGAGGCGGGTGTCGCGTTCACGACCGTGACCGTGGTGTTGTTCATCGGAGAAATCATCGGGCGCAACTACATCTTCACATGGATTCACGAGCCGCGACCGGATCTTGCCTGGTGGCTCACCAACAAGTGGTTCTTCGTGCGCAACGGCGCGATCCTCGTCATCCTCTCGTGGCTGTCGTGGCGTTTTGTCCGGCACGATATGGCGCCCGACATCCGCGAGCTGAGCGGCGGCGAGGCGGTGGATCGCCTGGAAGACGCCCCGCGCATTTCGCGGGAAGCAGCGTTCGTGATTCTCGCCTACGCGTTCGGCTACAGCCTGATCGCGTTCGATCTCATCATGTCTTTGTCGACCAAATGGGTGAGTACGTTGTTCGGCGCGTTCTACTTCATGGGCAGCTTCCTGGCCGCGCTGATGCTGCTCGCCGTGCTCGCGCTCGTGCTGCGCCGGGCAATGGGACTCGACGGCATCTACACCCGCCGCCAGCAGCACGATCTGGGCAAGCTCTGCTTCGGCTTCACGGTGTTCTGGGCCTACCTGATGTGGTCGCAGTTCCTGGTCATCTGGTACGGCAACCTGCCCGAGGAGACCTACTTCATTTTTTACCGGCTCTACGGCGTGTGGCGTCCGATCGGGACCGCTGTCTTTCTGATGGTGTTCGTCGCTCCCTTCATCGGTCTGCTTGGTGTCAAGCCAAAGCTGTTCGCGCCCACGATGCTGGGGTTTGCGCTAGTGAGTCTCCTGGGTATTTGGCTGGAACGGTATCTCGAAATCGTCCCAGCGATCAACAGCGGCGCCGGTCCGGTGATAGGTGTCACCGAGATCGGGGTCACCCTCTTTTTCGCCGGCCTCTTTCTTCTTTCTTGGTCGTTCTTCGCCGCTCGCTATCCGATCATCTCGCCGCGTCTCGCTGCCGACGCGTTGGAGCGCGAACAGCACTAGCGCTCTCGTTGTCGACACACTACAGTCGAAAGATTACGTCCGATCCAATCGTTGGAACCTGGTGTATGTGTAGCGGGTTGGTAACGCTACTTACTCCTTCACTTTCCTATTCTGGAGGACCCAATGCCGTTGACGCGTCTGTTCGTAATTGCGGCGCTCCTGGGAGCAGTAGCCTGCAGTGGGAATAGCACCGGATCGCCGCCACCGCCTCCGCCGCCGCCGCCTCCGCCGCCCCCGCCACCGGGTGGACATTCCACGACGATCAACGTCGGAGCCAGCGGCAACTCGTTCTCTCCAACGCCCGACACGATTTCGGCGGGCACGATTACGTTCCATTGGGCCTCCGCCACGACCCACAACGTGACGTGGCAGACCGGTCCGAGCACGCCGGCGAACTCCGGGAATCACGCGAGCGGCGACGCGGACTATCAAGCGTCTCTGATCGCAGGCGATTACACCTATCACTGCACGATTCATGGGGGTATGAACGGCGCAATTCATGTAAACCCTTGATCGAAAATCGTACGTCGACGCTTCCGGCGTAGATCCCGGGAGTGTCGTTTTCGAGGACTCGGCCAGGGAGGTTTTATGACGATGTCTCATTGGCTTGCATTCGCGGCGATGGCAGCGGGGACAGGGTGCAGCAGCAGTACCAGCTATGGTAGCAGCCCGCCGCCGCCTCCTCCGCCTGCTTCTGGTGGTCATTTGACAACGATCACCGTTTCGAACAATCAATTCACCCCGACGCCGGATACCATCAACGCCGGTACGATCACCTTTCATTGGGCGACGAACGCGATCACCCACAACGTGACGTGGGACACGGGGCCGGGGACCCTCCCCACGAGCTCCGGTGACAAGGCGGGTGGAGCTGCGGACTATCAGGCATTACTGGGAATCGGCACCTACACCTACCACTGCACACATCATGGTGGAATGAACGGCACGATCGTCGTCCTCCCCTAGCTTTGTCGTGCGCTCCCGGGGCAGATCCTGCCTCGGGAGTTTAGTTTCTTGGATATGAACGTCTGGCAGGCCGCGGTCGATCTCGTGCGCCAATCCCGCTCCGGCGCGCTGGCAACGGTCGCGCGCGCGCGCGGCTCGACACCTGTGCCGGCCGGAACCAAGATGCTCGTCGGTTCCGAGGGCCGGTTGATCGGCTCCGTGGGCGGCGGCTGCGTCGAGGCCGACGTCATCGGCGCCGCACTGGATGTTCAGGCGCATGGTCGGCCCACGCTCCTGACCCATCACCTGAACGCCGATCTGGCCGGGGACCTCGGCCTCTCCTGCGGCGGTACCGTCGAGATCTTCGTCGAGCCCCTCTTGGCGGAGGAGAAGTACCTGCGCGTCCTCGAGGCCGCCGCGACCGCCGAGTCGGGATTGGTCCGCACGGCGACGGAATGGCGTCGCGGTCCGGTGAAAACATTTGAGGCGCTGTCGCGGGCGGCCAGCCGCGGCGCGGCTGCTACGTTGACGCGTGACGGCCGGTTTATGGAGGAACGGCTCGCGCCGGCGCCGCGGGTGTTCGTGTTTGGGGCAGGGCACGTCGGGGCTGCGATTGCGGAGGCTGCGGCAGCGGCCGGCTTTCGCGTTGTGGTGATCGACGATCGTCCCGAGTACGCAGATGCCGCACGCTTCGATCCGAGTGTCGCGGTCTTCGTGGGCGATGTCGAAGCGGCGCTCGCGCGCCATCCCCTGACGGACGCGGACGCGGTGGTCATTGCGACGCGGGGTCATCGCAACGACGCGGTCATCCTGGAGCGAGTCGCGACCTCGCCGGCGGGCTACGTCGGGTTACTGGGCAGCCGCCGCAAGAAGATCGTCGTCACCAAAGGACTGAAGGCCGCGGGAGTCCCGCCGAAGAGCCTGCAGCGGGTGCGCGTGCCGGTGGGACTGCCCATCGGGGCGGTAACGCCGGAAGAAATCGCGGTGAGCGTTGTCGCCGAGCTGATCGGCTGGCGCCGCGGCGAAGCCTAGGGCAGGGGTCTCACCAGTTCCAGCAAGCGGTTGAGCGAATCGACCGACACTGGGCCGCCGATCTCCACGCGCAGATTCCCCACAAAGCGAGCCAATCGACCACCGCGGGCGCCTTCGCTGAAAGCGTACCCAGCTGCGTTGGTATTCGGCTGCTGGAAGAGCTGAATGACGGTGCGACTATCGAGCGCCTGTTCGACGACCACGACCTTTTTGTCGGGACTGCGCCGGATCTGCAACGTAGCGATGTCGGGAAGACCGACGGGGTCGGTGCCGAGAATCGTCTTCGCGGTCTGACGGTCGATGCGCGGCCAGGTGTCCGCGGCGTCCTGTCTCTGCATGCTCGCCGCGGGCGCGGCGCCTCGGACGATGACCTTGGCCATGGCGCTCGAATCGATAACAGGCGCGGGTGTCGCGGTGGCAACGATGCCGGCCAGCGGAGCGCGATTCTGAGTGTCCCCCGACTCCTCCCTCTCATTGGTGAGCCGCCGCCGTTCCGCAACCTCCTGACGCGCCCGCGTGCTTGGCCGCGCTTCGTCGCGCGCCGAGGGCGCCGAGGGCGCCGACGGCGCCGCTGCCTTATCGGCGGGACGGTTCTGTACCGCAACGTTGGTTGGCTCGGCCATCTGAGAGGCCCGGCGATAGACGCCGGCGCCGGCGATATAGTAGCCGAGCCCTACGGCGAGCACGATCGACGCGGCCCACGCAAACGAGGTCCGTACGCGCCACGGAGAGCGCTTCGGCGCTCGCCGAATCTGCTCGAACGGCGGCACGGGGTGCTCGAGTGGTCGCACCGCCCTGAGCAGCGTGCTCGCGCGTTCCACCAAAGCGCGTTCTTCGTTCACCCGCGCGCGGCACGCCTCGCACTGCGCAACATGCGATTCGAGCGCCGCGCGTTCCCCGGAAGGCAGCTCGCCGTCGAGATACGCGTGCAGCGTTCCCTCATCCACGTGCGACATGCTGTCCTCCTTCCTGTGCTGCGTCATAAGCTTCTGCCAATCTCCGGCGCGCCCGCGCCAGCGTCGTTCCAATGGCGCCGCGCGCGAGTCCGGTTTGCGCGGCGATTTCGTCGTACGATAGTCCCGAATCCCACAAGAGCAGCGCCTCGCGGTCTCGCGGCGTCAGTTGATCGAGCGCCGCCCGCACCCGCGTGCGCTGCGTGTTCGCATCGATCTCCTCTTCCGGCGCGCTGTGTACGGCATCCGGCTCGCTCTTCAGTAGCGTGAGGTGCCGTCGTTCCCGTGCCGCGCGCCGTGCTTCGTCCCGTGCCATGTTCGCCGCCACCACAAAGAGCCATCCCCGCGTGTTGTCCGGCTTATGGACCAGTGCCCGCGCGAACGCCTCCTGCGCGAGATCCTCCGCGCGCTCGGCGTCCCAGACCTTGCGGTACAGGAAGCGCACGAGCGCGGGATAGGTGTTGCGATACACCTCGGCGATGTCGTCGGGCATTGACGTGGGGCGTGTCGCATGTGGCATGCGGCATTGCTACGCCGCACGCCACATGCCGCACGCACCTAGCTTCGAAACTCTCTCACGAGCTTTTCCAGCTCCCCGGGATTCAGCGTGGTCTTTCCTCCCGCTCCAATCTTGATGCTCACCCGCTTGCCGGCCACCAGCACGCCAGGCTCGAGCGCGGCGACATCCCGCAGATCGGGAAGCGCCTTGAGCACCGCGAAGTACGCGTCGCTGTAAGGAGCGATGCTCACCACGCGGAGCGAGTCGCCATGGCCCAGGTCGGTCCACGTGCTGTCCCGCAAAATGAACAAGCGGCCACCCACGCGCTGGGTGGGGTTGATTCCCGACCGCGCGCGGCGAAAGTCGTCGATCTCCGTGCTGTTGACAACCGTGACCGCGTCGAGGCGGATCGCGCCAGCCATCGACTTGTCCTGCGCTGCCCGCCCCACTGCTCCGGCACCGGCCTGGTCCGCGGGGGCGGCCGCCGGAGCCTGCATTGCGCGATTCTCGGCCTCACGGCGCAGCGCGACCGTCGGCTCCTGCACGAGATACGACGTGTACTCGGTCAGAATTCCATACCGCAGCGCGAGCTGCTTGAGCGAATTCATGAGCTCGGGTGTCTGTCCGCGCAACCGGATCTCGCGCGACAGCGCGCCGGCTTTCCGCGCGGCCCAGAGCTGTTCGATGTAGCGCGCACCGTCATTCTCTTGATCGGTGAATGCTGTCGTAAACTCTTCCTGCCGGCCGTTCCTACGGCCGTGCACCGTCACAGACCGCTCCCCACTCCCCATTCCCCGGTAT
>DATBFV010000169.1:0-13878 GCA_036558345.1 Gemmatimonadales bacterium | reverse complement strand
GACGGCACAGGTGATCCCGAAGGCATCGGCGCCGATCGGGTTTGAGCTGCCGACGTATGCGGCCGTCACGCCCCAGGCTTGCAACGCGCCCTGGCCAGTGTGGCAGCGCTGGCATTGTTCCTCAGTGGCGTGGCGCCCCATATCAGCATGCAGGGACTGCTTCCACTCCTCCCAGTAGGGTGTGTGCGTGCCGGAGTGGCACGCGGCACAGGTCCCCGTTGTACTCGTGCCCGTGTCGACGAAGATCTGCGCGAGTGGCGCTGTTCCAGCATCCGGGACCGACACGTGGTCGAAGCCCGGGCCATGGCAGCTCTCGCACTGCACGTCGTGGTACGCGGAATCGGCGACTTTTTTGTACCCAGCCGGCGCTGCAGCCATGTTGCCGTATGAGCTGACGCTGTGGCACGCATCGCACGAGCCGTTCGTGGCCTGGTGGCCGGACTGGACCAGGTCGGTCCACGCGCTGGCGTGTTTCGTATCCTTCCAGTCCCCCTGGTGCAGCACGTGGCAATTGCCACAGGTCGTCTGCTGCTCGCTCGCCGTGTAGTAACCGAGAAATCCGTTAATCGAGTCGGGCGGCGGGTTGAAAGCGGGCTTGTCGCGGTACACGATTGTCTCGTCGGTACACGCGCCCAGTGCGGACAACCCGAGGATGGCGACCAGATAGCGTAGTTTCATACGTACTCTCTCTTGTTGGCCGAGCCGCTAGCGCCGACTCGCGACCGTCTGCAGGTAAAGGAGAATGTCCGTGGTCTGCTCGCGCGTCGGAGGCGGCACTTTCATCCGCTCCATGTTCCGCTCCATCCGCGAGTAGACCGTCGGCCAATCCTCACGCGAATGCGTTCGTGGGTCCGGCAAGGCATGACAGCGACTGCACACTTGCGCGAAGGCTTCCCGCCCCGGACCCGCCGGCAGGTTGCTTCCGCTGACTTTCAAGGCGTTTGCGTTCAGATAGTCGAGAATGGCGAACCGCTCCGCGGCGGTCGGCACCTTCACCTGGAGCGATGCGGGCAGCAATTCCATGCGCAGCCACATGCGCCGCGCGATACTCGGCCAGTCGGTCGCGCTGTGCATTTGCGGCGTCGGGATGTTGTGGCACTGAGCACAGTATTGTCCCACCAGCTGCGCCCCTTTGGTGTTGGCGTCCGGCAAATCCGCCGCCGTCATTCCTGGAGGCGGAAGCGCCACGTTGGCGGCTGCCAGCAATAACTCGTCTTGACGATTCAACCAGCCGGAGCGCGCCCCTTGTGAAGCCTGTTGTGATCCCGCGCTCGCGGACGCGCCGCCCTGCGACGCGTCCTTGCGACATCCCGCAAGAACCGACACTGTGCTCAACACAACCGCGAGCAGCTTCAGGCCACTGCGCATTGAGCCTCCGCTTGAGGAAATAGCGCCGCTAAGATAAAGGGCATATGAAACTTTGGTGATACTCGCTGTTGGTAGCGTCTATTAAAGGAACCTTCATTCCCGACCCACCCCCAACGCGTCCGCCACGCGATTGATGTAGTTGAACCACGCGGTGATCAGCGTGATCTGGAGAATTCCGGTATCGTCGAATCCTGCGCGACGCAGCGCGGCATGATGCGCAGGGGTAACGCGGGTCGCGTCCCGCGTCACCTGAACGACATAGTCGAGCATTACGCGCTCTTGCGGAGTGATCGGCGCCTGGGTGTAATCCTCTTCCAGTGCGGCGACCAGCGATTCGTCCAGCGTGATCCGACGCAGAAACTCTGCGTGAGATTCGATTCAGTATCGACACCGATTCGTTACAGAGACCACCGTAGTGATCATCTCGTGTTGCCGTCGCGTGAGCGGCAGATCGGGCGACATCAAGGCGCCGAAGGTCGAGAACGCATGGCGCAGCGCATCGGGAATCAGGCTGTGCGACGCGACGATACCGGATGTACCGTCGGGCGTGGGATGAACCGGCGTCGCGTATTCCTTGGGATAGAGCGCCTTCTGGTCTTCGACCGCCTGGCGCAGCTGTTCGTTCGCCTCAGTCAGCGGAACGGTTTTGATCCACGTCATCCTAGACTCTCCGAAAGAACCGCAGGTACACGGGAATGCCGAGGCCCACGATGAGGACGCCGAGCGCCGCCTGAGCGGGGTTGTGGCCGGCGAGCAGCAGGAGTAGCAGCGCCACCAATAGCAGAAAAATGATCGGGGTGACCGGATACCCCCAGGTGCGATACGACGCCGCCGCGGAACGACGTCGAATCCGAAACAGCCCCGCCACGGTCAACCCGACGAACAGCACGGTGATAAAGATGAAGTAGGCGATGATCTGATTGAATGTGCCGGACGCGACGAGAATGGACGCGAGCACGCTCTGGATCGCGATGGCTCGGGCCGGGGTCCTGAAACGTGGGTGGATGGCGGCAACGGATGGAAAGAACACTCCATCGCGCGCCATGGCATAGTAGACGCGCGGTAACGCCATCAGCAGGCCGAGCAGACTGCCAAGCACCGCGATGACGACGATCCAGGCGAAGACCTGACCGCCCGACGGGCCGAAAAGCAGCTCGCCGGCCTGGGCGGCAAACGTTTCGCCCGACGTGACGCGCTCGAGCGGCACCAGATAAAGGAAGACGGCGGTGATCAGGATATAGATCGCGGTCACGATGCCGACCCCCAGGGCGAGAGCGCGCGGCAGCGTGCGGGCGGGATCGCGGGCCTCGCCCGCGAGCTTGCTGATCTCCCACCAGCCGCCGAATGCGAAAAACGCGCCCACCAGCGCGGGCGCGAACGCTCCGGGCAGCGGATCCGAGCCGGGATGCTGCGCGACGAACGGGCTGAAATGCGCCCAACTCCCTGCCCCCACCGAGAACGCGAGCACGGCAATCAATGCCAGTGCGCCCACCTTGAGCACAGTGAGGGCCTGCATGACCCATGAGCCTATGCGCAGGCCAACGATGTTCACCGCGCCAAGCACCACGATCGACCCGATCGCGATCAGTTTGAGCGAGATACCGGAGATCCCCAGTGCGTAGCCCACGTAGCTCGCGAGCCCGGCCGCGATCGCGGCGGTAATGCCGGGATCCATGACGAGTAGACATTTCCAGCCATAAAGGAAAGCAACGGCGGGGCCGTAAGCCTCGCGCAGGTAGACGTACCCGCCCCCGGCCTCGGGATAGCGCGCGGCCAGCTCGCCATAGCAGAGCGCACCGCTCAACGCCATGGCACCCATGAGCAGCCAGACGATGAGGAGCCAGAACGGCGACCCCAGCGCGCGCGCCATGCCGGCGGGCGTGAGGAAAATGCCGATAGCGATAACCTCGCCCACGACGAGCGCCGTGACGGCGAGGACACCCAGCTGGCGGCGGAGTGACTGTTCCGGTGGTGTGATTGCAACGGAAGCCAAGGTCTCCCAAAGCTACAGGCGCCTACAGATTCCGCGAGGACTTGAGGCGCTTGAGCCGCAGCAGCTCTTCGCGCTCGCGCTCATCCAGCGTGCGCCGCATGTCGCGGACCGAAGTGCGGAGCGCCGGTGCGAGCCGCCGCTCCAGCGTGTTGACCTGGCGGGACGTGCGCGCCAGCGCTTCACCCAGCCTCCGGATCAGCATTTCCCGCGGCGCGGCCTCGAGCAGCAGGTCGGCCAGCCGCTCGAACGCGCTGGCAGCGGCCGCCGCCGCAGGGCCTGTGAGTCCGGGCGCCGTTCCCCGGGCCGCGAGCGTGCGAAGCAACGCGGGTCGCGCCGCGATGCGCGACACGACGATCCCCCACACCGAACCGCCTTCCACTTCCACTTCCAGAAGACGCTCCGGCCAAGCGAGCGCGCGGAGCCCGGCGTGGCCATGCACCGCCAGCGCGGTGAGCAGCAGCGGATAGGCGCGCGTACCTGCGTCGGCGATGAGCGTGCGGGCATCGGCTGCTGGACGCGCAAGCTTGAACAACTCGCTGACCAGCGCTTCGCGCTTCCGCCGCAGCAGTCCCACGCCGCGGGTGATTTGGTCCAGCCGGCGGGTTGCCCTGAGCAGGTTCAGGCGTGTGGATGCCGGGCGTTCCATACGTCATCCGAGAGACGCAGTAGGTCCTCACGCGGCAGCGTCTCGAGCAGCCGCCAGCCAATCTCGACCGTGTCGGTGAGTGGACGGCGCGTCTCGCCCTGCGCGACGAGCTGCTGCTCGAAAGCATCCGCGAACGTCATGGCGCGACGATCGGCCGCGGTCAATCCGCCTTCTCCCACGATGGCGGCCATCTGCCGCGCTTCACGACCGCGCGCATAGATCGCATACAGCTGATCCGCCCATTCGCGGTGCTCGGCCACCGTGCGTCCTTTACCGATGCCGGCGTTCATGAGCCGCGAGAGCGATGGTAGGACGTCGATCGGCGGAAAGACCCCGCGGCGATGCAGCTCGCGGCTCAGCACGACCTGCCCTTCCGTGATGTATCCGGTGAGGTCGGGGATCGGATGCGTGATGTCGTCATCCGGCATGGTGAGAATCGGCAGTTGCGTGACGGACCCTTCGCGACCCGCGATCACGCCGGCGCGCTCGTAGATACTGGCGAGGTCGGTGTACATGTATCCGGGATAACCGCGCCTGCCCGGAATCTCTTCACGTGCCGTCGCGATCTCGCGCAGAGCCTCGCAGTAGTGCGTTATGTCGGCGATCACGACCAGCACGTGCATCCCGCCGTTGAACGCGAGGAACTCGGCCTCGGCGAGCGCGACGCGCGGCGCGAGCAGGCGTTCGATCGTGGGATCGCGCGTCTGGTTCAGGTACAACACCGTGCGCTCACGCGCGCCACTTGCTTCCACGCGCGCCAGGAATGCGTCGGTATCGCGGGCCGTGATCCCGAGTCCGGCGAAGACGACGGCGAACGGCTCACCGTGAGGTGCGCGCGCTCCTTCGACGATTTGCGCGGCGAGATCCAGCGCCGGCAGGCCGGGCCCCGAGAACACCGGGAGCTTTTGCCCGCGGACCAGGGTGTTGAGCCCGTCGATCGCCGAGACGCCCGTCTCGATGAAGTCGCGGGGACGCGCTCGCCGCACGGGATTGAGGGGCGCGCCCCAAATCGGCCGGATCGCCTCACCCACGGCTGCCGGCAGTCCGTCGAGCGGGGCACCCATGCCGTTCAGGACTCTTCCCAACAGCTCTCGGCCGACGATCACCGAGGCCGGCTCGCCCGTCAGCGTGATGGTGGCGCTCGCGGGGGGTAGACCCGCCGTCTCTTCGAGGATCTGCACGACTGTGATTTCTTCGCCCGCGTCGATCACCTGGCCGCGCCGCGGCGCCGTCCCGTCGCTGGCGATCGACACCCATTCGCCCAACGTGACGCCGTACGTGTTCCGCAAATACAGCAGCGGTCCGGACGCGGCGTGCGCGCCGTGGTAGCGCCGCGTGGTCACGATCCGACTCCGGCGATGGCCGACTCAACGTCGGCCACGCGTGCCGCGAACTCCGTTTCGGCGGCTCGACGCGCCGCGGCGAGAGCGCGGCCCGCCGCGGTGAGATCCACACGCTCGATCGCGCGGCCCCGGCCAAGCGCTCCTGCTCCGGCGGCGTGCACGGCGAGGGCCAGCGCCGCGAGCCGATGCGTCTTCGCAATGGATGAGGCGGCGTCATTGGGATCGAACGCGCTTTGCGCGAGCACCGCATCGCGGATAAGCCGTGCCGACTCGAGGAGCAGCCGATCATTGTCCTGGAGCGCCTCGGCACCGACCAGGCCGGCAATTTCGCGCAACTCGCGGTCGCGCTGCATCAGCTCGAGCGTGCGGCGCCGCAGCTCGGGCCAGTCGGCGGCCGTCTGCTCGGCAAACCAGGGGGCGGTGACGGTCGCATACAGACTGTAGCTCGTCTCCCAGTCCACGGCCGGGAACTGCCGCTGGTGCGCGAGCGAAGGGTCGAGCGCCCACAGCGCTCCGACGACCCGCAGCGCAGCCTGGGTCACGGGTTCGGAGAAGTCACCGCCAGGGGGCGAGATCGCGCTGATCAGCGTGACTGAACCCGTGCGCGACGGCGCGCCCACGGCCGTCACGCGTCCCGCGCGCTCGAAGAACTTGCCGAGCCGGTCGCCGAGGTAGGTTGGATAGCCTTCTTCTCCCGGCATTTCCTGCAAGCGTGCCCCGATCTCCCGCAACGCTTCTGCCCAGCGCGACAAACTGTCCGCCATGACCGCGACGCGCAGCCCCATGTCGCGATAGTACTCGGCGATGGTGACGCCGACGTACACAGACGCTTCGCGCGCTGCGACGGGCATGTTCGAGGTGTTCACGACGAGGACCGTGCGGTCCATGATCGAGCGTCCGGTCCGTGGATCGGCGAGCTTGGGAAACTCCTCGAGGACTTCGGCCATCTCGTTGCCGCGCTCGCCACACCCGATGTACACGATGACATCGGCGTCGGCGAACTTGGCCAGCGACTGCTCGATCACGGTCTTGCCCGTGCCGAATCCCCCGGGGACCGCCACGCTGCCACCTTCCGCCACCGGAAAGAGGAAATCGAACACGCGTTGACCGGTGACGAGTGGTTGGCCGGCGGCAAGCCGGCCCGCGATGGGCCGCGGCCGGCGTACGGGCCATTGTTGGCCGAGGAAGAGCTTGCGGCCGTCGGCGAGCTGCCCGACGGGATCGAGAACGGTGTACGCCCCCGCGGCAATCGATTCAATCGCGCCCGCCATGTCGGGCGGGACCAGTACCTGATGCTTGACCCCGGAGCGCTCGTCCACGGTACCGAGGATGTCGCCGCCGGAAACTGTGTCACCCTTGGTGACGCGCGGAGTGAACGTCCAGCGCGCAGCGGGATCGAGCGTCGGTGCGACGAGACCGGGTGCGATGAAGTCTCCCGATGCCTTGGCGACCGCGGCGAGCGGGCGACCGACTCCGTCGAGCACGGAGCCGAGCAACCCTGGTCCGAGGTGAATACTGAGGGGCTGGCCACTGCACGTGACCGGCTCACCGAGCTGGAGACCCGCAGTGTCCTCGTAGACCTGGATGGTGGCGCGCTCTTCCGTGACGCGAATGATCTCACCCAACAGGCCGCGTTTGCCGACGCGCACCAGCTCGTACAGACTCGCGCCGGGCAATGGTGCGGCCTCGGCGAGCGCGCCACTCACCCGCACGATCTGACCGCTCACGTGATCCTCACGCGGTATCCGATCACCTGGCGCAGCAGCTCCACGATGTAAGCGTCGGCGCTTTCGCCTCCCGGCGCCCACGCCGGCTCGGGGAACGGCACGACCATGGGCAAGGGCCGGCGCCCGAGCTGACGACGCAACTCTTCAGGCAGCTGGTCGTAAAGCTGTCCCTCCATCAGGATCACGCCGACATCGGAGAGCTCGAGCAGCTCGCGCAGCCGATCACGCCCCTGCTCGGCGCTTGTCGCCTCGACCGGCCGCAAGCCCGCCAGCGCGAAGCCGACGCCGATTTCCGGCCGTGCCAGGACGCGGACGCCGTAACCCATTAGCTCGCCACCAGACTGTCTTGGGGCGCGCCGAGCACCACGCCCCAGATTACGCGCCGCACGGCGATCACCTCCGCTCGCACGCGCAATGCGAACCGCAGCACCGCTGCGACCCCGGCCGGATCGCGGAGCTCGGCCTGCTGCAACAGCGCGATGCGAGCGCGCAGCAATTGCTCCTCGATGCTGCTGGGATCAGCCGTGTGCTCAAACACCCGCGCGAGCGGTAGGGCGTCGCGGAACGCCCGGGCGAGCACACGCCGGGCGAGCGCCGGATCGCCCGCTGCAATCGTCTCGAGAAACGCGGGCAGACTGAGACGGCGCCCGCCCGTGACGAACGATTGTTTGGCCCCCGCCCCTCGTGGGGCGCCGGTCTCCGTGCCCGCCAGTACGAGTGCCGCGAGCGCGTTCTCGAGGTCGATCGTCTCGCGCACGTGGTCCATGACGACCCGATTCCCGGTGGCGCGTCCGCCACGCAGCGCACGCTCGGCGAACGTGACATTGAGCGCGGATTCGATGGC
Organism: Gemmatimonadales bacterium; assembly: GCA_036558345.1. Taxonomy (GTDB): domain Bacteria; phylum Gemmatimonadota; class Gemmatimonadetes; order Gemmatimonadales; family GWC2-71-9; genus 20CM-2-65-7. Next base: position 5,957 of record DATBFV010000169.1, on the reverse strand, counting down.
AAGGAGATTGGGCTGCGTCGCTTTCGCTTCACGCAGCAGCGCGGGACCGTACGGGTTCCCCCAGGCCGTCAGCAGCACAGCGATCGTTCCGGGAGACGGCTGCTCCGCGAGCTCGCGCAGCGCGCGCTCCGGAAGCTCAGGGGTTGGCACGAGGCCGGCGACGCGCAGCTCGGCGGCGGTGCTCTGCACGGCGCCGCGGACCAGCGCCCGGATGCTGCGACGGTCTTCGTCCTCGAAAATGACGGCGAGTAGATCGTTGCGGGCACCCGCCCAGCGGGCCAGCACGGCCAGTCGCGCGCCGGCCTGGCGCCGCACGGCCAGCTCGAGATCGTCGGGCGTCACCTCACCATCAGGCAGCGGATAGCCATGGCCGCGGAGTGCCGCCGCGAGCGGCCGGAGCCCCTCCTCGGCTGCAGTAGCCGGGAGGGCGGCGATAGTGCGCGCGTCGAGCAGATGGGTTGCAAGACCACGCGCCCGCGTCGCGAGATCTTCCCAGCGGGCCGCCGTCATGGCGCAAGCGCCCCCAACGCCTCCAGCGCGAGCTCGGGACGAAGCCGCTCGAGCCGGCCTTCGAGCGTGGCGTCGATCTCCAAAACGCCGTCCCCGGTCGTGAGCCGAAAGCCGGCCGCGATCCCAGCGTCCGGCTGGATACGGGAGCGGCCGTTGGTCTTGACGGCTGCGCGCAGCGCAGGTGCGAGGTCCGGGCTGCAGCGTACCGTGACGGGCTGGCCTCCCGCAAACGGCATGAGCTGCTCGATCTGCGCGGCGAGTCGCGCCCGGTACTCCGCTGACTCTGCCACGCGCGGCAGCTGCTCTTCGAGTTTCTGGAAGACGCGGGAGAGGAGTGCAGTGCGCGCCGCCAGAACGCGACCCCGAGCCGCCGCGCGCGCGGCGGCCAGGGCGCGCTCCAACTCCGCGCGCGCCCTCGCCTCGCGAACGCCAAGCAGCGCGCCGCGCTCTACCGCGATGCGATCGTCCGATGCCGCGTTGAGCGCGGCCACTCGCGCGCGCGCGTCATCCATGACACGGGCGATTTCTGCCTCGGCCTCGCGCTCGAGCGTCGCCAGCAGCGTATCGATCATCGAAACAGGATCGCCGCCGCGACCACGAACCCGAGAATCACCATGGTTTCCGGGATCGCGATCATGAGGATCGCGGTCGTGCGGAGCTCGGGTTTTTCGGCCAGCGCGGCGGCCGCCGCGGTGCCGATGCGCGACTGCGCCCATGCCGTGGCCAGGGCGGGAACCGCGACCGCCAGCGCCGCCGCGACCGTAACCAGTACAGCCTCCATATGGACTCCTCTCCTAGGCTGCCGGCTTGACCGGCGTCCAATGTCCGAACGGCTGATACCGAATGCCGCCCGCGCTATAGAACTTCCCGAAGAACTCGACGTAATGCAGACGCAACGCGTGCACCGTCGGGCTGAACAACGCGATGGCGAAGTTGACGAAGTGAAACAGCAACGCGAACACCACGCCGACGGCCAGGCTGCCGATGGCGCCGACCATTTTGTTCGCAACGACGGCCAGCATGACCGACGCCACGCCCAGAGCCATGATGCGCGCGTAGGACAGGATGTTTCCCAGCGTCGACAGCAGCTCGATCGGCGCGACCACGCCTTCCAGCACGATCAGCACGGGGAACGCGACCAAGAGTCCGATCACCGCCGGCGTGAACAGCCCCTTCGGCAGGACTTTCACCACGGCGAGCAGCGCCAGAATCACGAGGATCACCATGACCAAGGACACGCCTCGCCCCATGGCTTCACGCGGGTGGCTGCGCAGCGCGCTCGCGACGCCCAGGCCCATGCCCAGCAGGATGTGCACGGCGCCCAGCGAGACGGCCAGCAAGAGGAAGGGCATCATCGCTTCGTGCCGGTCGAACAGCAGCGGGCGCAGCCCCAGGCGGGCCCCTGCATCTCCGAATGCTTCGCCGAACAGGAATCCCGCGATGATGGTGAACAGCGCGCACGGACCGATGATTTCCGATACGGTGCGGAGCATGGTCTGCGGCTTTGAGATGTGGTGCAGAATCAGGCCGAGGGCGGCGAGGATCAGGCCATAACCGACGTCGCCCACCATGATGCCGAAGAACGCGGGGAAGAAGACGGCGACGAATGGCGTGGGGTCGATCGTTCCGTAGCGTGGCAGCGGGAAGACGTTGACCAACGCTTCGAACGGCCGGAACAGGCGCGGGTTGGACAGCACGACCGGCGCTTCCTCGGACGCCCATTCCTCTATAGAGATCTCGTTCACGACGACTTCGTCGCCGAATACCGCCGCCAGCCGCTGTTCGAGCACGGCGCGCGATCGCGTCGGTACCCAGCCCTCGAGGATGAACGCATGGGGGGTCACACCGCTCAGGGGAAGCGCCTCGAGCTCACGCAGGCGATCGTTGATCGCGGCGCGCGCCCGGCCCAATTCCGCGCGTTGCTCTTGCCCAAGCTGCTGCTGGCGCCGTCGCGCCTCAGCGAGCTCGGCGGGGATTTGACCGAGGCGCTCCAGCATGCGCGGGATCGCCTGCGCCAGCGCGCCGCCGCCGTACTGGGAGGGCACCGGGATCTCTTCGATCTGCGCCTGCGCCAACAGCTGCTCGACCCGCGCGGCCGCCGGTGCCGCGACGATGATCAACAGCGCAATCTCACCGCTCGTGAGGGGCTGCGTGTAGATCTCGAAATCGCTGCCGATCGCGGCGCTGAGACTCGCGCGCAACTTGGGAATCGCGCCGGCATCCGTCCCGCGTACCAGGACGTGATATGCGCTGGCGTTGGGCCAGTGGCTCTCCGCTTCGAGCAACGTCCGAAACGCCGAGAAGAATTGTTGGTATTTGAGGATCAGCGCCCGTTCTTCTTCGAGCGCGACGATCCGCAGCCGTAGCCGCTCCGCCTCCCGGCGCACGCGCCACGCCAGCCGCGCCCAACGCACCACGTCCGCCTGGCTAGCGCGCGCCTTCGCGGTCGCCATCCCCGCGATGTGCAGGTTGAGCGCATTCAGCGCCCCGTCGATGTCCGCGAGCACCCGCTCGAGGTGGCGTCGCTCGCGTTGCTCTGCCGCGCTGAGCGTTGCGCGATTCACGGGCATGTCGGCCGGAAGCTGTGGCGCGGCGAGGTGCAGCAGGCTGAGGTCCTGCAGCACGCGGAGCACGTCGGGAAGACGCTCGCGGGGGCCGATCAACCGCATCTTCGACATCGCGATGATCATGGGGCCCGCTCCTCGTCCAGCAGCCGCCGCTGCAGCAACTGGACGATCTCGGCCAGGCGCCTTTGCGGGACCGCCTCGTACGCCGCGACCTCCCGTTCGGCCGCCCGAGCAATCTCCTGCTCGCGTTGCCGCTGCTCCGCGGCCAGCGCTTCGCGCAGCCGGCCTTCGGCGCTCTCCAGATCGGCGGCCAGCGCCGCCTCTCGGGCTTGTGCCGCGGTTTCGGCTGCGGCGATCACGCGGTCGCGCTCCGCACGGGCAGCGGCCAGCCGGTCCGCCAGCCGTCGCTCGGTCGCGAGCAGGCGCTGCAGGTCGTTCTGAGGAACGGCGCTCGTGTCGCCGGGCATGTCCCCAACGTCGCATAGCCCCGGTGCGATGACAGTGAAGGTTGGATAAAGGTTTCTTCAGGCCGATTTCGAGCGCTCTACCTGATTTGTTGGCTAGATAAGCGGAAGTTGGTGCCACTTCCACCAAAACAGTTCGGAGCTCCGTATGTACCTTCCGACGTCGCATCCCTGGTCTGCTGACGAATCATTGGGGCAGTACCTCGAGCGTCGCGGCATCAATCGCCGCGACTTTCTCGTTTTTTGCGGGCAGATGACCGCGGCGCTCGGCCTGTCGAGCGCGATGACGCCAAAAGTGGCAGCCGCCCTGGCCGCGCAGAAACGTCCGACGGTGATCTGGCTGTCACTGCAGGAATGCACCGGATGCGTCGAGAGCGTGCTCCGCACGGCCGAGCCGACGATCGGCGATCTCGTGCTAGATGTGGTGTCGCTCGATTACCAGCACAACATCATGGCGGCCGCCGGGCACCAGGCCGAATCCGCGCTGCAGAGCTCGCTGGCCAAGAACAAAGGTGAGTACCTGCTCGTCGTGACCGGCTCCGTGCCGCTGAATGACGGCGGGATCTACACGACGGTGGGCGGGCGCACGGCCGAAACGATTCTGAAGGAAGCGGCGGCCAATGCGAAGGCCGTGATTGCGATCGGCGCCTGCGCGCACTGGGGAAACATCCAGGCGGCCCGCCCCAATCCAACCGGCGCCGTGGGCGTCTCTGATATCGTCAAGGACAAGCCGGTCGTGAACATCGCGGGTTGCCCGCCGATCGGCGACGTGGTCACTGCCACGATCGTGCACTACCTCACGTTCGGGACGGTCCCCGCGCTCGATTACGACGGCCGCCCACTGTTCGCGTACGGCGCGCGCATCCACGATCAGTGCCCGCGCCGCGCCAACTTCGACGCCGGTCAGTTCGTCGAAGCATTTGACGACGAAGCGGCACGCAAGGGCTGGTGCTTGTACCACGTCGGCTGCAAAGGCCCCGCGACGTATTCGCCCTGCCCGATCTTCATGTGGAACACGCATACCAGCTGGCCCATCGGCGCCGGCCATCCCTGCCTCGGCTGCACCGAGCGGCATTTCTGGGACACGATGACGCCGTTCTACGGACGGCTGCCCGATGTCGCGGGCTTCGGCGTCGAGCGCTATGCCGACACGATCGGTCTCGCGCTCGCCGTGGGAGCGACCGCCGGCGTTGCGGCACACGCCGTGGCGACGGGCGTGCATCAGATGCGGCAACGCGGCAAAGCGCTGCCCGTGGTGGAATCGACACCTGGACCGAAGAAACAAGGAGGCGGCGATGGCCACGACTAAGATCGTTGTCGATCCAATCACCAGGATCGAGGGCCATCTTCGCATCGAGGCCCAGGCGGAAAACGGCCGGATCACCAACGCGTGGGCGACGTCCACGCAATTCCGCGGCATCGAAATCATCATGCAGGGGCGCGATCCACGCGACGCGTGGGCGTTTACGCAGCGGATCTGCGGCGTCTGCACCGTCGTTCATGCGGTCGCGTCATGCCGCGCGGTCGAAGACGCGCTCGACATCCGCATTCCGCCGAATGCCAATCTCATTCGCAATCTGATTCACGGAATGCAGTTCGTGCAGGACCACGTGATTCACTTCTATCACCTGCACGCGCTGGACTGGGTGGATGTCGTGAGCGCGCTGTCCGCCGACCCGGCAGCCACATCCAGGCTCGCGCAGTCGCTTTCCCCCTGGCCCAACAACTCGGCGACGTACTTCGCCGAAGTACAGAACCGGCTCAAGACGTTCGTCGGCACGGGCCAGCTCGGGATCTTCACGAACGGCTACTGGGGTCATCCGGCCTACAAGCTTCCGCCGGCCGCGAATCTCATGGCGGTAGCGCATTATCTCGAAGCACTCGACTGGCAGCGGGATGTCATCCGGCTGCACACGATCTTCGGCGGCAAGAACCCACACCCCAACTTTCTGGTCGGCGGCATGGCGTCGGCGATCAACCTCGACGACACCGCCACGATCAATGCCGAGCGGCTCACCGACATCTCGCAGATCATCACGAAGGCGCAACGGTTCGTGGAGCAGGTCTACTGGCCCGACCTGATGGCCATCGCCGGCTTCTACAAGGAATGGGCGGGGATCGGTGGCGGGACGGGAAACTACTTCGCGTGCGGCGAATTTCCCGATAACGACGTGCGCGATCTCAATTCCCTCTACTTCCCGCGGGGCATCATCCTGAACAAGGACTTGAGCAAGGTCCAGCCCTACGATCATCAGCTCGTCAAGGAGTACATCAACAGCTCCTGGTACGAGTACTCGAAGGGCGACGAGGCGGGACTGCATCCGTGGGAGGGAGAAACCAAGGCCAAGTACGTGGGGCCGCCCACGCCGTGGACGTACCTGCAGGGCAACAAGAAGTACAGCTGGATGAAGGCGCC
>DATBFV010000168.1:0-7880 GCA_036558345.1 Gemmatimonadales bacterium | reverse complement strand
TATGCGTTCGACTGGAACGAGCAGTTCCGCCTCGCGCTCGATCCGGCGCGCGCACGGGAGCTGCACGATGAAGCGCTCCCCGCCGAGTATTTCAAGAGCGCCGAGTTCTGCGCGATGTGCGGGCCGAAGTTCTGCTCGATGCACATCACGCGCGAGATCGAGCGCTCGCTCGGGAAGCGGGAGCCGCTGAAGCAGGAGAAGCGCGAAACGGTCGGGGCGGACTAGGTCGGCCAGTTCAATCCAAGCGCCGCTCCGCCGAGCGCGCGTGCGCTTCGAGCCCCTCGATCCGCCCGAACCACGCTGCGTCCTCGACCAGCGAACGCGCCGCCGCGGAGTCGTCAATGCGGAGCCACGTCCGCACGCGCAGAAACGTGTAAACCGAGAGACCGCCCTTCGACCGCGCGCTGCCCGCAGTCGGGAGCACATGATTGGGGCCAGCGCCGTAGTCCCCCAGCACCTCCGCCGAGCCGGCCCCGATGAACAGCGCACCATACGCCGCCAGACGCGGTGCGACGCCGGTCGCGTCCCGCAGGCACAGCTCCAGATGCTCGGGTGCGAGTGTATCGCACGCGGCGATCCCTTCCTCCACGTTCGCGACGACCACCACGCCTCCATTTTCCAACGCCGCGCGCGCGATCCCGGCGGTCGGGAGATCGGCCATCTGGCGCGCGAGCTCCGCCTTGACGCGATCGAGATGGCCGGGATCGAGTGTCACGAGCACGGGCAAGGCGTCGGGGTCATGCTCCGCCTGCGCCAGTAGATCGGCGGCGATCACCACGGGAGATGCTGAAGAGTCGGCGAAGACGACCAGCTCGGACGGGCCCGCAAGCATATCGATCGCGACGCGCCCCGCGATGAGCTGTTTCGCCGCCGTCACATAGCGATTGCCGGGGCCGACGACCAGGTCGCACGCCGGCAGCGGGCCCGCACCGAACGCGAGCGCCGCAATCGCGTGGGCTCCGCCGGCCGCGAGTAAGCCGTCGGCGCCGGCGATGGCCGCGGCAGCAAGCGTCATCGGTCCTGGCTTCGGGCTCGCGACCCAGATCTCGTTCACGCCGGCCACGCGCGCGGTCACAGCGGTCATCAGCACTGAGGATGGCAGCGGATAGCGGCCGCCGGGCGCGTAACATCCCGCACGCGCGACTGGCGCAATCCAATGGCCGGCAGCTCCACCGGCGACCGAAACGGTCACCGCAGCCAACGCGCGCTTCTGCGCCTCGGCGAAGACCCGAATCCGCTCGGCGACGCGCTCGAGGCGCGCCCGGTCCGCCGCCGGTATGGCCGCCAGTGCGCGATCGAGCGTGGCCCGCTCGAGGAACAGCGGTCCGCCCGCTGCCACATCGGCGAAACGCTCCGCGTACTCACGCAGCGCTGCCTCACCTCGGAGCCGCACCGCCTCCACGATTGGGGCGGCCACAGCAAACGCCTCGGCAGGAATTCCGGCGGAGCGACGGGAGACAAGCTCAGGAACTGAGCGACGGGTCAGCACGCCGGAGTCTTTCTCACCATCGGCCGCCGGCTTACGGCGCCGTGGCGGCGTGCGAGCTCGACGCGGACGTCGGCCAACGTTCCGCCGCCACGCGCCAACGCCACCAGCGCCATGTAGAAGACGTCCGCAGTCTCGCGCACCACGTCCTGGGACGACTCGGCCCGCGCCAGCTCATCAGCTTCCTCGCGCAGCTTCGCGGCCAGAAGCTCCGGGTCCTCGAGCAACCGCGTGGTGCCCGAGCCTGCGCGTGGACGCACGCGTCGGTCTGCGAGCGTGCGCTCGAGATCCGCAAAGTCGAACGGCGACGGCCAGCAGGAGGGACGATTCAGGTGACAAAACCCTGCGCCCGACTGGCGCACTGTGAACCGCAAGGCATCGCGATCACAATCGAGATCGACCCGCATCAGCTGCTGGGTATTTCCCGACGTGGCGCCCTTTTCCCAAATCGATTGGCGCGACCGCGACCAGTAAATACCGCGCCGCTCGGCGACCGCGCGCGCCAGCGATTCGCGCGTGCTCCAGACGAGACCGAGGGTGCGGCCGGCTTCGTCGCTCACCACGGTCGGCCATACCTCGCCGGGGAGCGCGTTGGCGAGCGGCGCTGCGATGGCAGCGCCGAGCGGCAACGTGCCCGTATACAGGGCCATGCCGACCTGCGCGTCAGCCCCGATCCGATCGAGGTCGGCGATCTCCGTCGCAGTGCTGATCCCACCGGCGGCCGTCACGCGGACACCGTCCGCGGCACCGACGACGGCAGCGACGGCGGTGCGGTCGAATCCGCCCATCCCTCCTTCCTTCTCTACTTGGGTGAAGAGGAAGCCGCCGACGACTGGTGCCAACTCGCGCACGCGTTCGAGAACGGGCACGCCGGTCGCGGTACGCCACCCATCGACGACGATCTGGCCGCGCTCTGAATCCACGGCAGCGATGATCCGTTCGCGTGGCAGAGCCGCACAGAATTCCGGCGTCGCGGCCGTCCCGATCATCACCTGGGCCGCCCCGGCGTCGAGCCAGCGCCGCGCGCTGTCCACGTCACGAATCCCGCCCCCCACGCGACACGTGGCCCGTCGCACGAGATCACGAATCAATTCGGCGTTCGAGCCGCGACCGAGCGCCGCATCGAGATCCACCAGCGCCACTTCTCCGGCGATGGCGAACTCCGCGAGCCGCTCGACGGGATCGCCGCCATCCAGCACGAACTCCCTGCCGCGGCGCAGCTGGACCGCGCGTCCACTCATGATGTCGATGCTCGGCACGATCATTGGCGCACCCGAATTCCCTTGGCGTCGAGGTCTGCCTTGATGCCGCCGACCGTCTCGTCGCCTTCGTGAAAGACCGACGCCGCAAGGACCGCGTCCGCGCCCGCCGCGAACGCGCCGACCACGTGCTCGCGCGTGCCGACGCCGCCGGACGCAATCACGGGAACGCGCACTGCCTCGGTGACTGCGCGAAGCAGATCGATGTCGTGGCCGGCGCGGGTGCCGTCGCGGTCCCAACTCGTGAGCAGGATTTCGCCCGCGCCCCGTTGCTCGCCCTCGCGCGCCCAGGCAATCGCGTCCGGCCGGGCCGACTCGCGTCCTCCCAGCACGAGCACCTCCCACCGTTCTGCGCAGCGACGGGCGTCGATCGCGAGCACGACACACTGAGACCCGAACGCTTGCGCGAGCTCAGCGAGTAATTCGGGCCTCCGCACCGCAGCGGTGTTGACGCTGATCTTGTCGGCGCCCGCCGCCAGGAGCCGGCGCGCATCGGCGACACTGCCAACTCCACCGCCGACGGTGAGCGGAATGCGGATCGCGTCGCGCACGCGCCGGACCGCGTCGAGCTGCGTGCCGCGACCCGCGGCTGAGGCCGCGACGTCCAGGATCACGATCTCGTCCGCGCCCTGTGCTTCGTAGCGCGCGGCCTGTTCGGCGGGATCGCCGGCATCCCGGAGATTCCGGAACTGGATCCCTTTGACCACGCGTCCGTCCTTCACGTCGAGGCACGGGATCAGGCGCCGCAGTAAGCCGCGCGTGTCCGGCGCGCTTGTGCCCGAGCGAGCCGTGCGGCCCGTAACCCAACGCTCGAGCAACGCCGAACCCCAGGCGCCTGACAGCTCGGGATGGAACTGACAGGCGAGGATTTGGCCGCGTTCCGCGGCGGCGACGAAGCGGACGCCGTGCGTCGTCCACGCGGCCGACCACCCGTCTGGTTTCTCGCGCAGGGCGAAGGAGTTTGCGAACGCCGCGGTGCCGCTCGTCACGAACCGAGCGCCAGGATCGGCGTCGACGACGTTCCAGCCGAGGTGCGGGACCCGCACATGACCCGGCAGGCGCCGACAAGTACCCGTCAACAGTCCCAGTCCCGCGACGCCCGGCGCCTCCTCACTCGCGTCGCACAGCATCTGCATGCCGAGACAAATACCGAGGATGGGCGTACCGCTCGCGGCGACATCGAGAATCGCGCCGTCGAGCCCGGCGTTTCGGACAGCAGCCATTCCGGTCCCGAAGGCGCCGACCCCCGGGAGGACGACGCGTTTTGCCCCGCGCACGGCCGCGGCATCCGTCGTGACCTCGAGGCCGGCACCGAGACGTCGCAACGCACCCGCAATCGAGGCGAGATTGGCCACGCCCGAGTTCACTATGACGACGTCACTCATGGCGCGCCGCTCCGAGGGTTCCCTTGGTCGAAGGCACGTCGTCGAACCCCGACTGGGCGACTGCCTGCCGCAGCGCGAGCGCCGTCGCCTTGAACGCGGCTTCCGCCCGGTGATGGTCGTTTTCGCCCTTCAGCACGTCGACGTGCAGCGTGATCCGGGCGGCAGTCGCCAGCGACCGCAGCACATGCGGGATGTTCTCGCACGCGAGCCCCCCGACCGCGTCACGCCGCAGTCCGAGGTTCACATCTGCGAACGGCCTTCCGGACAGATCCACGACGGCGCGGGCCAGCGCTTCATCCAGCGGGGCGAGCGCCCAGCCGAAGCGGTTGACCCCGCGCCGTTCACCCAAGGCGCGATCGAGCGCCTCGCCCAACGCGAGCGCGCAGTCTTCCGCCGTGTGATGATCGTCCACCTGGAGATCGCCTTCGCACGTGAGCTTCAGATCGAGGCGGGCATGACGGCCGAGCGAGTCGAGCAGGTGGTCGAGGAACCCGATGCCGGTCTTCACGGCAGTCTTGCCCGTCCCATCGAGATCGAGGGTCATGCGGATCGACGTCTCGCGCGTGGCGCGAGTAATGCTGGCAGTGCGCGAACTCATGAAAGGAGCTCCTCGAGGTCGGTGACGTCATTGAGGACTTGGGCGGCGCCGGCCTCAGTGAGCGCGGTGGAAGTCGCAACCAGGTCGTCACCGGGGGCCACGATGCCGAGCGGAACGACGTCGGCACCCGCCGCGGCGCGGACGTCGTCGGGCGTATTTCCCACCATCCAGCCGGATCGCACACCAAGTCGTGCGAGCGCGAGGCGCACGGGGGCGGGATCGGGTTTGCGCGCGGCATCTTCCATGCAGACGGTGGCGCGGAACAGTCCGGCGATACCCTCGCGCTCAAGGAACCACCGCGCCTCGTCGCGCGGCCGGCCGGTCACGACGGCCAGCGGAAGCCGTTTCGAGAGTCGCGCGAGCGCATCGCGTGATACGATTGCCCGCTCGCGCTCGCGCAATCCGGGAGATCCGTTTGCCCCAAGGTAGAGCGATTGGTAGCGCGTAGTGACGCTCGCCAGATCGACCGCGACGCCGCCAGCCGCAATGAGCCGCTGCGTGACGATCCAATCATTTGCCGCATCTCCCGCGCGCAGCGCCGCCTCGATGTCGTCCATGGTGACCGTCACCCCAAAGGACGCCGCGGTCGCGATCATCGCGGCGCGCTGCGATGCACGCACGTCTGCCAGCACGCCATCGAGATCGAAGACGATGGCTTCAGGGGCGAGCACCGTGTCGAGCCCGCGCCTGAGGCGCTCAAAGTCGGCCGGATCACCGGGCAGCGTGATTCGCAGACTCGTGTCGAGACCCGCCCGGCCGGAGTAGTCGCGCACGAGAATGCCCAGCGTTCGGAGTCCGGCATGGACGAACGGCGCGCGCCGGCCGAAGTCGGCGAATACGAAGTTGGCCTGCGAGGCGCGCGCATCGACGCCGCGCGCGCAGAGCAGCGTCCGAAGGTTGGCTCGCTCCGCGCGGACCTGCGCCACGTGAGCGCGTAACGCGGCGTCGCCGCGTCTCAACTGAGACAGCGCAAGCGCGAGCGATGGCCCGGCGACGGGATAGGGCGCACCGGCGTCGCGCAGCACGGCGATCACCGTCGGGCTCCCGATGGCGTAGCCCACGCGACACCCTGCCAAACCCCAGGCCTTCGACATCGTGCGGACGACGACCACGTTGGGGAGGTCGAGCACGGCCGGGTCGGTCTCCTCGTCGGCGTACTCGATATACGCCTGATCGAGCAGCAGGAGGGACCGCGGCGCTGCGGCCGCTATGCGTCGCACCTCGTCCCGCGATGCGACGCCGCCGGTCGGATTGTTGGGCGACACGATGACCACCATCGCGATGCGGTTGTCGAGCTGGGCGAGGATCTCTTCAAGCGGGAACGCATCCGTGAGCCAGGGCACGCGCACCAAGGGCGCGCCGGCGAGGGCGGCGAAGCGCTCCAACATTTCGAAGGTCGGCTCGGGCAGCAACACCGGGCGATCGGGGCCCGCGTACGCTCGGTAGAGGCGATCAAGTGCCTCGTCCGCACCGGCTGTCACGAGGACGCGGTCCGGGCTCACCCCGATGCGATCAGCGAGCGCGGTCTCGACTGCCCTAGCGTCGGGGTAGCGGCGCAGCAGTTCTGGATCCAGAGCTGCCAGATCTGCCGCCAAGGCTCGAGAGGCCCGAGGCCCCTCATTGCTGTTGAGGCGGAGCAGACTCATGGGACGATTTGTGAAAGCGTGGAGACCACCACGTCGGTCCCGCCGGCGGCTTTGACCGCGGGAATCACCTGCGGCAGCAGCTCGCGTGGCACCGCGGCCTTCACCGCATAGCCGCCGTTGCCGAACAGCGGCGCGACGGTTGCCTGCCGCATCGATGGCAACACCGAGACGACAGCATCGAGACACGCGGCCGACGCGTTCACTTCCAGCATGACGCGCCGCCGTGCTTCGAGCACCGAGTTGATCAGCAGGACGAGATCGTCGATGTAGCGGCGCCGCCTGGGGTCATCGAGCGCGGCGCGATGGGCATACATGCGCGTGGAAGAGGTCATCAACACGTCGACGACGGCTAGACCATTGGCTTCGAGCGTCGCGCCCGTCGCCGTGTTGTCGACGATGACGTCGGCGTCCTCCGGCGGGAACACCTCCGTCGCGCCGTAGGAGCGCACGAATTCGGCACAGGGCGCGTTCGCGCTGATCCAGCCGCGCGTGAGCCGCTCGTACTCCGAGGCCACGATGAGACGGCGATCCGGAAATCTCGGCAGCCGGCCAGCTTCGAGTATGGCGGCGGGGGCGGCGGCTACGAGCTGAACCGGATCGAGGCCCGTGTCGAGCAGCTCCACGAGCGCAGCTCCCTCCTCGAGCTCCGCGACCCAGTCCGCGCCGGCAAAGCCGACGTCCCGGCTGCCAAGCGCCAGCATCTCCACGATGTTTTGCGGCTTGAGCAGTTTCGCTTCGGCGCCCGGGAGCGAGACGTCGGGGCGGTAGCCCCGCACGCTGGGACGCACACGAATGCCGGCGTCGGCGAGCAAGGTGAGCACGCCATGCTCCATCCGGCCCTTGGGGAGCCCGAGTCGAAACGGAACGGCGCGAGAAGCAATTGTGGACATCGCAACGACTCCGTGTTGGCCGAACCGGAGCCTCCGAGGTGCCCGACGCCCTAAAAGCACGACGCCGGCCCTCGGGGGGCCGGCGTCGGTGGTGATTCAAGACTGTGCGCCTCCGGCTATCCCCCGTGGACCGAGTGATGATGGTGATGCCGGCTATGACGAGACGTGCGCATGGGTCGGGATATACCTGGGTGAACAAGAGCCGTCAAGGCTCGTCTGTTACGAACCCGCGGGCCGCGTGAAGCTCGACTCGATCGTGGTGATCGAAATCGCGCTCGTCGTCACCGTGAGCCGGTAGCGATCGACCGCGCCGCCCTGCGTGAAGTCGAGGTCATACGTCCCCGGCGCGATCGGCAACGCAGCTTGATATTGCGCCGGCCCAGTTGCCGTCATGCAGGCGTCCGGTTTGATCACCCTCCCCGACATCGTCACGCGAATGGTCTGTCCCGCGACATTCGTCCCGCCGTCCAGCTGGTAATTCATGCACGGGTAGGTCTGCTGGTCTGAGACGAGAAGGAGAACCTGACGCGGCCCAGCGCTCACGGGAGCATAGTGCACGACGAACACCAGTTGTAACTGAGTGCCTTCAGGGCCGGGAAACATCCGGCAGGAGAAA
>DATBFV010000167.1:0-5003 GCA_036558345.1 Gemmatimonadales bacterium | reverse complement strand
TCTGGAGGTAGTCGAGCACGGGCAGGATGTGGCAGGCGTACGAGTACTTGATGTGGTCCTGCGGATTCACGTGACCATGGGTGTGCAACCCGATGGCGCGCTGCTGCTCGTCGACGACGAGCGAACCCGAATCCCCCTGCTCGGTGAAGTTCGGGTTGCCCTTGCAGTTGTTGCCGTTCGGCGTCGACGTGGTGTCGAACCTGATCTCGATGAGATTCGTCGCGTTGACGTTTGCGCCGTGCGGAGTATCCGGTGGCGGATCGGCGACCAGCGGCGCACCCACGGCGGTGACGATGCCCTTCGTCTTGCTGGTGGTGCGGCCGACCTTGAAAACCCGCTCGTTGAGGATGTTCACATCGTCGATCACGCTGCGCACGTCGCGCAGGGTGTTGTCGCCACCGATGTCCAGGTCCACGACCTGCGCCTCGGCGACCGTGGTCGAATCCTTCGTGCACGTGCAGCAGCAGCATTCCGTATCGAGATTGATGCGTGCGATGGCGGCGTCGATGAAAAACGGGCGCTGGTTGTTGCCTTCCTGTGGGTAGAGCGCGTTTTCATAGAAGCTCCACTGGACGGGACCGAGCGCGGTATCGCTCTTCTTTGGGTGATAGACGGTGTTGCCGACGCCCTTGTGTTCGGAAAACAGCACGTGCTTGTTGGTGAGGAGATAGACATTCTCGCGCGCGGAGCTCGCGCGCTTCCTCACGATGCCAGCCGAGCGTGCCCTGCCCGGTGGTGCTCTCGCCCTGGTCGATCTCGATTTGGATGCCGCCTTGAATCGAGGAGTATGCCGTCTCGTTGTCGCAGCCCTCCGCGTGGAACTCGTCCGGCGCGGCTTCGATGTCCGAGTTCGCCTTGGTGGGTTAGGCCATGGCTACACCACGCCTGCGTGCCGCGTGTGCGCCGACTCGCGCCGCTGGATCCAAGCGACGAGGTCCGCGATGTCGTCGCACCCGGGATCCGTGAGCATCTCGAGCACCAGATCGCCGTGTTCGGCCAGCGCTCGCCGCAGCGTATTGCTCCCGTAGTGGCTCAACACGTCGCGCATGTTCGTGAGCAGCGCCCGCCGCGTGACGCCTTTGATCTCCTGCGGGATGGCCGGCGCATGGTCCGCGACGTGGTTGAGGAAGCAGGCGAGCCACGCGGGGCCCTGATGTCGGCCCCAAACAACTTTCACGGGACGGACGTTGCGGACCAGGTAACCCATTTCACGGCGTACGTCATCGATCACGCGGGACAACTCGCCACCCAGCTGCGTCGCGCGGAACTCGTCGAGCAGCGCATGCATGCGCGGCGCAGGCGGCGCTGAGCCGTCCGCGAGGAAACTGATTTGGCTCGTCAATGTGCTTTGCGCCACCGGCAATGGAATCGGCGCGAGGCCGGAGCCATCGGCGGCGAGCGAACTGCCGTGGCCTGTTGCGCCGGCAGCGCATGGAATGCAGATGCCGAGATGATCGAGTACGGGCACGATGTGAACCGCGCTGCAACTGCTGTCGGGAGGAGGTGGCGGCACGGTTGTCGGATCCGGTACGCCGAACAACAACCCCACCGCACGTCTCTGGGCATCGACGATCAACGAGCCAGAGTCACCTTGCTCGCCGAAATACGCGTTGCCTTTGCAATCCAGCGTACCGGGAGGTTCCGGCACGATCTCGAGGCAGTTGTAGGCGAATATCTTCGCGGGTGGGTTCGCGGTATCGAAGACGTCGATGATGCGAACCGGCGCGGTTACCCCCACGCATTTTCCCTGCGTCTTCCCCGTGGTACGCCCGACCTTCGTGACGACTTCTCCCACGAAGTTGACATCATTGAAAACGTCCCGCACATCGGTGACGCGATTCGATGCGTGGACCGGGTCTCCGCGTCCCGCACCTGGCGGCGTCACGTTGACGAGATCGATGATGGATTCCGCGAAGGCGGTCGTGTCGTGGGTGCAGCCGCAGCAGCTATCGAGATCGAGCCGCGCAATAGCGCAATCGATGAACGTCTCGTTGGTGTGATTCAGGGGCGAGTCCGGATCGGCCGGGTCCGGAAGCGGGTTGGGTGCCGGGGTCCCCGGTGGCCAAACGATGTTGCGATAGGCGGCACCCTCCATGATGGGCCCGAGGTTGTCGCCCTTCTGAATGTCGGGGTGGCCGATGGAATCACCTGCACGGCGCCCTTTCGCGTAGATCACGTGCGCATTGCTCAGCATGTACACGTTCTCTCGCCCGGAGTGGTTTCGTCGCCGCACGATGCAACCGAGCGTTCCCATCTCGCGAAAAATCGTGTCGCCGATTTTTTCCCCGGCGTTGGCGATCTGGATGCCACCCTGGATTGTCGTGTATTTCGCGGTGTTCTCGCATGCGCCCGGCCGGTGCGATAGAACCACACGCACATCCGTGCGATAGCCCTCGAACGACGTAGGAATCCGCTCCGCCGGTGCGAGCGACGACGCCGGCTTCTTCTCCTTCACGTACACGACGATGGCGAGTTCGTCGCCGAACACGCCTGCCGTCTGCTTGAGGCCAAAGCCCACGCTGACGACACCCGGGATGCGCCCGAAAGATTCGGTTGCCCGCGCAACCGCAGCCTTGAATGCTTCGGGTGCGGCGCGGATCTCGGCGGTGGTCTTCTGGTCGGCCATCAACGCGTTCCAGCCAGTTCGGGCTCCGCCGCGAGTCGTTCGAGGATCTCGTTCAGGTCGCAGCGGCCGCGCGTGGCTTCGAGGATCGCGTCAGCTTCGCGGCGCTCCAGGGTCGCGCGCAGCGAGGGACTGCCGTGTTTCGCGAGCACCTCGCGCATGCGCGCCAGCGCTTCGTCCAGCGCGACACCTTTCACGCGCGCCGGAATGCGATAGTGCCCGTCGCGCACCGCACCCATCAGCGTTGCCAGCAGCGCCGGACCCTGCGCGCGATGCCAGGCCACGGTCACGGGGCGGCAGTGATTGATGAGCTGCATGATCTCGTCGGCATGGCCTTGGCCGAGCTCGAAGATCATCGCGGTGCGCGCGCGCCGTTGCATGCGTTCGCGCAGCGCGCGATACGGCTCGGGGATCTTCGCTTCCATGACCACCGGCACATCCGCGAGCGGTTCGCCGGCGGTCACCTTGACGTCCGCCCCGTATGGAATGCGGATGTTGAGCGCAGTCAACACGTCGGAGATGTGGTTGGCGACGGTGAGGAAGCCGGCCGGCGCGCCAGGCACGTCCTTGCCGCCGGCGAAGACCATCCCGACGATCTTGTTGGCCGCGTTGATCACGACGGCGCCGGAGTCGCCCACGTCGCTGAACTGCACCGCGGTGTTGACCTGCTGTATCGCGATCTGACCGGTGAAGGTCCGAGGTATCGCGCCCGGAATCGTGAAGGCCGGAAAGTTGGGATCGACGACGCGCCCCTCGGTACGCAGCGTGCCCGCGCCCACCTTGAAAACTGTCATGCCGGCGGTCGCGGCCTCGTCGCCGAGAATGGTGTTGAGTGGCGGCGTGCCACCGACGCTGAGCCCGTTGATCTCGTTCGAGAAGTGAATGCCGCAGCAATGACAGCACGACGAAACGTCGATCCTCGCAATGCCGGCGTCGACCTTGTCGGTGATCAGCGCCAGGCGCACGACGCCGACTTTGTCGCCGCTGTCGGTGATCATCGTTGGCACCTGAGCCGGAGCGCGCAGGTTCGGAAACCAGACGGGCGCAGGTTGATAGATAGGATCGCCGCGACCGACCGAACTAGCCAGCAACACGTGCTGGGCGCTGAGAAACATCTCGTCGTTGTCGGTATTGTCGATCGCGATGCAGCCCAGGGTGCCCGCGGTCATTCCCGCGAGTGTCGCTGGCGCGTGGATGTCGATCCAGCCGTTGGAGATCTGGATGCCGCCTTTGATCGGGCGGTAGCGCGTGTTGTCCGCCTGGAATCCGAACGCCGGCACGACATTGACGTCCGTCGGCACGCCGTTGATCTCAGCGGGTACGCGCTGCGCGGACGCGAGCTCCGCGAGTGATTTCTTCTCCCGCACATAGACACGGATGCAGAGCCGGTCCGTAACCAACCGGCGCGCAGCTTCCTTGAGCCCGACGCTTACGTGAAAAACATTCGGCAGCGCGAGCAGCGTTTGCTCGACACCGGATGCGAGCAATTCGCGCAACGCGCGATCTTCTTCCTTGAACTGCGCATCGGTGGTCATGCGGGGGGTTCGTAGAGCTGGATGTTGAGTGCGTGCAGCACCGGGTCGATGGGACAGGCGACGCCCTCGGCCGCGACCGTCGTGCCCCAGAGCAGGCCAATCGGCGCATCGTCCTCGTTCGAGATCAGAGCGCCCGAGTCGCCTTCCAGTGCGAACGGCCGCCGCGGATCGATGGAGCGGATCAACAATTGGCGCGGCGCCGGCTCACGAACGCTGCGGTTCGCGGCGGGATGGCTGTCCGTCGTTCCGCAATAAGAAGAGTCGATGATGACGCCGGTGGTTCTGCCAGTCGCGGCACCCGTCTTCGTTACGAGATCGCCGGGCTTCGGCGGCGCTACGTACCGCGCCAGAGCTGCTTCGCCGGTGAGCGGCACGTCGAGCGCGCCGATGGCGCAGTCGACGAAGTAGTCACTGCCGCGATGGTTCACGATGCCGCGCTTGCCCTGCCATGCGCGGCCCAGTCGCTGGAAATCATGGCCGCCGGCGCCATCCCGGACGAGCCAAACCGGATCATGTCGTGCTGCACCGGCCGCGAACATCACGTGGCAGCTGGTGAGGAACACGGAGCGGCGCTGATGCACGGTGCGCGCGAGGCAGCCGAGCGTGCCGGGGATTCCTCGCGAATTGGCGATCCGAACCGACATTTCCGAGCCCTTTCTTGTCTTGCAGCGCCTCACCCGGCGAAGCGCAATGTTATTCCCGATGTCGTCGGCGATCTGCGGAGTCCCCTCGGCGAGCGCCATCGCGCCCTCGGGCGCGAGCTGGAGCTTCGAGGCAACAATTGGCCGGACGAGTAGAAAAGTCAAATGTGAGGCCCGGGCGAATGCTTGAATGACTTCGCGCAG
>DATBFV010000166.1:0-12439 GCA_036558345.1 Gemmatimonadales bacterium | reverse complement strand
GATGCTCAGGCTCGCGCAAATGCCTGTCGTGGAGGTCGAGCTCGTGCGCAACGATGCGCCGCCGGGAGGGGTCGGCGAGGCGGCGCTGCCGGCGATAGCGCCGGCGGTGTGTAACGCGATGTTTGCGGCGACGGGGAAGCGTATCAGGCGGCTGCCGCTGGCGCGGATGGCGTAGCCGTCTCCATCGCCTCTCAGGGGGTCGTAACGCCGAGCTTCTTCCGTGCGTTGGCGCGCGCGTACGCCGCGGGCGGAGTGTGCGCCGTCGCCATGTCGTAGGCCTTCTGGAACTGCGCCCGCGCCTTGTCCGCTTGCCCGGACTTCTCGTACGCGAGGCCGAGGAAATACTGAATTTGCGGGTCCCGATCGTTGCCGCGGATCGCCGCCGCGCGCTCGAGCTCCCGCACCGCACCGGCGGTGTCGTTCGTGTACAGCGCGACGAAGCCCGGCAGGTACTGGTAGAATCGCTCCTGCTGGCGCGCGAGGGCGGTGTCGCCGCGGGCGATGTTGTCGAGGGCCTGGCGCGCCGCGGCCATATGGCGCTGTGCTTCGGCCCGATTGCCGCGCTGGGCACTGATCCGCGCCAGCGCGTGCTCGAGCCGGAAGTCCCATAACAAGCGCGGATGCGTGCGTGGCTCGGGCTCTTTGTTGCCGAGTTCCGACCCGCGGCGGTACATGCGCTCGGCCTCGTCCAACGCGTCCGCGTTTGCGCAGATGCGCGCGGCCTCGTTCGCCATCTCCCCCTGTTGATAGAACGCGTCCTGCGGCTCGCTCTGCTCGCGCGTCTGGTGATACGCGATCACCAGCTCCTCGTAGCGGATCGCCAGCGCGCAATCCCCCGTGAAACCCGCGGAGCGGGCCATGGCACGCTGCGCCGCGGCCTTGTCGCGCGGATTCGCCGCGGCGTCGATCAGCTCCTGGAAGACCCGGCGCGAGGCGTCGTGCTTGCCCTCGATGTCGAGCTGGATCGCTTCACGTAGCCGTGGGTTCTCCTGATCCTGCCCTGGCAGCGGCGCGGGCAGCGCGAGAGCGAGCAGCGTACAGAAGAGGGCTTTGTTGCGGCTCATAAGAACATCCTCAGCGTGATTGGGGCACGGCCACGAAGGTTGCCATGCCATCGAGTTCCTCAGCCATTGGTAATACATGCTTACCGGTTTGGACACCGTTGGCAAGTAGATCGACAGTGTCCAAACCATTTGATTCGATGCCAAGCAGGCACGAACGCTCGGCGCAAGCCGGTTCCATACGAGGATTCCAAGTGCGGAACACTCACAGAATCGCTGGTAGCCTAATCGCCGCCGTCGTCACGCTCACGTCGTTCGCACCGCTCGCTCGAGCGCAAAACCGCACGCAGGTGACGATCAACGACACCGGCGTCGTGGCGGAGAATCTCAGCTCGAGTCGAGACGGCACGGTGTATTTCGGCAGCATGGCGAAAGGAACGATCTACCGCGCCGCGCCGGGCGCCGCTCAAGCTGAGCGGTGGATTCTCGCATCGACCGCCGGCCTGACGAGGGTGCTCGGCGTCCTCGCGGACGACAACACCAACACGCTATGGGTCTGCCAGAATTCTACGGGCGGCCAGGGCGGGACGCCCGTGGCCGGACAGACTGCGCTCCGATCCTTCGACCTGACGAGCGGCACAGCCAAAGGCACCTACCCATTCCCACCCAACAGCGGCGTGTGCAACGACATCGCGCTGTCGGCCGATGGTACGGCCTACGTATCCGAGTCGTTTCGCGGTCGCGTTCACCGGCTGAAGCCCGGTGCGACCGCGCTGGAAGTGTGGACGAGCGATGAGCAGCTGAATGTCATCGACGGTCTCGCCTTCCTCGCCGATGGCTCGCTGTACGTGAACAACTTCGCCACCGGCAAGCTGTTTCGCATTCCGGTGAAGCCGGACGGCAGCGCAGGCCCGATCGTGCCGATCGAGACGTCACTGCCGCTGGTGCGGCCCGACGGATTGCGGAGCGTGGGTCCACGGACCTTGATCCAGGCCGAGCAACAGGGACGTGTCACGGAGCTCACGATCAGTGGCGATCGCGCGGAGGTTCGCGTGCTCCAGGACGGGCTCACCCGCGCCTCCGGCGTAACCTTGGTCGGCAACACCGTTGTCGCGCTCGTTGAGCTCGCCAGAGCCGTAAGCGTACCGTATCAACCACGATAGAAGGACGCTGAGACATGTCAAACGAACGCGACAACAGAATCGCGCGCCGCACCTTCCTGCAGTCCGCGGGCGCCTTCGCCGCCGCGCCGCTGCTCGGCGGCCTCACCTCGGAGGCGTCCGCACAGACGGCATCGTCAAGCGGCACGTCTGCCGCCCAGGCGACTGGCCGGCGACGGCTCGGCAGGCTCGAAGTGTCGAGCATCGGACTCGGCGTCCAGAACATGAGGCGCAAGTACGAAACGACCGTGCCCTACCGTCCGGAGATGCTCAACATCATCCGGCGGGCCTTCGACAGTGGCGTCACGTTCTTCGATACGGCGGAGGCCTACGGGCCGCACGAGTGCGAACGCATCCTCGGTGAAGCGATCCAGCCGTTCCGTGACAAAGTCGTCATCACGTCCAAGTTCGGTTGGAACATCGACCTCAAGACCGGCGAGCGGCGCCCGGGCCGTAACAGCAAGCCCGACCACATCAAGCTCGCGGTCGAAGGCATGCTCCGACGGCTCCGGACCGACCGGATCGATCTACTCTATCAGCATCGGGTTGATCCGGAGGTCCCGATCGAGGACGTCGCCGGAGCGGTCAAGGAGCTCATGGACCAGGGCAAGGTGCGCCACTGGGGACTCTCGGAGATGGGGCTGAACACGCTCCGTCGTGCGCATGCCACGCTCCCCGTCACTGCCGTGCAGAACGAATACTCGATGTTCTGGCGCGGTCCTGAGCAGGAAGTCTTGCCCCTCTGTGAGGAGCTGGGCATCGGCTTCGTCCCGTGGAGCCCGCTCGGCGTGCAGTTCCTCACCGGCTGGATCGACGCGAACACGCGCTTCGCGCCCGGCGACATCCGCGCGGTCGAGTCGCGCTTCGCGCCGGAGAACCTCCCCCACAACCTGCAGCTCGTCGCGCTGGTGCAGCGTTGGGCCGAGCAAAAGCACGCCACGCCCGCGCAGATCGCGCTCGCGTGGCTGCTCGGGCAGAAGCCGTGGATCGTGCCGATCCCGGGGACGACGCAGATGGCTCACATGATCGAAAACAGCGGGGCAGCGGACGTACAACTCACGTCAAGTGAGCTGGCCGATCTGAATGCGGCTGTGCGAGCGATCGAGATCCGGGGGCAGCGTCTGCCGGACCAGGTGCTGGCCTTCTCAGGCGTGGAGGCACCGCCGAAGAGATGAGCCGCTTAGCTCGTCGCGCGGCTGGGGCCGTGTGGTACGCGGCCGTGGCGCCATGTGGCCTGAGTGCCCAAGGAGAGAACATGAACGTGGCGAGCCCGCCACCCGCGGTGCACTTGCGCGTCGACGACACAGTCGGTGAGCTCCTGCAGCATCCGGCATTCTCCGGCTTCGCTGGACTGCTCCTGCCATGGGATGGCCGCCGTTACGATACGACCCTGCGGCTCGGGGAGATCGCCTCGCTCCTCCCGTACCACACCCACGTCGATCCCGCCGTCGTGGTGTCGTCACTCAACCGGATGATCGACGACGCAGCCGCGGGTCGAACGGTGTTCCACGAGTTCTACACCCCTGCCGAAATCGAGGCGGAACCGTCGCGTCGGAACACGGGCCTTTTCTTTTTCCGCGGCAAGCCCGGCGCACCGTTCGCGGTGATTGCGCCGGGCGGCGGGTTCGCCTACGTGGCGTCCGTCCACGAGGGCTTCCCGTACGCGGTCGAGATCAACAAACGCGGCTTCAACGCATTTGTTCTCAGATATCGCACCGTACAGGGCGGCCGGTTCGCGACAGAGGATCTGGCGGCGGCACTGACGTACATCTTCCGGAATGCCGGGCCGCTTGGTGTGACGACGGCCGGGTATTCACTGTGGGGCAGTTCCGCCGGTGCGAGGATGGCCGCCTCCATCGGTTCCCACGGCACGGCGCGATTCGGCGGTGCCACCCTGCCGCGGCCCGCCACCGTCGTCCTGCTCTACACGGGCCATTCCGATTTCGCTCCGTCCGAACCACCGACCTTCGTTGCCGCCGGCGATGCCGACGGGATCGTACCTCCTGCGCTGATGGAGAGGCGGGTTACGGCGTTGCGAAGGGCGGGGACCGACGTGGAGTACCACAGGTATCCCGGTGTGGGTCATGGCTTCGGCCTGGGGGTCGGTACCAGCGCCGAGGAATGGATCGCTGCGGCCCTCACCTTCTGGGAGAAGCACATCGAATGAACAAGCGAGTCTTGGTCGCACTCTTCGCGGCATCGCTGGCCTGTTCGGAACTCGCAACGGCGCAGACCGTTCGTACTGCCTCAGGAGTCGTGCGCGGCGTGACCGAGGGGGATGTCTCCAGCTTCAAGGGAATTCCTTATGCCGCTGCACCGGTCGGCCCCAATCGCTGGCGCCCGCCGGGCGCCTCGCCCGCGTGGCAGGGCGAGCGGGATGCCACCACGTTCGGCGCCGACTGTCCGCAAGCGGCGTTCCCACCCGGCTCCGCGCCGATCTCGCCGACGTCGTCGGAAGATTGCCTCTTCATTAATGTGTGGCGCCCGGCGACAACGGCGTCGGGAGCAAAGTTGCCCGTCATGGTCTGGATCCACGGTGGCGCCTTCGTATTCGGCAGCGGCTCCCAGCCGGACTTTTCAGGCGTCGAACTATCCAGGCGGGGCGTTGTGCTGGTCAACTTCAATTACCGTCTGGGGCGCCTCGGCTTTTTCGCGTTCCCCGCGCTGAGCCGCGAGCATCCGGAAGAGCTCAAGGGCAACTACGCGTACATGGACCAGATCGCCGCGCTGCAGTGGGTCCGGCGAAACATCGCAGCGTTCGGCGGTGATCCCGCGAACGTCACCATCTTCGGCGAGTCTGCCGGCGGCGTGTCGGTGCATATCCACCTCACGTCGCCGCTGTCGCGCGGCCTCTTCCACAAGGCGATCATCGAGTCGGGCGGCGGACGGGACGGCGTGCTCACTGGGCGGCCGATACGCGAGAATGGTGTCGATCCGCACTATCCCGTGTCGGCGGAGTCGATCGGTGTGAATTTCGCGCGCCGGTACGGCATCCAGGGCGTCGATTCCGCTGCGCTGGCCACGCTGCGCGCCCTCAGTGTCGCCGAAATCATCGATGGAGGTCGGGAGACCGCGGGACCAGACGGTCCGGTCACCTACTCGGGTCCGATTCTCGACGGCCGGCTGATGGTGGAAACCGCCCAGAGCGCTTATGAAGCCGGGCGCCAGTTGCGGGTTCCACTGATCATCGGAACCAACAGCGCCGATTTCGTCGGCTTCATCAGTGCGGACACGAAAGAGGCGCTGTTCTCCCAATTCGGAGACCGGAAAGCCGACGCAATCGCGGCCTATGACCCCGACGGTTCCACCGAGCTCCCGATGTTGCTCGCGATGGCCGGGACCGATCGCGTGCAAACCGAGCCGGCACGCTTCACCGCAACCGCCTTCGCCGCCAAAGGCGCGCCAGCGTACCTGTATCGCTTCGCCTACATCCCCGCAGCGATGCGGGAGCGGTGGCGGAGCGGCGTGCCGCACGGCGCTGAAATCGCGTTTGTGTTCGGGACGCTGGGCGCCCGCCCCGGCGGGGCTACGCCAACGTCGCAGGACCAAGAGATGTCCCGAACGGTCAGCAGCTATTGGACCAACTTTGCAAAGACAGGCGACCCGAATCGTCCGGGATTACCGAGATGGCCGCGTCGCGATCCAAAGAAGAACGAGATCCTCGAATTCCGCTCCGACGGCTCGGCGGTCGCTACGCCAGATCCCTGGAAAGCTCGGCTCGATGTGACCGAGCACGCCGCCACAGCGGCGAAGCCGCGGCCATGACGCACATTTCCTCACGGAGTCGCTTCACTAGCGTGATTGGTTTTTTCTAGACAGTGCACCTCGAGCGGGTTCCGACGCCCTACGGCCGCAGCTCCTCCTCCGCTACCAGCGTCTGCGCGGTGGCGCCGAAGCGTATGAGCAGTGCCGCCAGGAACCGCTGTGGTTCGCTCATGCGGGCACGAACGGCGATGACCCGGCGCGCGACGTCGGGTTGATCGGTAATGAGGCCGTCGACGCCGAGCGTGAGGCCCCTGAGCATCCAGGCAGGGTCGTTCACCGTCCAGATGTAGACGTCCTGACCGGCGCGATGGGCGCGACGAATGAAGCGACGCGTGGCCAGACTCGCCTCGACGGCCAGGAAGTCGCCGTTCAACTCCGTTAGATCCCCCACGGCCTTCGCAACCAGAAACCCCACGCGCCAGGACGGGCGCAGCTGCTTCAGCTTGCGAGCCATATCGTGATCGAGCGACATGAACTCGCATTCGTTCACCATTCCGGCTGCTTCGACGATCTGCACGACCCGTTCTTCGAGGTGTTGGTTGTGGCCGTACGATTTGAGCTCGACCAGGACCTTGCAGCGCCCCTTGCACGCGGCGAGCGCCTCGGCGAGGGTTGGCACCCGTTCGGCGGCATAGCGCGGGTCCCTGTAACTGCCGATGTCGATTGCTCGGAGCGTCGCAGCGTCGGTGTTCCAAATGTGCGCGGGATTGCCTGAGACCTTCATCAGGTCGGCGTCATGCGCGACGAGCACCTGGCCGTCGGAGGATTCCTGCACATCCAGCTCGACCAGGTCGGTGTGCTGATCGGCCGCGAGACGAAACGCCGCCAGGGTATTCTCCGGCGCGACGGCCGATGAACCTCGATGGGCGATGACCACGACCGGCGCCTGATTGCGCGTGGCGAGGAATGCCAGCGCAGCGACGCCCCCCATCCCGAGCACGATGAGGGACAGGATGCCAATGCCTGATGGCCCGGTCAGCCGGATCCCCCACACCTCGCCCGCGTACTGAGCTAGCGACGCCGTCGTGCGTTGAGCAAGACGTTGGTACAAACGTGTGAGGACCAGCGCAAACAGCGAGAAGTTCACGACGTTGACTGCCAACAGGAGTGCCGAGGCCACGAGGAGCCACAAGCTCAGGAACAGCAACAACAGCGGGAGCGAGCCGGCCACCGACGGGGCGACCCAGAGACCGATGGACCGCATCAACCACGTCAACGCGCTCGTCAGGACGAACGCCGAGACTGCCCACATGGCGAGCGACGCGAGGATGAGCCCGTAGGAACCGGCGGCGCGCCTGGCACTCTCGCCCAGTGCCTGTCGCGGGTGGACCTGCTCGAACACCACCAGCGGCCAGGCGAATGCCCAGCGAGCAATGGTGCGGGCCAACAAGAGCGCTAACCCGACACCGATCAGTCCAATCAGGGACGCAGCGATCCAGAACTCCGGGGGGTGTTGAGCGAGGTAGTAGTTGATGTCGTGTGCGCGCAGCAGCAGCATGTACACGCCGCCCGCCGCGAGCGCGAAGGGCAGCACGCCGAGCACGACACGCAATACCATGTGACCGGAGAGACGCAGGATATTCAGCGCGTTGACCGCGCCAAACCGCAGTGCGCCGCGCCCGTTGAGCCTGACACCCTGTGACTGGCCAACGCCCACCGCCATCAAACACGAAGTCTCAACCGCCGTGATCGCGACGATCAATGACCCGCCCAGGATCAGAGTGACGATGCCCGCGGGGGTGGTGAGGAAGAACATCGCAATGTCTGTATCAGCCACCACACGCTGGGACGTCCCGGCTCGCAGCCAATACAGGAGCAACGTGGTCGCCGGCATGAGCAACGCGAAGGCAATTGCCTTGTAGGCCAGATCGGTGATCGCGAGAACCTTCCAGGATCGACGCAAATCGCCGAGCGCGCTGAGAAACACTTCGCGGACTGAATGCCACATCGCTCAATCTCCTCCCTGTGAACGGCGGGATCTGCTTGCCATGCTGGAGGAGAAGAGACGGGGTGGCCTGATGGACCCGCTATTGGCCCTAGGGGCGACCTGTTAATGGGTATGACAAGCGCGCGAACTCGCTGTACGATTCCGCGGTGATCGCCCGCTCGGCAGTCTCCGCGCTCATCCTTTGCCTCCGCGCCGGCGCCACTTGGGCTCAGGCTGGTGTTTGCGACTCATCCTCCACAGGCGAATTGCGTCCCAGCCGTGATCTCTACTGCATCGACTTGAGCGCCACCGAACGGGGCGGCGCGGCGGCAGGGACGGTGGCACTGGAATACATCCCGGGACCGTTCACCGTCCCAGTCACCGTGGATGGCCATTACCGGTACGCGCCACGGATTACGCTGCGCGGTTTGCCGCGGGCGCCTGCAGGCACGAGCTACGTCGCTTGGGCGGCGTCGCCGGCTCTGGACGTCATCGCACGGTTGGGGCCCGTCACGAACGGCGTCAACCGCGCCGCCGAGATCCGGCTCGATCGCTTTCTGGTTCTGATCAGCGCCGAGGCGAGCCCCGTGCCCGCGGCGCCGCGCGGCCCGGTGTTGCTGCGCGGCGAGTCGCCCAGCAACCGCATGCGACCACCCGACCTGTATCAGCTGTCCCTCGGCGCCGTCATGCCGCCCCCCCCTCCCGAATCGTCCGGCTGGCACGGCGTCCCGATGACGCCCCACATCCCGATGCTGCCATCGGAGATGGCGCTGACACCCGCGGCCCAACCGTGGCTGCCTCGCGCCGACGGCGCGGTCAGCGAAGCGCGGCCGCCTGAGCCGCGGACCCTCCATGACGGCGACACGCTCCAGCTGGTGGCGGGACTCGTGCACCGGCGCATCGCCGGCCACGACGTCCTGATGTACGGGTTCAACGGAGCGCAGCCCGGGCCACTCATCGTCACGAGTCAGCACGCGCGCGTCACCGTCCGCCTCACCAATCACCTCGACCAGCCGACGTCGATCCACTGGCACGGCGTGCGGCTCGACAACCGCTTCGACGGCGTGCCGGGAATCACCCAGCCCGCCGTCGAAGCGGGCGCGAGCTTCGTCTACACGGTGCGATTCCCCGATGCCGGCATCTATTGGTATCATCCCCACCTCCGTGAAGACATCCAACAGGATCTCGGGCTCTACGGGAACATCCTCGTACAGCCGGCGGGTGCAGCGCTCTACAGTCCGGCGAATCGCGCAGAGACCCTGATGCTCGACGACATCCTGATCGGTGACGACGGTCCGGTGGCCTACGGTGCCGACACGCCGACGCACGCGTTGATGGGCCGGTTCGGCAACGTCATGCTCGTGAACGGCGCACCACGCTGGTCGGCGCGGGCGCATCGCGGGGAGGTCGTCCGCTTCTATCTCACCAACGCCTCCAACACGCGCACCTGGAACGTCTCGTTCGAGGGGGCGGGCGCCCGAACCAAGCTCGTCGGCACCGACCTCGGCGCGTTCGAGCGCGAGATGTGGACGCCGAGCATCGTGATCGGCCCCGCGGAGCGCTACGTGGTGCACGTGCGCTTCGACCATCCGGGCCGAGTCGCGCTCGTGAATCGCGTGCGGGTACTCGACCGCCTGTTCGGGCGATTCGTCCCGGAGATCGACACCCTGGGCGTCATCACGGTCGACAGCCAGCCGGCGCATCCCGACCGCGCGACGAGCTTCGACACGCTCGCGACGAACCGGAAGGTGCGGGAGGAGATCGCACGCTATCGCCAGGGCGCCGAGCGGCCGCCGGACCGCGAGCTGGTGCTGGCGATGGAGACGCACGGGTTGCCGTTCCTCACGAACCGGCTGATGATGCTCGACTCGGCGTGGTTCGCCCCGGTGGAGTGGGGAGCCGGTATGCCTGCGATGAACTGGTCGACCACCGGCAAGCAGGTACAGTGGGTGTTGCGCGACCCGGCGACGGGCCGGGAGAACATGGACATCGGCTGGCATTTCCGCCGCGGCGACGTCATCAAGCTGCGCATCGCCAACGAGCGGGTCGTGCTGCATGGCATGCAGCACCCCATTCACCTCCACGGCCAGCGATTCCTGGTCCTGGCGGTGAACGGGACGCGGAACGATAATCTTGCCTGGAAGGACACGGCGCTGGTACCTTCGGGCGCCATCGTCGATCTGTTGGTTGAGTTTTCGAATCCCGGCACCTGGATGCTGCATTGCCATATCGCGGAGCATCTCGCGGCCGGCATGATGACCACGATCACCGTCGAATGACGTCGAGCCCCCAG
The DNA here is from genome assembly GCA_036558345.1 of Gemmatimonadales bacterium. Classification (GTDB taxonomy): domain Bacteria; phylum Gemmatimonadota; class Gemmatimonadetes; order Gemmatimonadales; family GWC2-71-9; genus 20CM-2-65-7. Next base: position 2,293 of record DATBFV010000166.1, on the reverse strand, counting down.
TCCCGAGCCCCCAGCCCCCGTGGAGCAGCCATGCGCACGCTGACCGCCATTCTGTTTGTGACCCTGCCCGCCGCGCTGGTTGCGCAGACGCCAGACTCGCTGCGCCCGTTCGTCAGTGTGGACGCCCCCGTGGTGGCGATCACCAATGTGAAGGTGATCGATGGCACGGGCGCCCCAGCGCAAGGCGCAACCACCGTCGTCATCGAGCGCGGCCGCATCACCGCCGTGGGAGCGCGAGCGCAGGTGCCGACCGGCGCCCGCGTGATCGATGGTAAGGGAAAGACGCTCATTCCAGGGATGGTCGGGATGCACGACCATCTCTTCTACACGGCGGCCGGGGGCCGCGAGGCGAGCCTCGTGTTCACGGGCCCACGGCTCTACCTCGCGTCGGGCGTCACGACTATCCGCACCACCGGGGCAACCTCGGCATACACCGACATCAACACCAAGCGCGCGATCGACGCGGGCTACCGTGTGGGTCCGCACATCGTCGTGACGGCGCCCTACATCACCGGCGAGGGCAAGACGGGATCGCCGGACATGGCGGTCGTGACCACGCCGGAGGCGGCGCGGCACTTCGTGGACTATTGGGCCTCTGAAGGGGCGACGTGGATCAAGGTCTACACCGACATCACGCGCGCGAACCTTGGGGCCACCATCGACGAGGCGCACAAGCGCGGCATGAAGGTGACGGGCCATCTGTGCTCGGTGAGCTATCAAGAGGCGGTCAGTCTCGGCATCGACAATCTCGAGCATGGCATGCTCACGGCGAGCGACTTCTATCCCAACAAGCAGCCCGACCTGTGCCCGCTCGATTCCTATCAGGTGATCGCGAAGCGCGGCGATCCGGCCGGGGCCGAGGCGCAGGCTACGATCCAGAGCCTGGTGCAGCATCACGTGCCGATGACCTCGACGCTGCCGGTGTTCGAGGCGCTCGTTTCGCACCGGCCGGTGCGCGATCAACGCTCGCTCGACATGATGGCGCCGGAGGTGCGCGCCGCGTACCTGCAGAGTCGTGACTACATCGATAGCTCGAGCACCTGGCCGTTCGGGCCCGAGGCGCTGCAGCACGCGATGGCGTTCGAACGCGCGTTCGTGACGGCAGGCGGCGTGCTCGGCGCGGGAGTGGATCCGACGGGCAACGGCGGCGCGCTGCCCGGCTACGGCGATCAGCGCGGCTACGAGCTGCTGCGCGAGGCCGGCTTTACGCCCGAGCAGGCGGTGCAGATCGTCTCGCTGAACGGGGCGCGTATCCTCGGGATGCAGGACCGCATCGGCTCGATCGAGCAGGGGAAGAACGCCGACGTGGTGCTGCTGGACGGCGATCTCGGCGCCGACCCGTCCGTGATCCGCAAGGTTGTCACGGTCTTCAAGGACGGCGTGGGATTCGACCCGGAGAAGGTCGTCGCGGCGGCGCGCGGACGGGTGGGGATCAACTAACCCCAGGCGTCATCAAACGCCCACCGAGGTGACGACTATTTGACTGTAAACGTCACGGTGTCGGCGACCAGCGGATTCAGCGGCACGTGATTCCAGTGCGCAAGCAGCGCGATGACCCGGTGCGGCCCCGGCTTGAGTGAATCCAGGACGAACTCGGTCTGCCCCCGCGCCAGGTGAAGGATCCCAGGGCTCCCCTGCGGAATCGTATCGTTGAGCCACGTCAGGTCGTGATCCACGAAGAGATGATGGTGCGTCGAGCCCGCTCTCTCGTCGCTCGCGGGAGCGATCCGCACACCTGTCGCCACGAGTTTGATTGTGACGGGGTTGGAAACAGTGGCGCCGTTCTTGGGGGAGGTGATCTGGACGGTCGGCCGCGCCTGCGTTCCCGACAGCAGCCCTATCACCACGACGGCGATTGCGGTCTTCACCGTGGAGTCCTCCTTGGGGTTTCACGAAGATGCGGCTCCGCCACCATTAACGAGTGTGATGGTAGCGTGAAGATCGCTTCAGTCTACTGGCGGGGGCTTCACCGCTCAGGCAATCGAACGCTGGGGGCGGGAGTTGGTGCCGCCGCAAAGCTAACGATCTCCGACTCAGGGTAGCCTACGTGGGCTGCTCTGCATACAGATCGCCCGCCAGATACTTGAGTCCACTGTCCACTGCGACCGTCACGACCGTGTGCCCTGCGCCTAACTCGCGCGCGAGTTGCAGTGCGGCCACGACATTCAGGCCCGTGGACGTGCCGGCGAACAGGCCCTCCTGCCGTGCCAGCGTCCACGCCATCCGCCGGGCTTCCGCCTCGCCGATCGCTCGGGTCTCGCTGACGAGGTTGCGGTCGAACTGCGGCGGCACG
>DATBFV010000165.1:0-2789 GCA_036558345.1 Gemmatimonadales bacterium | reverse complement strand
CCCATGCTCTCGCTCGCCAATGCCTTCACGGAGGCTGAGCTGCAGGAATGGGAGGAGCGCAACGCTCGGCTCGTGCCGGAAGTGAAAACGGCGGGCTACACGCTCGAGGTCAAAATCGACGGCGCAGCCGTCAGTCTCACTTATGAGGATGGCGTCTTCGTCACGGGCGTCACGCGCGGCAACGGCATCGAAGGTGAGGAGGTCACGCCGAATCTCCGGACCGTGCTGGACCTGCCGCTTCGGCTCCACGGCAAAGGCTGGCCCAAGCGGATGGAAGTGCGTGGCGAGGTCTATCTACCGATCAGCAAATTCGCGGAGACCAACAAACAGCGCGAGAAAGCGGGCGAGCCGCCGTACGCCAATCCGCGCAACGCCGCGGCCGGTGCGCTGCGCCAGCTCGACTCCAAAAAGACACGCGCGCGCGGCTTACGAGTTTTCACCTTTCAGGTCGAAGCCCCCGGCACAAGGCTCGGGATCGACTCGCAGCACGAGCTGCTCGATACGCTCCGCGAGTGGGGGCTCCCGGTCGAACCGAATCACACCCTGGCCAAGGATCTCGCGGACGCGCACGAGAAGATCAAGAAGCTCGAGGCGGTCCTTCCAACGCTCGACTATGGCGCCGACGGTGTCGCCGTCAAAGTCGACAAACGCGCGTTGTGGGCCGAGCTGGGGACGATCGGTGACCGCGAGCCGCGCTGGTCTGTGGCGCGCAAGTTCGCGCCCGAGGTGCAAGTCACCAGGCTGCTGGAGATCAAAATCAACGTCGGGCGCACAGGCGCGCTGAATCCCTATGCGGTCCTCGAGCCGGTGGAAATCGGCGGGGTGACCGTCTCCAACGCCACGCTCCACAATGCCGACCTGATCGCAGCGAAAGACATCCGCGAAGGCGATTGGGTCGACGTCACGCGCGCCGGCGAAGTGATCCCGCAGATCCTGGGGCCCGTCAAGGAGAAGCGCACCGGCGGCGAAAAGCCGTACAAGATGCCGGAGCGCTGTCCGAGCTGCGGCTCCCAGGTCGAGCACCCGCACGACGAAGTGATGACGTATTGCCCCAACATCTCGTGTCCGTCTCGCATTCTCGAATCCATCGTCCATTTCGCCAGTCGCAGCGCCATGGACATCCGCGGCCTCGGCTACGAGCGGGTGCGCGCACTGCTCGACGCCAAGCTGATCGATGACGTCGCGGACCTGTACGAGCTGACGCCGAAGAATCTGCTGACGCTCGAGGGCTTCGCCGAGAAATCGGCGCAGCAGCTCGTGGACGCAATCGCCGATTCGAAGCAACAGCCGCTCTCGCCGCTCCTATTCGCGCTCGGAATCCGGCACGTCGGGGCACAAGGCGCCAAGCTGCTTGCCCGGCACTTTGGCACGATGAAGACGCTGGCCAAGGCGTCGGCGGACGAGGTGGGCGAGGTGCGCGGCATCGGGCCGGCGATCGCGGAGGCGGTGGCGGGGTTTTTCGCCGAGCCCCGCAACCGGAAGCTGATCGAGCGGCTGGAAAAGCTTGGCCTCACGCTCAAGGAAACCGCCACCGCCACCGGCCCCCGGCCGCTCGCCGATCAGACCTACGTCATCACCGGGACGCTCCCTACGCTATCGCGACAGCAGGCGAAGGACCTGATCGAGGCCGCCGGTGGGCACGTGTCCGACAGCCTGTCGAAGAAGACGACTGCGCTCGTGGTCGGCGCCGACCCGGGCTCGAAAATCGAGAAGGCGAAAGCACTCGGCGTCGAGCAGATCGACGAAGCCCAACTCTTGCGCCGCGCGAACCCAAAATCCTAAGTTGGCTGCCATATGACCACCCCGAGCATCGTGCGCCAACTGCATGCGAGCCTCGCCGCGCATGCCCCCGAGCAGCTCGTCACGATTCTTCAGGAAGGGGGCTACGCCGCCGGCGAGGGACTGTACCAGGCGTTCGCGGCCGCCAACAATCCCGCGGAGCTCGACGCCGACCTCCTGCCGGAGACGCTGTCGGATTTCTTCCGGACGGGCGGTTGGGGGAGCGTCACGATTACGCCGGTTGGCACGGGCGCACTGGCGATCGATTCGACCGACTGGGCCGAAGCCGACCCCGGCACCGCGCAGACACCGATGTGCTTCTTCTCGGCCGGCATGCTCGCCGATTTTCTGGGCCGGATCTCGGACGAGACGATCGCGGTGATGGAAGTGGAATGCCGCAGCAAGGGGGACGCGCGGTGCCGATTCCTCTCGGCGACGCCCGAGATTCTTGATAAGGTCTACAACGAAATGACTGCGGGAAAAACCTACGAAGAGGCTCTCGCTTAACGGCGCGCGACGCTCACGCCTTCGAGCAGCATTGACGGAGACCAACGCGCGCCGAGCCACCGCCCGTCGTTTCCAAAACCTCCGATTTTCTTCAACAAATCATAGGCGTTGCCGGCGACCGCGGCGTCTTTCACACGCCCCGTGATCTCGCCCTTCTGGACGCGATAGGCGAGGCCGACGGGATGGCTGAATGCACCGCTGATCACGTTGCCCTGCCCCACGCCGATGAGATCGTCCACGATCAAGCCGTCGTCGATGTCGCCGATCAAGCCGCCGCCGAGGGCGTCCTGGGCTGAACTGCCGCCCGTTCTGGACGGGCCGCCATCGGTCATTCGGAAGAGAATGTTGGTGTAACCGATGCGTGGCTTGCCGAAGATCCCGCGATGGCCGTTGCCGGTGCTCTCGGTGTTGGCGCGAGCGGCCGTCTCCAGGTCATAGACGAACTTCCCCACTGTGCCATGCTCGACGAGGGCGTTGCAGCGCGAGGGCACGCATTCGTCGTC
>DATBFV010000164.1:0-15885 GCA_036558345.1 Gemmatimonadales bacterium | reverse complement strand
CAACGTCGAGGAGATCAAGCGGCCCGAGCTGGACGCGCAGCTGGTGGGTGACAGTGTGGCGCATCAGCTCACGCAGCGCATCTCGTTCCGCCGCGCCATGAAGCGCGCGGTGCAGAGCGCGATGCGGATGGGCGCGCAGGGGATCAAGATCAAGACGGCGGGCCGGCTGGGCGGCGCTGAAATCGCGCGCACCGAAGGCTATCACGAGGGGCGCGTGCCGTTGCACACGTTGCGGGCGAACATCGACTACGCGACGTCAACGGCGAAGACCACGTTCGGCACCATCGGCGTGAAGGTCTGGATCTTCAAGGGCGAAGTGACCGAGGATCTGCACGGTCGCACTTATTCGACGGGCGTCTAAACCATGCTGGCACCGAAGCGGGTCAAGTTTCGCAAGCGGTTCAAGGGGCGCACGGCCGGGATGGCCACGCGCGGCAACACCGTCGCGTTCGGGCACTATGGCCTGATGTCGCTCGATCCCGGCTGGATCTCCAACCGGCAGATAGAGGCCGCGCGCGTCGCGCTCACGCGCGAGATGAAGCGCGGCGGCAAGGTCTGGATCCGGCTGTTTCCCGACAAGCCGATCACGAAGAAGCCCGCCGAGACCCGGATGGGGAAGGGCAAGGGGAATCCGGAGGGCTGGGTGGCGGTGGTGAAGCCGGGCCGGATCATGTTCGAGCTCGAGGGCATCGACGAGGCCTCGGCGCGCGCCGCGCTGGCGCTCGCATCGGCCAAGCTGCCTGTGAAATCGAAGTTCGTGAAGCGGGAGGAGCGGTAAAATGGCGCAGAAGCGCGAAAATCGGCCTGAGGGGCTGCGCGAGCTCAAGACCGAGGAGCTGGCGCAGAAGCTGGCCGTGCTGACCGAGGAGCGCTTCCGGCTGGAATTCCGCCGGGCGACCGAGTCGCTCCAGAATCCGCTCCAGCTGCGCACGCTTCGCCGGGATATCGCGCGGATTCAGACCATTCTGAAGGAACGGGCAAAACAGGGAGCCTCGGCATGACGGAGCAGCAGGGGGGGGAGCAGGTCCAACGCGGACGCCGCAAAGTCCGGACGGGTGTGGTGGTGAGCGACAAGATGCAGAAGACCGTCACGGTCTCGATGCAGCGTCGCTTTGCCCACGGGTTCTACGGCAAGCAGGTCAATCGGACGAAGACCGTCGCCGCGCACGACGAGCATGGCGCCAAGCTGGGTGACACGGTGCGCATCGTGGAGACGCGGCCGCTATCCAAGCGCAAGCGCTGGCGTGTGGTGGAAATCATCGAACGCGCGAAGTAAGCGGAGAAAGCCATGGTGCAGCAAGAGTCGCAAATCAAAATCGCGGACAATTCCGGAGCCCGGCGGGCTCTGGTCATTCGCGTGCTCGGCGGGTCCAAGCGCCGCTATGCGGGTTTGGGCGACGTCGTCGTGGTCACGATCAAGGACGCGATCCCCACGGGCCAGATCAAGAAAGGCGAAGTGGCGAAAGCGGTGATCGTGCGGACGGCCAAGGAGACCAAGCGCAAGGACGGCTCCTACATCCGGTTCGATGAGAACGCGGCCGTGCTGATCAACGACGAAGGCGAGCCGCGCGCGACCCGCATCTTCGGCCCGGTGGGCCGCGAGCTGCGCGAGAAGAAGTTCATGAAGATCGTATCGCTCGCGCCGGAGGTGATCTGATATGAAGCCGCTCGTTTACAAGAAGTCCCGGCGCGACCGGAGCCAGCCGGTGCCGGAGCGGCACAAGCTGCACGTGGCCAAGGGCGACGTCGTGCGCGTGATCAGCGGCGAGCACCGCGGCAAAGAAGGCAAGATCCTCCACGTCCATCCGAAGAATTTCCGGGTGGTGGTGGAAGGCGTGAACGTCGTGAAGAAGCACAAGCGCGCGACGACGCCGCAGGGCGAGAGCGGGATCATCGAGTTCCCGGCGCCCATCGCTGCTTCGAACGTGATGCTGCTCGACCCGAAGTCCGGCGAGCCGACGCGGGTGCGTCGGCGCCATGACAAGGAAGGCAAGCTGGAGCGCATTGCGGTGAAGTCGGGCCAGCCGATTCCGAGAGTGAGATAGCCATGGCTGACGAGAAAGAAAAACAAGAGAAGAAGCAGCCCAAGCAGGAGAAGCAGGCCAAGAAGCAGAAGGGTGCTCCGAAGGAGGAGCAACCCAAGGCCGAGGCGGCTCCTGCAGAGCCGGTCGAGCCGGCGCCGCCTGCTCGGTTGAAAGAGTTCTATGAGCAGCAGGTGCGCGGCAAGCTGCAGCAGCAGTTCGCCTTCAAGAACCCGCACCAGATTCCGCGGCTCAGGAAGATCGTGCTGAACGTCGGCATGGGCGACGCGTCCAAGAACCCCAAGGGGCTGGATGCGGCGGTGGCGGAGCTGGCGGCGATCAGCGGCCAGCATCCGGTGGTGACGCGCGCCAAGAAGGCGATCGCGAACTTCAACCTGCGCGAAGGGCAGGCCATCGGCTGCGCCGTGACGCTGCGCGGCGGCCGCATGTACGAGTTCCTCGATCGCTTCATCTCGGTCGCGGTGCCGCGCATGCGCGACTTCCGCGGGCTGCCCACCAAGAGCTTCGATGGGCGCGGCAACTACACGCTGGGCATCAAGGAGCAGATGATATTCCCCGAGATCGACTACGACAAAGTCGAGCGGATCCATGGGATGGACATCACGTTCGTGACGAGCGCCGGGCGCGACGACACCGCGCTGGCGCTGCTCAAAGAGCTGGGCATGCCCTTCCGGGCGGAAGCGGCTTAGGAGACCACATGGCCAAGAAGTGCTGGATCGAGAAAGTAAAACGCACGCCGAAGTTCAAGGTGCGGCGCTACTACCGCTGCCGCCGTTGCGGCCGCAGCCGGGGCACGCTGCGCAAGTTCGAGCTGTGCCGCATCTGCTTCCGTGAGCTGGCGCTGCGCGGGGAGATTCCCGGCGTGCGCAAAGCCAGCTGGTAAAAGGGGACGGACACGAATGAGCGTTATTGATCCGGTCGCCGATATGCTGACCCGCGTGCGGAACGCCTGCCTGGCAGGCCACCGCCGGGTCGACATGCCGGTGTCGAAGTTGAAGGTCGCGATCGCCGCGATTCTGCGCGACAACCATTACATCCAGGACTACAAGGTCCTGGACGACGGCCAGCACGGCTTGCTGCGGCTGTATTTGAAGTACCACAACGATGCGCCGGTGATTCGGGAGCTGCAGCGCGTGTCGTCGCCGGGGCTGCGTCGCTACGTCAAGGCGCGTGAAATTCCGCGCGTGAAGAACGGCCTGGGGATGGCGATCCTCAGCACGCCGCAGGGACTCATGACCGACCGCGAAGCGCGCACCGCCCGGGTGGGCGGTGAAGTGCTCGCGGTGGTGTGGTAGGAGACGAACGATGTCACGGATTGGGAAAAAGCCGGTGACTCTGCCCAAGGGCGTGACGGCGCAGATCGACGGGCACAGAATCACGGTGAAGGGACCGAAGGGCGAGATCGCGCGGACCCTGCACGAGGATATGGGGCTGTCGCTCGAGGATTCGACCGTCGTCGTGAAGCGCCCGTCGGACGAGTCGCGGCACAAAGCGCTCCATGGTCTCACGCGCACGCTCGTCGCGAACATGGTCGAGGGCGTGACGAACGGCTTCGCCAAGTCGCTCGAGATCCAGGGCGTCGGCTACAAGGCCGAGCCAAAACCGTTCGGCATACAGCTGGTGGTCGGACTGTCGCACCCCGTCCAGTACCACGCGCCGAAGGGGATCAAGATCACGGTGACCAACAACGTCCAGCTCAAGATCGAGGGCGTCGACAAGGAACTGGTGGGCCAGGTGGCCGCGGAGATCCGGAATGTGCGGCCGCCCGAGCCCTACAAGGGCAAAGGCATCCGCTACGCCGGCGAGCAGGTCCGCCGCAAGGCGGGCAAGACTGCCCAGGCGGCGAAATAAGCCATGCGCTCCGTTCGCAAAATCAAAACCGCCGAGCACGGCCGCTATCGCCGGCACTTGCGCGTGCGCAAGAAAGTCACCGGAACGCCGGAGCGGCCGCGGCTGGTCGTGTTCCGCTCGTCCAAGCACATCTACGCCCAGCTGGTGGATGACCAGCGCGGCGTGACGCTCGCCGGCGTGGCCGACACGTCCGAAGGCGTCCAGGTCGAGGGCAAAGGCAAAGTGGCACGCAGTTTTGCGGTCGGAAAACTCATCGCGAGCAAAGCCAAGGAAAAAGGCATCGCCAAGGTCGTGTTCGACCGCGGCGGTTATCAGTATCACGGACGCGTCAAAGCCGTCGCGGACGGCGCTCGCAAGGGCGGATTGGAGTTCTAATGGCAGATCCCAAAGAAGGCACGGAACCTTCGACGAACGTCCCGGCTGCCGAAGTTCCAGCAACCGCTGCAGCTCCCGCGGAAGAGCATCGTCCGGCCCGGGGACCCCGTGGGCCCGGAGGCGGTCGCGGGGGACGAGGCGGGCGGGGCGGTGGCCGCGGTGACCGCCGAGACGGCGGAGGCCGCGATGGTGGCGGCCGCGAAAGCGACGGCATGGTCGAGAACGTCGTCGCCATCAACCGCGTCGCGAAAGTCGTGAAGGGCGGCCGGCGCTTCAGCTTCAATGCGCTCGTCGCCGTCGGCGACGGCAAAGGCCAGGTCGGGATCGCGACGGGGAAGGCGAACGAGGTCAGTGAAGCCGTCCGGAAGGCGGTCGAAGCCGCGCGGCGCCGCATGAACGAAGTGCCGCTCACGGGGGGCACGATCCCGCACGAGATCATCGGCAATCACGGCGCGGGTCGCGTGCTGCTGAAGCCGGCGGCGTCGGGAACCGGCGTGATCGCGGGCGGCCCGGTGCGGGCCGTGCTTGAGTGCGCCGGCATCCGCGACATCCTGACGAAGAGTCTGGGTTCGACGAACCCGCACAACATGGTGCGGGCGACGATGGACGGGCTGAAGCGGCTCACGACGGCTCGACGGGTCGCGAAGGAACGCGGCGTGGAGCCAGAGGCCATTCCGTATCGCGCCCGCCAGGAGAGCGTGGTGAGCCATGGGTAGACTGCCCCCGACCCGGAAGTATCGGAAACGCAAACCGGGTCGCGATCCCGTCTTCCCGCCGGTGGGATCCGGCCAGCTGCGAATCACGCAGGTGCGCTCCGGCAGCGGCAAGCCGCATCGGATGAAGCGGACGCTCGAGGCCTTGGGCCTCAGGCATCACCAGGATGTCGTCGTGCACGCCGATCATCCCGCGCTGCGCGGCATGCTGCAGCAAGTGCGGCATCTTGTTGAGGTCACGTCAGCGGCAGCGTCAGAGGGCGAAGTAAAGAAGCCGAGAAGGAAAAAGGCAGATGCCAAGAGCTAAAGCAAAAGCGAAACCGACGCGGAAACCGCGGGCGAAGGCTAAGACCCAGGCTCCCGGCACCGAGATCCAATATCCTCGCCTCGCGCTCCACGACCTGCAGGCGCCGCGCGGCTCGCACCGCGCGCGTATCCGCAAAGGCCGCGGTCCGGGATCGGGGATCGGCAAGACTGCGGGACGTGGTGGCAAGGGCCAGACCGCCCGGCAGGGCGGGCACGTGCGGCCCGGGTTCGAGGGCGGCCAGATGCCGCTCATCCGGCGCATTCCCAAACGCGGGTTTACCAACCCGTTCAAGCAACCGGCGCAGGTCGTGAACGTCCGGCACCTCGTGCTGCTCGCCGAAGGCGTCGAGGTGACGCCGGAGACGCTGTTCGGCGCCGGTCTCGTGCGCCGTCCCGATCACCCAATCAAGCTGCTCGGCACGGGTGAGGTGCAGGGACGGCAGTTCGTCGTGAAAGGCGTGGCGGTGTCAGCCAGCGCGAAACAGAAGATCGAGCAGGCAGGCGGAACGATCGCGTGACGTCTACTGTCCCCAATCTGTTCAAGGTCCCGGAGCTCAAGGAAAAGCTCCTGTTCACCTTGCTGTGCCTCGTCATTTACCGGATCGGGGCGCACATCGCCACGCCCGGCGTCAACGTCGACGCGCTCACCGACTTCATCGGCACACGTGGCTCGGGCACGCTGTTCGGGCTCTACGATCTGTTCTCGGGCGGCGCGCTGCGCCGGGCGACGGTGTTCGCGCTCGGCATCATGCCGTACATCTCGGCCAGCATCGTGTTCCAGCTGGCCGGGCCGGTGTTCCCGATCATCGAGAAGATGCAGCGCGATGAAGAGGGCAAGAAGACGCTCACGCAGTGGACCCGTTACATGACCGTCGTGCTGTGCATCTTCCAGGCATACGGTTTTGCGATCTTCACCGAGTCCCTGCCGAATGCCGTCGCCCAGCCGGGCTTCGGCTTCCGCATGACGACCGTCCTGACGCTCACGACGGGCGGCATCTTCGTGATGTGGCTCGGCGAGCAGATCACCGAGCGCGGTATCGGCAACGGCATGAGCCTGCTGATCTTCTTCTCGATCGTCGAGCGCATCCTGCCCGAGACGGTGAATACGTTCGAGGCGTTGAAGAGCGGTACGCTCAGCTTCCCGGTGTTGCTCATCGTGCTGATCATGTGTGTGCTCGTCGTGGCCGGCACCGTGGCGATCACCGTGGCCGCGCGGCGTATTCCGGTGCAGATCCCACGCAAAGTCATGGGCCGGGGACGGATTCGCGAAGGCCAGAAAACGTTCATCCCCTTGCGCATCAACAGCGCGGGCGTGATGCCGATCATCTTCGCGCAGTCGCTCATCATCGTGCCCGGCACCGTGGCGACGTTCAGCGGTGTGCAGTGGCTCAAGAATTTCGCCGAGTACTTCAACACCACCTCGGTGTGGTACATCGTGTCGAGCGCCGTGTTGATCGTCTTCTTCGCCTACTTCTACACGTCGATCATCTTCAATCCAGTCGACCTGGCCGAGAATCTGAAGAAGCAGGGCGCCTTTATCCCGGGTGTGAAGCCCGGCGCCCCAACCGCTGATTACATCGACGAAGTGCTGTCGCGCATCACGCTGCCCGGCGCGATCTTCCTGACGTTCGTGGCGCTGTTGCCGATCGTCATCCAGAACACCCTCAACATGCCGTTCGGGTTCGGCGGCACGGCGCTGCTCATCGTCGTCGGTGTGGCACTCGATACGGTGCAACAGGTGCAGCAGCATCTCTTGCTGCGCCAATACGACGGCTTCATGAAGGGTGGTGGCACCGGCAGCGGGGGGGGCGCCTCGCGGGTTCGTTTCCGCCGGTAAGTGTTCATCCTCATCCTGGGGGCGCCGGGCTCGGGGAAGGGAACGCAGGGGAAAATCCTCGCCGAGCGCCTGGGCCTGCCCAAGATCACCACCGGAGACCTCCTCCGCTCGGCCATAAAAGGCAAAACGCCGCTCGGGCTCGAGGTCCAGAAGTACTATGATAAAGGGAAACTGGTCCCCGATAGCGTGATTCTCGGGATGATCAAAGACGAGCTGGACCGTCCGGAAGCCAAGGACGGCGCGATCCTCGATGGATTCCCGCGCACCGCGGCGCAGGCCGAGCTGGTCGACAGGACCCTGGGCCAGCGGCAGCAACGGTTGAACCACATCCTGCTCCTCGACGTCACCGAAGACGAGCTCGTGCGCCGTATGCGCGCGCGCGCGCAGGTTGAAGGCCGCACCGATGACACGCCCGAAGCGATCGCCAACCGCTTGCAGGTGTACCAGCGTGACACGGCACCCCTCATCGCCCATTACGCGCAGCGCGGCATCGTGCACCGCGTGCCGGGCACGGGGACAGTCGACCAGATTGCCGGAGAGATCAAACGGATCATCGGCCGATGATCACCATCAAGTCCCCCCGCGAAATCGAAACGATGGCGGCAGCCGGCCGCATCGTCGCCGAGACGCTCGCGCTGGTGGGACAGCACGTGCGGCCGGATGTCACGACCGAAGAGCTCGACGAGCTCGCCGAGAATTTCATTCGCAGCCATCCGGGTGCGCAGCCGTCGTTCAAGGGACTGTACGATTTCCCCGCTACGCTTTGCACCTCCATCAATCAGGAAATCGTGCACGGCATCCCCTCACACAAGCGGGTGCTGCACGACGGCGACATCGTCAGCATCGACGTCGGCGTGTGGGTCGAGGGGTTGCATGCCGACTCGGCGGCGACGTTTCCGGTCGGTGACATCAAGCCGGAGACCGCTCGCCTTCTCGACGTGACGCGGAAGGCGCTGGCCGCGGGTGTCGCGCAAGCGCGGGCCGGCAATCATGTCGGCGACATCGGACACGCGGTGCAGCAGGTCGCGGAAGAGGCGGGGTACTCGGTCGTGCGGGAGCTGGTCGGTCACGGCATCGGCGCGGCCTTCCACGAGGAGCCGCAGGTCCCGAACTATGGGAAGCCGAAGCGTGGCCCGCGGCTGGTGCCCGGCATGACGATCGCCATCGAGCCGATGATCAACATCGGCGGGTCCGCGATCCGGACGCTGGACGACAAGTGGACGGTGGTAACGCAGGACGGATCGCTGTCTGCGCACTTCGAGCATACCGTGGCCATTACGGACAACGGTCCCAGGATCTTGACGACGGCTGACTCCGGGGCGGCGCCCCGGGATTAGCCGAGGCCCGACGCGTTTGCCCTGGCCTGTTCCGACATACCAGCAAGGTTCGCATTCACGTTTTCCGTCGCGCCGTCGATCGCCGTCCTGGCCAGCATCCCCGCGACGCGCGCGTCGCTCACGGCATTCTTGTTGCCGATCTGCTCGATGGTTTGCGCCAGCGCGAGCAGACGCCGGCCGCGCTTGACGACCTCGGCGGGAGGCCGGGCCGCGGCGAGTAACGCCGCATCGATCGCCGCGGCGCGCCCCGGATCGCTCTTCGGGATCTTGTACGCGGTCGTAACCCCTTCGTAAGCCGCGGCGTCCTCATCGACGAGCCGGCGCAGCTCGGCGCGCAGCTGCTCGGCCTCCGCCAGGATTTCGCGCGCCTGGCCTTCTACGGCCGCGTACGCCTTCTTGCCGATCGTCAGGCGCGCCACCATTGCGACGAGGGCCGCGGAAAGGGTCCCCGCCAGCGCCGCGGCGCTGCCGCCGCCCGGTGTCGGCGCCCCGCCCGCCAGTTCGTCGATCCAGCCATCGAGAGACGGACCTGCCGGTACAGGCGAAGGAGAGGGGGAGGGGGAGGGGGCCGCTCCGTAGGGCATGGACGCGCGGATCTTCGTTTCGAGGATATGGTGCCCGGCGTTGGATAACCGCAGCAACGATTCGGCGGCCCCGATGAGTCCGCGCTCCGGAATGAGGCCGACGATCTCGCTGCGCTGTATCCCCACACCGCGCTTCTCCGCGCGAGCCTTGATCGCATTGAAGACCACGGCAGGCGACGTGATGTCGATGTCCAGAAGGTTCATCGAGACCTGCGCGAGTCCATCGACAATGAAGCCGCTCGCCTGCACTCCCGGCAGGCCGCCGCTCGACGTGCGAATCTGCTTCGCGATCTCCTTTGCGATCGCGATGTCCTGCGTGTCGAGATACACGTTGAAGGCGACGAGGAAAGGCCGGGCCCCGATCGCCGTGGCGCCGGCGGTTGGGTGCACGCGTGTGGGCCCAAAATCGGGCTCGAGCGTGCGGCCGCGCATCCCTTCGAACTCGCCTTTGCGCACCTCGGGCAAGAGTACGCGGTCGGGGCGCGTCGCCGCGCGGGCGTAAAGAAAGACCGGAATCTCGAGTTCCTTCCCGACGCGCTCGCCGAGCTGGCGGGCGAGCGCGATGCAGTCGTCCATCGTGGCGCCGGACACGGGAACGAACGGCACGACGTCGGTCGCGCCCATGCGCGGATGCTCGCCGGAATGCTTCGTGAGGTCGATCCGTTCCCTGGCGACGCGCATCGCGGCGAACACGGCTTCCACCGTGGCGTCTGGAGCGCCCACGAAGGTGAAGACCGAGCGGTTGTGCGCGGCATCGGTCTGCACGTCCAGCAGCTGAACGTCCCCTATGCCGGTCACCGCGGCGCGGAGCGCGTCGATCGTCTGCTGATCGCGGCCCTCGGAGAAGTTCGGCACGCATTCCACCAGCGGAGCGCTCATCAGCTCTTCCTCAGGAGATCCATGAGCCACTTGTGAATCGCCGCATTGCCGGCGACGAGCGAGCCATCGCCGCTCAGCACATCAGCGGCGCCATCGGGCCGCGTGATGATGCCGCCCGCCTCGCGAATCAGCAATGCGCCGGCGGCAACGTCCCACGGCGCGAGCTGCAGCTCCCAGAAGCCATCCAGGCGGCCCGCGGCCAGATCGGCGAGGTCGAGCGCGGCCGATCCAGCGCGGCGAATACCGCTGGCGGCGCTCGTCACCGCGGCGAACTGCGACAGGTACGCCTGCAGCACATTCAGCGCTCTGAACGGAAAGCCCGTGCCGATGAGGGCGCGGCTCGGCTCAGTGACAGCCGAGACGCTCAGGCGCGTGCCCTCCTCGAAGGCGCCGCCGCCGCGGGTTGCGCGATAGGTCCGCTTGCGACAGACGTCGTGAATCACGCCGGCCGCCAGCTTGCCGTCGCTAAGACACGCGATGCTCACGGCGTACTGTGGGTAGCCGTGCAGGAAATTCGTCGTGCCGTCGAGGGGATCGACAACCCAGACCAGTTCGCCGTGGACCGCGCGCTTGGGCGACAGCTCCTCGCCGACGATCACGGACTCGGGCTCCGCGCGGCTGAGCTCTTCGGCGATCATCGCTTCGGCGGTGCGATCGACTTCGGTCACGAAATCATGTTGCGACTTCTCCGCCCAGTTGTGGATGGCGGGCCGCGTCGCCCCGCGCAAATAGTCGGCGGCACGCAGCGCGGCGCGCTCGGCAAGCTTGACTAAGTCGTTGTATTCACGCACCTTGCTGGCCCGTGACTCCCCAACGTGTTTTCAGCGGCATCCAGCCCTCCGGCGA
Source organism: Gemmatimonadales bacterium (assembly GCA_036558345.1). GTDB lineage: Bacteria > Gemmatimonadota > Gemmatimonadetes > Gemmatimonadales > GWC2-71-9 > 20CM-2-65-7. The sequence continues at coordinate 5,115 of DATBFV010000164.1, read as the reverse complement.
GTTGCACATCGGCAACTACCTCGGTGCCGTGCAGAACTGGGTCAGGCTGCAGTCACAGCACGATTGCCTGTTCTGCGTCGTCGATTTGCATGCGATTACCCAGCCGTACGACCCCGCCACTCTCCCGTCCCTCACGATGGACATGGCGGTCAGCTTGTACGCGGCCGGCCTGGATCCGGACCGGTGCATCGTTTTCGTCCAGTCACACGTCGCCGAGCACACCGAGCTCAATTGGCTGTTTTCGGCGGTCGCTCCGCTGGGCGAGCTCGAGCGCCAGACGCAGTTCAAAGACAAGGCGCAGCGCCAGGAGAGCGTACAGCTGGGATTGCTGGCCTATCCGGTGTTGCAGGCGGCCGACGTCCTTCTCTATAAAGCTAGCCTGGTCCCGGTCGGAGAGGACCAAGTACAACACCTGGAATTGATGCGCGAAATCGCACGGCGCTGGAATGCACGCTTTGGCGAAGGCTTTTTCCCCGAGCCACAACCGCTCTTGACCCCGACGAAGCGCGTCCTGGGCCTCGACGGCAAGGCCAAGATGTCGAAGAGTCTTGGCAACACGATCGGCCTGTTCGAGTCGCCGGAAGCGATCTGGGAGAAGCTGAGGCCCGCCGCCACCGACCCCGCGCGCGTCACGCGCAAAGATCCCGGCACGCCCGAGATTTGCAACATTTACACGCTGCATCAGGGCTTCTCGCCGCCGGAGGTGGTGGCGGAGGTCGCGGACAAGTGCCGCAACGCGGGGTGGGGGTGCATCGACTGCAAACGCAAGCTGGCCGACCACATGATCGCCACGCTGGCACCGATGCGCGAAAGCGCAGCCGCGCTCAAACGCGACCCCAATGGCGTGATGCAGCGGCTACGAACCGGCGCCGATCGGGCACGCAAGCTGGCGCAGCGCACGATCGCGGAAGTGCGCGAGAGGATGGGATTCCTCCATGGGTGAGATGTCGCAGCGAGTCATCGAGATCTTTCGCCTTGAGCTCATGCTGCAGCTCGGCTTGGCGACCCTGCTCGGCGGGGTGGTCGGTCTGGAGCGCGAGCTGGGCGGCAAGCCGGCGGGCCTCAGGACCAACATCCTGATTTGCATCGGATCGGTGCTCTATACGCATCTCTCGCTCTCGATGTTCACGGGCCCGAACGGCATTCCCACGGGCACCGATACAACGCGCGTGGCGGGACAGATCGTCACGGGGGTCGGCTTCATCGGCGCCGGCACCATTCTGCACGCACGCGGCGCCATCGTGGGGCTCACGAGTGCCGCGACAATCTGGGTCGTCGCAGCTATCGGCATCGCGCTCGGCAGCGGCTTCTACCTCGAAGGTGTCGGCACGACGTTGCTGGTCGTCGTCGTTCTCGCGGGGCTGGGACGCATCGAGAAAATCGTGCAGGGCCACTCGATGCGCTCCACCATCACCGTGCATGCGCACCCCGGACCGAGCGTCCTCGAGGATCTGGAGACGCTCGTGCGCCGCACGGGACTCGACCTCCTCACCGTGTCGAACCGGCAGGAGAACGTCGACCTCGTCATCGAGTTCGAGTTGCGCGGCTCCAAGCGGTTGTACGATCAGGCGGTCGTGACGCTGCTGCACCACAACCACGTGCGCACGGTGTCGACGGGGGAGTGAGCGCGTCGCCGCGACGTCTCGTCATCGACCTGGCGTCCCCGCGAGCCGCCTGGCGCATTCCGCCCTCGAGCGTGACGGCGATCCGCGGCGCGGTCGGAACGGCTTGGGACGTCATCGAAATCAAGGCGCCCGCGGTCTCCGACGGCGACGGCGCCTACGGCAGCGGCTCGCCCGAGTCGGTCAGCGCGGCGCGGGGGGCTGAGATCTACTTCGGTTTCGGTGTGCCGGCGGGGGTGGCGGGGGCGGCGAAGGAAACGCTGCGATGGGCCCACACCGCCACTGCTGGTGTCGGGTCGAGTCTCGCGGCCCTGGGCGCGGGGGTGCTCCTCACCAACTCCGCCGGCGTGCACGCCGAGCCGATGGCCGACTGGGTGATCGCCGCGATCGCGTACTTCACGCGCGGCCTGGACCGCATGGTGGCGGCGCAACGACAGGGCCGGTGGGCCAAGGAAGACTTCACCGACGGCGCAATTCCGATGCGCGAGTTCCGCGACTTGAAGCTCGGGGTGTTCGGGTTGGGCGGGATCGGAAGTGCCGTCGCGCGCCGCGCCATGGCTCTCGGTATGAAGGTGTCGGGCGTGCGGCGCCGTCCCGAGCGCGGCGGGCCGAAGGGGATGGAGTGGGTCGGGAAGCTCGATGACCTGGCGCGCCTGGCCGGTGGCAGCGACGTCCTCGTGATCGCGGCACCACACACCAAGGAGACGGCCGGCGCGGTCGACGCCCGGGTGCTCGAGCGTCTGCCGCAGCAGGCGGTGGTCGTCAACGTGTCGCGCGGCTCATTGCTCGACGAGCAGGCGCTGCTCGAATTACTGGAGAAGCGCCGTCTGCGCGGCGCCGCCCTGGATGTGTTCGGCACCGAGCCGCTCCCGGCCGGCCATCCCTTCTGGAGCCATCCGCGCGTGCTCGTATCTCCGCACGTGAGCGCGGTTTCGGGCCGGTTCTGGGACCGGGAGACGGCTTTGATCGTAGACAACATCAAGAGCTATCTTGCAGGCGCGCCCCTCACGAACCTCGTCGACCTGGAAGCCGGGTACTGAATGGAAAAAATCATCAAGGCCGCGGTAGATCGCGGGGCGTCGGACTTGCACATCAAGGCGGGCGATGTGTTCCGCGCCCGCATCGACGGCAAGCTGGTGCCGCTGACCAAGCAGCGCCTGACGCCCGAGCAGACCAAGGCGATCGCGCAGCGCCTCATTTCCAACGAAGACGATCGGGGCCGGATCGACAGGCTCCGCGATTACGACTGCTCCTGGGGCATGCCGGGCATCGGACGCTTCCGCGTCAATATCCTGCGGCAGCGCTCGTCCTTCATGATCGTCATGCGCGTCATCCCCTTCGACGTGCCCACGTTCGAATCGCTGAAGCTGCCGGCGGTGCTCGCCGAGGTCGGCAGCGCCGAGCGCGGCATGATCCTCGTGACGGGGGTGACAGGGTCGGGGAAGAGCTCGACCATGGCGGCGATCATCAATCACATCAACCAGAACCAGCACCGCCACATCCTCACGCTCGAGAACCCGATCGAATTCCTGCATCGCGACATCAATTGCTCGGTGACGCAGCGCGAGATCGGCGTCGATACCGACGACTTCCGCACGGGTCTGCGCGCCGCGCTGCGCCAGGACCCCGACGTCATCCTCATCGGCGAGCTGCGCGATTCCGAGACGATCGACACGGCGCTGAAGGCGGCTGAGACGGGCCATTTACTGGTATCCACACTGCACACGCCCGATGCGGTGACGACCGTGAGCCGCGTCGTGTCGATGTTTCCGCCGGAAGAGCAGGAGATCGCGCGGCTCCGCCTGTCCGAGGCGCTCCACGCCGTCGTGTCGCAGCGCCTGCTGCCCCGGGCGGACGGGCACGGCCGGGCGGCCGCGCTCGAAGTGCTGCTCGCCACGGCGACGGCACGGGACATGATCCGCGACAAAGAGCGGACGCCCTCGCTGCACGACTACATCAAGGAATCGCGCGAGCAATACGGAATGCAGACGTTCGACCAGCATCTCATGGACCTGGTCGCCGACGATATCGTGACCTACGAGACGGCGCTGGCTGCTTCCTCCAATCCAGCTGACTTCCAGCTGCAGGTGAAGACGTTGCGGCGCCGCTCGCGCGTTGCGGCGCAACCGGCAGACACCGACGCCAAGCCGGCGGCGCTTACGGACGATCTGTCGAGCATGCTGCCGACATGACCGAGCAAAAGCGCCGGCCCGCCGGGATCTTCCCGCCGATCACCACGCCATTCGACGAAGTGACCGGCGAGATTGCGACACCGCGATTCCGCGACAACATCGCGCGGCTGCTGGCAGCCGGTGTGAACGGCATCGTCGTCACGGGTTCGACAGGCGAGTCTGCGATGCTCGATGCGGACGAACAGCGCGAGCTGGTCGCGACCGCGCGCGGCGTGATGACCGACGGTGCGTGGTTGATCGCCGGCACGGGCGGTGAGTCCACACGCGAGACGATCGCGCTGACGCGCGCGGCCGCGGACGAGGGCGCCGATGCGGTCCTGGTGCGCCCGCCGTCATACTATGCCGCCGGCACGACGCCGGCGTCGCTCCTGGCGCACTTCGTCGCGGTCGCCGACGCGAGTCCCGTCCCGGTGCTGATCTACAACATTCCCAAGTACACCCATCTCGCGTTGTCGCCGGGGCTGCTGGAGCAGCTCGCCGGGCATGGGCGCGTTGTCGGTGTGAAGGATTCGTCGGGCGATCCCAAGAGTGTCGCCGCCTATCGCAGCGCGGTGCCGCACTGGTCGGTGCTCGTGGGTGGCGCGTCACTGCTGTTCACGGCGCTGGAGCTCGGATGCCAGGGCGGCATCATCGGTGTCGCGTGCTACGCGCCGGCTCTCTGCGTGCAGCTCCTGCGCGAATTCACGAACGGGGATCGCGCCGCCGCCGGGGCGCTTCAGGAGCGCATCACGCCGCTCGACAAGGAGATTGTCGGCAAGCTCGGACCGGCCGGGGTGAAGGCGGCGATGGACGCGGTCGGGTTGTACGGCGGTCCCGTGCGCGCGCCGCTCGCGCCGCTGACGGACGCGGATCGCGAGCGCGTCAGCGCGCTCGTGCGCGGTGACTGACTACGGCGAGCTGTTCCGCGAGCTAGCCATTCCCCGGCTCGTCGGCACTCCCAATCACCAAACAGTTCGTGAGATCCTGGCGCGCGAGCTCGGGACGCGCGGGTTCTCCGTCGAGGAGCACGCATTCTCGGGGCGTCCATCGCGCGCCTTCTTCGGTGCGCCACGAGAGGTGCACGGCATCAACCTCATAGCGAAACGACCAGCCCAGCGTCCCACCGTCCGACCGTCCGTCTGGTTGGTGGCGCACTATGACTCGAAGGGCCAGCCGATTTCGATGGCAATCCGGTTGGTCGGGTTCGGGATGCTGGTGCTGGGCGCTCTCGTGCTCTTCGCCGCGACCATTCCCGCGCTCGCGTTGTTGGCGATCGCGCTGGTCATTGTCGCGCAGAATCGCGTCAACGACAATTCACCCGG
>DATBFV010000163.1:0-10995 GCA_036558345.1 Gemmatimonadales bacterium | reverse complement strand
CATCAGCGGCTTGGCCAACTCGGCGGCATGGTCCAGGCTGGGCCGGTCGCCGATGTCCACACGCTGCGAGGCGATGTTGCGCTTGGTGAATTTGAAGTAGCTGACCGCCTTCTTGCCCACCAGGTGCAGCTCGGTGTGGGCATCCTGCCGTTCGAGCTCCTCCAGCCGCCGTCGCGCCTCGCGAATCAGATTGGCATTGAAGGCCCCACAGAGCCCGCGGTTCGATGTGATCAGCAGCAACGCAGCACGCCGCAGGCCCCCTCCACGCCCCGTGTGTCCGGGTTGCCGCAGCAATGGAAACCGCTCCGAGAGCTCGGGGGAGTACAGCTGGCCAATGACGTCGGCCAGCGCCTGCGCATACGGCCGCGCGCCGACGACACGGTCCTGGGCGCGTTTGAGCTTCGACGTGGAGACGAGCTCCATCGTCTTCGTGATCTTGCGCGTGTTCTGGACGGAGCGGATGCGCCGTTTCAGCTCACGGGGCTTCGCCATTACAGCGCCTTGTACTCCTCGATCGCCTTGCGCAGCCGGCCGTTCAGGTCGTCCGAGAGCGCTCGCTTGGTCCGGATCTCGTCCATGATCTCGCGATGCTGCGCCGCCATGAACTCGTGCAGCCCTTCTTCCCACTTCTGGATGTCGGGCACTTTCACGTCATCGAGCAGTCCGTTCGTCACCGCGAAGATGACGACGACCTGCTGCTCGACCGGCATTGGCTTGTAGTTCGGCTGCTTCAGCACCTCGACGACGCGTGCGCCACGCGCAAGCTGCTTCTGCGTTGCCGGATCGAGCTCGGACCCGAACTGCGCGAACGCCTCGAGCTCGCGGAACTGCGCCAGGTCGAGGCGCAGCCGCCCAGCGACCTGCTTCATCGCCTTGATCTGCGCGTTTCCGCCCACGCGGCTGACGGAGATGCCGGCGTTCACGGCGGGGCGCACGTTCGAGTAAAACAGATCGGTTTCGAGGAAGATCTGGCCGTCGGTGATTGAAATGACGTTCGTCGGAATGTAGGCGGACACGTCGCCGGCCTGGGTCTCGATGATCGGTAACGCCGTCAGCGAGCCGCCACCCATTTCGTCCGAAAGCTTGGCCGCCCGCTCGAGCAGGCGGCTGTGCAGATAGAAAACGTCGCCGGGATATGCTTCCCGGCCGGGGGGCCGACGCAACACCAGTGACAGTTGCCGGTACGCCGCGGCCTGCTTCGACAGGTCGTCGTACACACACAGCGTCGCCTTCTTTTCGTCGTACATGAAGTACTCGGCCATCGTGCAACCAGAGTACGGCGCGATGTACTGCATCGGGGCAGGCTCGGAGGCGGAAGCCACGACGACGATCGTGTATTCCATTGCGTCGTGTTCTTTCAGGCGTTCCACCACGGCCGCGACCGTCGAATTCTTCTGACCGATCGCAACGTAGACGCAGATAACGCCCTGCCCCTTCTGATTGATGATCGTGTCGATCGCGATCGCGGTCTTGCCGGTGCCGCGGTCGCCGATGATCAACTCTCGCTGGCCACGGCCGATGGGGATCATCGAATCGATCGCCTTGATGCCGGTCTGTAACGGCTCTTTCACCGGCTGCCGCTTGATGATGCCGGGCGCCACGATTTCGACTTTGCGCGTCTTGGTCGTCTGGATGGGACCGAGGCCGTCTACCGGCCGGCCGAGGGCGTCGACCACCCGACCGACCATGGCGGCGCCCACCGGCACCTCGAGCACGCGCGCGGTGCGCCGCACTTCGTCGCCTTCCCGCAGCTCGAGGTAATCGCCGAAGATGACGGCGCCGATGTTGTCTTCCTCGAGGTTCAGGGCGAGGCCCGTGATCTTCTCGCCGCTCGCGGAGACGGTGAACTCGAGCATCTCGCCCGCCATCGCGGAGGTCAGTCCATAGATGCGCGCGATACCGTCTTTCACCTCCAGCACGGTGCCGACTTCGCGGACGTCGATGTCCGCCAGGTCTGCCGCCTGAATTTCCTTGAGAAGCAGATTTTTCAGCTCGCCGGGACGCAGGATCGAATCGGTGGCCATGGCACCAGTGGTTTAGGAGTTTGTGAAAAATATCACAAGGCAAACGGCAGCGGAAGACGCTTTCATACGCGAGATCTCGTCCTGCCTCTCAGAAATCTCGTTAACACACCGCGCGGACCCAACTCCCGGAGTTCGGCGGTCGTTGCCCCGGCCACCCGCCGTGCGGCCCCCGCCAGGTGGCTCGGCGAAGCATAGCCCAGAATGCGCACGACGCAGCGCACGGTATACCCCGGGTTGCCGAGCAGGTCCGCGGCACAGGCGGCGCGAGCAAGATCGATGACCCGCTTGAGGTTCGGGGCTCCCCCGGCGCCGAATTCGCGCGACAGATGCTCGCGCGTCACGCGCAGCGCCTGCGCGACATGGGCGGTCTTGGTCGGCGTTCCGGCACGCCGGAGCACTTCCTCCCAGGCTGCGAGCTGCAGCCGATCGGTGAGACGCAGCAACCGTGGTGCATCCGCGAGCGCGCCGCGCCGCGCGACCTGGGCCGTGCGAGCGGCAATCCATTCGCCGGCCACCGCATTGTCCACTCCCTCGACCAGCACGGTGAAGCCGGCATCTCGGCACGAGGCGAGCAGCGCTCCGTCGTCAGGGCGCAGCGCCGAGAGCGCGAACATGGGAATTCGCGGGAAGCGAGCGGGCAGGGCCAAACCCACACCGTCGGAGTCGCGCACGTCGAGCACGACCGCGTCGACCAGGCGCTGCTCGAGGAGGCGCTGCACCGCCTGAATGCTGCGACACAGTCGCACACTGCCGCGACCGCGTGGATATCCCTTCTTGAGTGCCCGGCGCGCTTCGCGCCGCGGATGAAACACCGCCACGACGGGATAGGCGGCAGCGGTCATGCCTGCACCAACGCTTGCCGCATTTCGGCCGCCTGTTGCAAGACCTCGCGCGCATTGTCGTAGCTCACGATCTGCAGCGCCTCGTCGAGCGGATGCCAGACACAGGCCGTGATGCCCTCGGCTTCCTCGGGCACGGGCTCGCCGCGCCGCGACTCAAACAGAAAGAAGTGGCAGTATTTGTGAATGGTCTTGCCCTGAAGCCGGAAATACCAGTCGATCACCTTGATTGGCCCGTGGAGCACGAGCTCGTTCAATCCAGTCTCCTCGGTCACTTCACGTCGTGCAGCATCCGCCGGCGGCTCGTTGGATTCGAGATGTCCTTTGGGGAAACCCCAATTCTTGTACGAGTCACGAATGAGCAGAAAACGAACCCGACCATCGGCTCCGCGGCGAAACACGACCCCGCCGGCGCTGGTTTCGCGTTGCGCGCGGGGCTGCTGCTTGCGGCCCTTCTTTCTCCGACGGGTCACGCGTTAGAAGACACTGAACGTGAAGTATTTGCGTGGGTTCGCTTGGATATCCGAAAGCAGCTGTCGCAGCTGAATCATTGTCAGCGTCGTCTCACGATAGAGCGCCGAGTCCGCCACGAGCAGTCCCAATGTCCCACTGCGATTCGAGATCCGCGACAGGATCGTATCGGCATTCTGTAATACGCGCACGAGGCTCTCTTGATTGCGGTTGGCGGCGGCCATGAGCTGGCGGAAATCCTGCGACGCACTGCGAAGGTCGGTGCTGGTCGCGGCCGTATTGTTCAGAATAGTGGCGAGCTGGCCCTGATTGGTGGCGGTATCGACACGGCCCAGCGTCGTCTTGAGATCGAGCGCGGCTCGCGACAGCGCCTGCGACCCCTGCTGCAGGTTGGAACCGACATCCCCAATGACGTCGGCTTGTTCGTTGGTGACGCGCGCGAGGCGGTCGGCCACTTGGCCGAAATCGTGAATCGAGCGGCGCAGGTCCATGACCGCTTCCGAGTCGAACGCGCTTTGGACGCGGGCCGCGACGGTGCCGATGTCGGTCGCGATGCGGCTGGCCTGCGCCGTGAGCTGGCCGATGTCCGGCAGCGTCGCCCCCGGCCATTTACCGCCTCCGACCGCCGCCGCCTCCTCCAGCGCCTGCCGGATATTGGGATCCACCGGCGGCGGCTCGCTCGAGATCAGCGTCGCCGCCCACTCACCAAACAGCGACGCCGACGCCGCGACGACGGCGGGCTTGGCCGGCGGCGTCACACCCGAGTAAATCTTGAGATCCGCCTCGACCCAGTTCCCCGGTGCCAGACGGATCGCCTCCACGCGTCCGACGCGTACGCCGCGCAACACGACCGGACTGCCCGCGCCCAGTCCGCCCACGGTTCGGAAGCGCGCGGTGTAGATGGCTTCCGTGCGGCCGAAATGCGCGCCCGACAACCAGAGCGCGCCGCCGATCACGACAGCGAGGGCGGCGATCACCACGATGCCTACGGCGAACTCGTTCTCGCGCTTCACTCTGGACGGCCCTCGATGAATTGGCGCACGACCGGATCCTCCGTTTCCTGAATCTCGGCGACGCTACCGACCTGACGGATCCGCCCCTCGTAGAGCATCGCGATACGATCACCAACGGTATAGGCGCTACGCATGTCGTGCGTCACAACGACGCCGCTCACACCGAGATGCTCGCGCGTACGCACCATGAGGCGATCGATCACGGCGGAGGTCACCGGGTCGAGCCCGGTCGTGGGCTCATCGTAGAGGATATAGCGCGGCCGCAGCGCGATGGCACGAGCGATACCAACGCGCTTGCGCATCCCCCCCGACAGCTCCGCCGGCATGCGGTCCCCGGTTCCCGACAAGTCCACCAGCGCAAGCGCCTCGCGAATACGTTCTTCGATCTCGTCGTCTCCCAGGCCGCGCCGCCGCAATCCCAACGCCAGGTTCTCCGATACCGTCATGGAGTCAAACAGGGCGGCGAACTGAAACACGTAGCCAATCCCCTGCCGCAGCGCGGTGAGTCCATCGCGATCGAGCGTGCTGACGGCGTGGCCGTCAACGATGACGTCGCCCGCATCCGGGTGCAACAGCCCGACGATGTGCTTCAGTGCCACGCTCTTGCCGCTGCCCGAGTATCCGATGATGATCACCGTCTCTCCATCACGCACTTTCAGCGACAGCCCCTGCAACACCGGGTTGCCGTCGAATGCCTTGTACAAGTCCTGGAACTCGATCACAAGAGGACGACGGCCCAGAAGGCGTCGAGCACGAGAATGAGAATCGCGGAAAACACCACCGTACGCGTCGTGCTGCGACCCACGCCCTCCGCGCCGCCTCTTGTCCCGAGTCCCACAATGCACCCGACGAGTGCGATCGTGAGCCCGAAACTCGCGCTCTTGAGCAGTCCGAACCACACGTCCTTGAACACGTAGAAGAGCTTCAGGCCCTTGATGAAATCGGGCGTCGAGAGATCAAGGAGTCCGAGGCTCGTCAGCCAGCCGGTGACGATGCCGACCGCGATTGCGAACGCGACAATGACGGGAAACATGATCGTCGCGGCGAGGACGCGCGGCACGACGAGATAGCTCTGCGGATCATAGGCGAGCGTCTCGAGCGCATCGACCTGCTCCGTCACCTTCATGGTGCCGAGCTCGGCGGCCATGCTGGCTCCGACGCGACCGGCGAGCGCGAGGCCGGTCAGCACGGGACCGAGCTCGAGCATCATCGTCTTGCCGACAAGCGTGCCCACGAAGTACAGCGGCACGGCGCCGGTGAAGGTGTACGAAGCCTGCAGCGCGAGGACGACGCCGGTGAACGCGGCGATGAACAGCGCGACCGGGAGTGAATCGACGCCGATGCGGCGCATTTGGCCGACGACCAGGCGGGCCCAGATGCCCACATCGCGCAGGCCGCGCACCATGTCCATGAGAAAGTGGCCGAAGCGCCCCAAAGCCTCGATGGCCGAGATGGAGCGGCGGCCGATGGCGTCAATCACGGAAAACAAAAGTGGCCCGGATTTCTCCGGGCCACTAGAGGCGGTGCTGTGGGCGGCTAGGCGGCGAAGCTGGCGAGAGCCTTGCCGACGTCGCCGTCGCGCAGACGCTTCAACGCGCGATCACGCAGTTGCCGAACACGCTCACGCGTGACACCGAGCATGCCGCCGATCTCTTCGAGCGTGTGCTCGCGCCCGCCGTCGAGACCGAAATACAGCCGCAGCACTTTCGCGTCACGCCGCTGCAACGTGTTCAGCGCCTGCTCGATCTCGTCCGACAGGAATCGATCCATCGCCTGATCTTCCGTGTCCGGCAGATCTTCCGCGATGAAGCGCTCGATGAGCGAGCGATCGCCGTCGGGATCGAGGGGCGCATCGAGCCGCACGTCACCCGTGTTGAGCGCGGCGAGCGACTGCACGACCTCGAGCGACAGCTTGGTGGCGTCCGCGATCTCCTCGGGCGTCGGCTCGCGCCGCAGCGTCTGCCGGAGGTACTCGGCCGTCCGCACGATGCGGGACAAGTCCGCGGTGCGGTTAAGCGGCACGCGCACCGTGCGGCCCTGGCGCGCGAGCGCGGCGAGGATCGCCTGGCGGATCCACCACACGGCGTAGGAAATGAACTTCACGCCCTGATCGGGATCGAACTTCCGCGCCGCCGTCAACAGACCGACGTTGCCCTCGCCGATGAGATCGGTGAGCGGGAGTCCGCGGTTCTGATACTTCTTCGCGACCGAGATCACGAAGCGCAGGTTGCGCTTCACCAGCTCCTGCATGGCCTCCTGATCGCCTGCGCGCACCTTGCGGGCGAGCGCGATCTCTTCCTTCTGCGTGAGCAGCGGAGTCTTGGAGACTTCGTGCAGGTACTGATCGAGGATGTCGCGCTCGTGCTCGTGATGGCCGAGCCCCGTGAGCAAACCCCGGCGCCGGCGCCCACCACGGCGCTTGGCAACGTCCTTTGCCTTCGCCTTGGGGGCGACGGCGGTCGGAGCGGAGGCTTTCGTCTTTTTGCGAGTGCGAGGCATTGGTCTCTTTAGTACGCAGAGGCTGCAAAAATGTTCGTGAAACAACCGTAAAATCGCTTGACACCGCCTGAACGCGCCGATAAGATGCCGTGTTCCCGCCGGGCGGCCATAGGCCTTTCGGGGCGCGGAATATAGGGGGGCGTAGCTCAGTTGGGAGAGCGCGTGAATGGCATTCACGAGGTCAGGGGTTCGATCCCCCTCGCCTCCATAAACGGCTGGACGCCGAGACGCTCGAGCCGCTGAGCCGCCGAGGCCGACTGGTCTAAGTCGTTGTGGAGCGGTTACATTTTGCGTCAGGCAATGCGGGAATAGCTCAGTTGGTAGAGCACAACCTTGCCAAGGTTGGGGTCGCGGGTTCGAGTCCCGTTTCCCGCTCTCCAGAATGGCACACGAAGTCCAAGCGACGCGGGGTGGAGCAGTCTGGTAGCTCGCCGGGCTCATAACCCGGAGGTCGTGGGTTCAAATCCCACCCCCGCTACTACAATAAAAAAGACGCCGAGACGCCGGAGACGCCGAGTGGATTTTTAGGGGCGAGTGACTAGGCTCCTCTCACCTCGACGTCCGCTAAGCGACTCGGCGTCGATGCGTCTTAGAGACGGGCGGTTAGCTCAGTTGGTTAGAGCGCCACGTTGACATCGTGGAGGTCACAAGTTCGAGTCTTGTACCGCCCATGCGCGCCCATAGCTCAACTGGATAGAGCGCTTGACTACGGATCAAGAGGCTGGGAGTTCGAGTCTTCCTGGGCGCATTCTTCACGGGGCGTAGCGCAGTCCGGTTAGCGCGCCTGGTTCGGGACCAGGAGGTCGGTGGTTCAAATCCACTCGCCCCGATTCTGTAAAGCCCTCGCGGTCGCGCTCTGTCTCTCCACGAGCGCCGCCGCGCAGAGCAGCGTCCGCCAGCTCCTCGGACGCATGACCCTCGAAGACAAGTTCTGGCAACTGTTCATGTTTCCGGGCGCGTTGGACGATTCGTCCAACGACTACTCACACGGCGTGTTCGGTCTGCAGGTTGCCGCCGCCGACAGCCAGGCCCGCAATCATGCAGCGCGCATCAACGCCATCCAACGCTACTTCGTAGAGCGCTCGCGCCTGCACATCCCCATCATTCCCTTCGACGAAGCGGTGCACGGACTGATGCGGCCTGGCGCCACGGTGTTCCCGCAAGCGATCGCGCTGGCGGCAACATGGGACACGGCGCTCGTCGGCCAGGTTGCCACGGCCATCGCACGCGAAACGCGGAGCCGCGGCGTCCGGCAGGTACTCTCCCCCGTCATCAACATCGCCACAGACGTTCGCTGGGGCCGCGTGGAAGAGACCTACGGCGAGGACCCCTACCTCACCGCGCGCATGGGAAAGACATTCGTCGCCGCATTCGAGCACGCCGGCGTCATCGCGACACCCAAGCACTTCGTCGCGAACGTGGGCGAGGGAGGCCGGGACAGCTATCCGATCGAGCTCGACCACCGCACGCTCGAGGAAATTCATTTCCCGCCATTCGAGAGCGCTATTAAGGAAGGGCACGCGCGCTCGGTGATGTCGGCATACAACTCCGTCAACGGTATTCCCGCGACGCAAAACCGGGCGCTGCTCACCGACCAGCTGAAGCGGGCGTGGGGGTTCAAGGGTTTCGTCATTTCCGATGCCGCAGCCACCGGCGGCCCGACCGTGCTGCAGCACACGGAATCGACCACGGCAACAGCGGCGCAGCACGCCTTACTCGCGGGGCTGGATGTGATCTTCCAGACGTCGTACGAACAACATCGTCCGTACTACGACGCCGTGCGGCGCGGGCTGATCCCCGTCTCCGTTATCGACTCCGCCGCCGCGCGCGTGCTCCGCGCCAAGTTCGAGCTCGGACTGTTCGACCAGCCCTACGCGAATCCCGATAGCGCCGCATACTGGAACGGGAACCTGGCGCACCGCGCCCTCGCGCTCGAGGCTGCGCGGGAATCGATCGTTCTGCTCAAGAACGATCGCGATGTCCTCCCGCTGCCCCGCTCCCTGCCCTCCATCGCGGTGATCGGCACCGATGCCGTTGAGGCACGTTTGGGTGGCTACAGCGGCCCGGGTAATCGGCCGGTTTCCATTCTCCAGGGCCTCCAAGCCGCGCTCTCCTCGACGTCCGTCCGATATGCGCCTGGTCCCGGTCGCCTCACACGGGATTTCGAGGTCATTCCCGCAACGCAGCTCGCGAGCGGCATGCGCGGCGAATACTTCGACAACCCGAATCTCGCCGGGACCGCTGTCCTTACGCGTGTCGATCCGCGCATCGACTTCAACTGGACCCTGAGCGGTCCCGCGCGCGGCCTGGCGTTCGACTGGTATTCAGTGCGCTGGACCGGGCGGCTCACAGTTCCGGCCGGAGGCGTCCACCACATCGGTGTCGCCGGCAACGACGGATACCGGTTGTACGTGGACGACAAGCTCCTGATCGACGATTGGCACAAGCGCTCATACGACGTGCGACTCGCCGACGTGAAGCTCGAACCGGGCCAGTCGTACGACATCCGACTCGAGTATTTCGAAACGACAGGTCCGGGACACGTGCAGCTCATCTGGGATGCGGTCGTGAAGGATGATTGGCGAGCGTCGATCGACAGCGCTGTGGGGCTGGCGGGAGGCAGTGCGATCGCCGTGGTCGTCGCCGGCATCGAAGAAGGAGAATTCCGCGATCGGTCCTCGCTCGCCTTGCCCGGGCATCAAGAGGAGCTCATTGCCGCTGTCGCTGCAACAGGCAAGCCGGTCATCGTAGTCCTGGTCGGCGGGAGCGCAATTACCATGAGCCCCTGGCTGGATGACGTCGCTGCCGTGATCGACGTCTGGTATCCCGGCGAGGTTGGTGGCCAGGCTGTCGCCGAGGTGCTGCTGGGCGACGTGAATCCGAGCGGCCGAATTCCCGTCACCTTCCCCCGCACCGAAGGTCAGCTCCCCCTGGTCTATAACCACCGGCCGACCGGCCGCGGCGATGACTATGTCGACGGCACCGGACAGCCGCTGTTTCCGTTTGGTTACGGTCTCAGCTACACCTCGTTCGCGTATTCAGCGCTCACGATCGAGCCTGCGGTGATTAGTCCCGGGGGTGCCGCCACCGTCCGGTGCCGAGTGAAGAACGTGGGCAGCCGCGCTGGCGCGGAGGTGGTGCAGTTGTACGTGCACGATGAAATCGCGTCAGTCGCTCGGCCGGTGATGGCACTGGCAGGGTTCGCGCGTGTCGAACTCCAACCCGGCGAGGAGCGTGAGGTCTCGTTTCGTGTGGGTCCCGAGCGGCTGCGGCTGCTCGATCAACGCATGCGGTGGGTGGTGGAGCCGGGCGATTTCCGCGTGATGGTGGGTAGCTCGTCGCGAGATATCCGGCTGCGGGGGGTGCTCACGGTGCGGTGACTACAGTAGATTACGCGCCTTCCCAGCAGTCAGGCGCCAGTAGCTCAGTTGGATAGAGCGTCGGCCTCCGGAGCCGAAGGTCCCGCGTTCGAATCGCGGCTGGCGCACTTGTCTACAACCGGCGTCGAACCAAAGCCGCCGAAGCACTCCTAAAATCGGCGCCGCTCCCGCCGGTCAGCCCCGATCGAGTAGCGCCCTCGCGCCGCGCACCGTAGCTTGGCGCAATGACGACCTCGCCCGGCACCGAGGTCAGCCAGCTCCTGCTAGCGTGGCGCAGTGGAGACCAGACGGCGCTTGATCGCCTCCTCCCCCTGGTCTATGCCGAGCTGCATCAACTCGCGCGCCGGCACATGCGCGCCGAACGTCCCGATCACACCCTCCAGACGACCGCCCTCGTCCACGAGGCGTACCTGCGTTTGTGCGGCGCCGAGGTCGCGTGGGAGGGTCGCGTGCACTTCCTCGCCGTGGCCGCGCAGGCGATGCGGCGCATCCTCGTCGATCATGCCCGGACCCGCGCCCGCGCCAAGCGCGGCGGCACTGCCGACCGCCTCTCGCTCGACGCGGTCCTCGCGGCCTCCCCCGGCCGACCGCCCGACGTGATCGCGCTCGATGAGGCGATGGAGCGTCTTTCGACGCTTGATGAACGAAAGGCCCGGGTCGTAGAGCTTCATTACTTCGGGGGACTGACTTACGACGAGACCGCCGCCGCGCTCGGCGTGTCCGCCGCCACGGTAGACCGCGACCTGCGCCTGGCCAAGGCCTGGCTCTA
>DATBFV010000162.1:0-7386 GCA_036558345.1 Gemmatimonadales bacterium | reverse complement strand
TCCGCTCAAGGACGGCGGCTGCCCGCTGGTGAGCGGCTGAGGGCCTTCGCACTTGCCGCCCAACGGGGAGGGGCCCGCTCGTTGCCGCGCATCATGGCGACGCCGCGCTCCTCCCGCCAAGAACCGAGAGAATTGGAAACTGTCACCTGACCTGGGAGGGTTTTATGGCTCCGAACCTGATCGAGCGCAGCGCTGCGGCATATTCGTTTCCGTTGCTGATCAAGCACTTGCTGAACGCGGGACTCAACCGCGCCCCCGAGCAGGAAATCGTCTACCGCTCGCAAACGCGCTACAGCTATCGCGTCTTCCGCGACCGGATCGCCAAGCTGGCGAGCGCCCTGGCCAAGCTCGGCGTTCAAGGCGGGCAGACCGTGGCGGTGATGGATCTGGACAGTCACCGCTACCTCGAATGCTTCTTTGCCGTTCCGATGATGGGGGCCACTCTGCACACCATCAACGTGCGGCTCTCCCCGGAACAGATTCTCTACACCATCAATCACGCCAAGGACGACGTCATTCTGGTGAACAGCGAATTCCTCCCCATCCTGGAAAAGATCTGGGATCGCGTCGAGGGCGTGAAGTCGCTGGTCTGGATCGATGATGCCGGTGCGTCTCCGAAGACGGGGCTTCCGTTCGCGGGCGAATACGAGGCGCTACTCGCGGGGGCGGAGGCGGACTACCTATTCCCCGACCTCGACGAGGACACGCGCGCGACCACGTTCTACACCACCGGCACCACCGGTCTTCCCAAGGGCGTCTACTTCAGCCATCGCCAGCTGGTGCTGCACACCATGGCGCTGCAAAACGCGATCACCGGTACTGGGCACGGCCGTGTCAACGCGGGCGACGTGTACATGCCGGTCACCCCCATGTTTCACGTTCACGCGTGGGGCTTCCCGTATGTCGCGGCGGCGCTCGGCCTCAAGCAGGTTTATCTCGGGAGATATTCGCCCGATCTCGTGCTCGACCTGATCGCACGCGAGAAGGTCACCTTTTCGCATTGCGTCCCCACCATCCTGCAAATGATCCTCGCCCATCCCAAAGCGGCGGACGGAGTGCTGAATGGCTGGAAAGTCATCGTGGGCGGGGCTGCGCTGCCACGGGCCTTGGCGAAGGAGGCCATGCTGCACGGAATCGACATCACGACCGGATATGGCATGTCGGAGACCTGTCCCGTGCTCACGTTGGCCCATCTCGGGCCCGAACAGGAAGCATGGAGCCTGGATCGTCAGCTCGATCTGCGGATCAAGGCTGGACGCCCGATTCCGTTGGTCGATATCCGGATCGTCGATGCGGAGATGAAGGACGTTCCGCCGGACGGCGCAACGCCGGGCGAAATCGTGGCGCGGGCGCCGTGGCTGACGCAAGGCTACCTGCGCGATCCGGCAAACTCGGAAAAGCTGTGGCTCGGCGGATGGTTGCACACCGGGGACATCGGCGTCATCGGCGCCGACGGATACCTCAAGATCACCGATCGTCTCAAGGACGTCATCAAGACCGGCGGCGAATGGGTCTCGTCGCTCGACATCGAGGATCTCATTCTCAAGCACCCCGCCGTGCGCGAAGCCGCCGTCATCGGCATTCCGGATCCGAAGTGGACCGAACGTCCGCTGGCAGTCGTGGTCGCCAAGGAGGGCTGCTCGGTCAGCGACTGCGAGATCAAGGAAAGCCTGCAGGGCCACGCCTGCCAGGGCGTGATATCGCGCTATGCGGTCCCGGATCGAATCGTGTTCGTCTCGGCGCTGCCCCGGACCAGCGTCGGCAAGCTCGATAAGAAGCTCCTGCGCGAGCAGTTTCGACAATAGCCGTCGCCGATCGCAAAGGGTATCCGCTGGTCGTGACATGGCCGCCTCGCAACACCGAACGTTCAGCCTGGAGGACAGCGCGTCATTCGTGGGCCGCGAGCTCGGCGTTTCCGAATGGATCACGGTCGATCAGGGACGGATCGACCAATTTGCGGCGTGCACGGGCGACGACCAGTGGCTTCACGTCGACGTCGACCGGGCACGCCGTGAAAGCCCCTATGGCGGCCCGGTCGCGCACGGCTATCTCACCTTGTCACTGATCGGCCCGACCGCGCTCGACGTCTTCATCCGGCCCGCGCGTATCGAGCAGGCCTTCAACTACGGCCTCGAGCACGTGCGCTTCATCACGCCGGTCAAGGCCGGCGCCCGGGTCCGCAATCGAATCGGATTGCTGTCGGTGGAAGAAAGGGGCGCCCAATACCTGCTCTTGCGGACCGACAACAAGATCGAGATCGAGGGCGAACAGAAGCCGGCCGTGGTCGCCGTGGCGCTGGTGCTGGTCGATCGGGGACGTGCGGACGGGAGGTAGGCAAGCCGATGGACACCCGCGAGCAACCTGCTGCCGAACCGGATGCGTCGCAACAGCTCATCGACAATGCGACCGAAGGCATGCTCGGCCCCAATCCCTTCATCGGATTCCGGCCGCAGGACCTCACGGCAGCGCTGGAACAGCTCGCCCACCAAGCAGTCCGGCATCCGTTCCTGGTCCTGGAGCAGGAAGCCGCGCTGCTGCGCGACCTCGTGGCAATAGCGTTGGGAAGCTCGAAGCTTTCGGCAGCCCCCCGCGACAAGCGATTCGCCGATCCCGCGTGGCAGGATAATCCGCTCTACCGACTGTGCCTTCAGACCTATCTCGCATGGACGAATTCAGTGGCGCAATTCGTGGACCAGTCGGGGCTCGACCGCCGCACCAAGCAGCGCGTTCGATTCGCGGCGTCCCTGGTGGCGGATGCCGCCGCGCCGACGAATACGCTGATCGGCAATCCCGCGGCGCTGAGAAAGACTCTGGACAGCCGTGGCGCAAGCCTGCTGGCCGGCTTGCAAAACATGCTTGCGGATATGGCGACGAACGGCTGGATGCCGTCCCAGGTCGACAAGGGCGCGTTCGAGGTGGGAGTCAATCTCGCGCTCTCCAAAGGCGCCGTCGTGCTGACGACCCCCGTGCTCGAGCTCATCCAGTATTCTCCGACGACCGAGCAAGTTCACGCGCGGCCGCATCTGATCGTCCCCCCGCAAATCAACAAGTTCTACTTTTTCGATCTCGCTCCCGGCCGGAGCATCGTCGAGCACCTCACGCGCAGCCAGTTCCAGGTCTTCGCGATCAGCTGGCGCAATCCGACCGCCGCAGAGCGCGATTGGGACATGGCCACCTACGTCGCGGCGATCCGCGAGGCCATCGCGGCAATCCAGGACATCACGGGCTCGCCCGACGTCATCGTGCACGCCGCCTGCTCGGGCGCGATGACCGCGACGATCCTGGCGGCCGCGCTCGCGGCCCGGCGCGAGCCGCTGATCCGCGCGATGACGCTGATGGTGGCGGTGCTCGGCGGCAGTCCGGATACCCAGCTCGGATTGTTCTCCACCCCGGAGGTGATTGCGGCGGCCAAATTGGAGACGACGCGCAGAGGGGTTCTGGAGGGCGGCGAGATGGGCCGCGTCTTCGCGTGGATGCGGCCGAATGACCTGATTTGGAGCTATTGGATCAACAACTATCTGATGGGCAATCCCCCGCCTGCCTTCGATGTCCTCTATTGGAACAACGACACCACCCGTCTGCCCGCGAAGTTTCACGGCACGCTGGTCGATATCTTTGCGAACGATTGGCTGTTGCATCCCGGTCAATTCAAGGTCCTCGGCGTTCCGATCGACGTGTCGCAAATCGATTGCGACAAATTCATCGTCGCCGGCCTCACCGACCACATCACTCCCTGGCGGGACGGCTACCGGATGGCTCGGGCGCTCGGCGGCAAGAGCGAGTTCGTGCTCAGCTCGAGCGGCCACATCCAGACGCTGATCAGTCCGACCGGTAGCGCAAAGGGGAAATTCTTCGTCAATCGCGAGCTCGTTCCGAATCCCGACGGCTGGCTGTCGGCGGCAAAGCCGGTTGCGGGATCGTGGTGGGAGCATTGGCGTTCTTGGCTGGCCGAGCGGTCGGGCGCGATTCGGGCGGCGCCGGAACGGTTGGGCAATGACCGCTACCCGCCTGGTGCCGGCGCGCCCGGGACGTATGTGAGCGCCGGTTGAGAGTCTGCAGCGGTCCAGCGGGAGCTCCGACGCCATGTGCATTGAATTGGTCGGGCAGGCCCAGGCATTGGGGCCTATGCCGGTGAAATGGAAGCGGAGCGAGCGGCAAACTCGGTCTGCTCCCTCCCCCCGTGTGGGGGAGGGCTGGGGAGGGGGGTGGTGCGTTTGGCAACGTCGGTGCCTCGATCGCACGACCCCCACCCCCAACCCCTCCCCACAAGGGGGAGGGGGGCACACCGAGTGCGCGGCACTGTTGCGTTAACCACAACGGGATGCGCATTAGCGATGGATATTCGGAGTCTGACGATAGACGGCCAGCGGCTGCGAATAGGCATTCGCCCGGGCGCGTCGCGTCTGCCGCCGCTGCTCGTCTGCAACGGGATCGGCGCCAGCCTGGAACTGATCGAACCATTCGTGTCGGCGTTGCCGGACCGCGAGGTCGTTGCGTTCGACGTTCCGGGCTCGGGCGGCTCCCCGGCCGCGTGGGCGCCTTATCGCTTCGCCGGGCTTGCCCGGCTCGCGCACAGGCTTCTCCTCGAGCTCGGGTACAACGGCCCGATCGATGCGCTCGGCGTGTCTTGGGGGGGCGCGCTCGCGCAGACGTTCGCATTTCAGTTTCCGACGCAGTGCCGCAAGCTCGTGTTGGCATCGACCTCTCCCGGCGTCCTGATGGTCCCCGGCAGTCTGAGCGTGCTCACGAAGCTCATAAGCCCGCGGCGATATGTCGATCCGGACTTTCTTCATGCTTTCGGCGGCCAGATCTATGGCGGAGCCTATCGGCGCGACCCGGACCTGCTCAGCCGGCACAGCCAGGCGCTCCAGGCGCCGAGCTACCGCGGGTACTTGTATCAACTGATCACGGCGGCCGGATGGACCAGCCTTCCCTGGCTCCGCCTGCTGCCGCAGCCGACCCTCGTCATGCACGGATCGGACGATCCGATCGTACCGGTCGTCAACGCCAGGATCCTGTCCGCGCTCATTCGGCGCGCGGAGCTGCACGTGGTCGACGACGGCCACCTCTTCCTGGTGTCGAAGGCCGAGGACGTCGCCCCGGTCGTTCATCGGTTTCTCGGAGACGATCCACCGGCACAGGCGAGGACAATCGAATGACCACCTATAGCGCTCCCGTCAAGGACATGCAGTTTGCGATCCAGGAGCTCGCCGATCTCGCGAGCGTCGCGCGCCTGCCGGGCTGCGAGGACGCAACGCCGGATCTCGTCAATGCCGTGCTCGAGGAGGCGGCGAGATTCGCCAGCGACATCTGGGCGCCGCTCAATCGCGTCGGCGACGTCGAAGGGGCGAAATGGAACAACGGCCACGTGACGATGCCCGAGGGCTTCCGCGAAGCCTATCGGCAATTCGTCGAAGCCGGGTGGAACGGATTGCGGTTCGGGGCGGAATATGGCGGCCAGGGCCTGCCCAAACTGGTCGATGCCGCCGTCATGGAGATGTGGGACGGAGCCAATTTGGGTTTCTCCCTGGTATCGCTGCTGACCCAGGGGGCGGTGGAAGCGATCCTCTTGTGCGGGACCGAGGCGCAGAAGCGAAAGTATCTGCCGCGCATGGTCGCCGGCGAATGGACCGGGACCATGAACCTCACCGAGCCTCAGGCGGGCTCGGACTTGGCGCTGCTGCGCGCCAGCGCGCTGCCCGACGGCGATCATTACCGCATTCGCGGGCAGAAGATCTTCATCAGCTTCGGCGAGCACGATCTCGTCGACAACATCATTCACCTCGTGCTCGCACGCACGCCGAACGCGCCCGAAGGCGTGAAGGGCATATCGTTGTTCCTGGTGCCCAAATTTCTCGTGAACGACGATGGCGGCCTGGGCGAGCGCAACGACGTGAATTGCGTTTCCATCGAGCACAAGCTCGGCATCCATGCGAGCCCCACGGCCACGCTCGCATTCGGGGACAAGGGCGGGGCCATCGGCTATCTGCTCGGGGAGGAAAACCGCGGCCTCGAATCGATGTTCGTCATGATGAACGAGGCGCGCTTCGCCGTGGGGATGCAGGGCGTGGCAATCGCCGAGCGCGCCTATCAGCAGGCGCTGGCCTGGGCCAAGGAGAGGGTGCAGGGCAAGGACGCCGCCAACGGCGGCCGCGCCGTTCCGATCATCCGCCATCCCGACGTCCGGCGCATGCTGATGTCGATGAAGTCGCGCATCGAGGCGATGCGCGCATTCGCCTATGTGGTGGCGGGCATGCTCGACGCGGCTCGCCGGCATCCCGACGCGGACACCGCGGCGCGCGCGCAGGCCGCGGCGGATGTGCTGATCCCGGTCGTCAAAGGCTGGAGCACGGAAACGGCGATCGACATTGCCTCCATCGGCCTGCAGGTCCACGGCGGAATGGGATACGTCGAGGAAACCGGCGCCGCGCAGCACCTGCGCGATGCCCGCATCACGACGATCTACGAAGGGACCACCGGCATCCAGGCCATGGATCTCGTCGGCCGAAAGATACTGCGCGATGACGGGCGGGCCGTACGAGCTCTGATCGCCGAGATCGAGCGCGCCGCCGACGGCTTGGACGGCGCGTCGGGAGACGATCTCGCGGTCATAGGGACGCGGCTGCGCGGCGGCGTCGAGGCCTTGTCCGCGGCGGTCGACTGGGTCCGGGCAGCCGGCGGGAACGACATCAACAGCGCGCTCTGCGGAGCGACGCCCTTGCTCCATCTCTTCGGGATCGTGTGCGGCGGATGGCAGATGGCGCGCGCGGCGCTCGTCGCGCACAACAGGCTTGCCGCAGGCGAGAACGATCCCGCGTTCTATCGCGCCAAGATCGCCACGGCGCGGTTCTATGCCGACCACGTACTGTCCCAGGCCGCCGGACTATCCGATACGACGCGGCACGGCTGCGCCGGCGTCATGGCGCTGGCGGAAGAACAATTCTAGCTTCGCGAAGAATGATGGATTGCCGGGTCAAGCCCGGCAATGACGACTCGCCGCACTGTAGTGCGTCTTGCGCAGCTCAGCTCCACAGCTGCTTGCTCGCGCGCTTCGCCCCCTCGACCAGGGCGCCGAGCTTGAGAAAAGCCACGCCCGGATCGATCTTGCCGTGACCGGCCGCGGTGCCGAAACCGCAGTCGGCGCTGGCGATGACGCGCTCGCGCCCGACCACACCGGCGAAGCGCACGATTCGTTGCGCGACCAGATCCGGATGCTCGACGTAGTTGGTCGAGGTGTCGATCACCCCCGGCAGCAGGATCTTGTCGTCGGGCAGCGGCACGTCCTGCCACAGCGCCCACTCGTGCTCGTGGCGCGGGTTCGCCGCCTCGAGCGAGATCGCCTTGGCGTTCGCGCGCAAGACGATGTCGACGATCTTGACGAGATCG
>DATBFV010000161.1:0-2701 GCA_036558345.1 Gemmatimonadales bacterium | reverse complement strand
CACGCCGTCGCACGCATGCATGACGGTCGCGATCGACACGTCGTCGGAGGCATCGGTGATCCGCACCCAGCCGGCGGTGTGGATGCTCGTGAGCACCGAGGCCGCGGCCATCGGGGAGAACTGATCGTGGACCACGCGCCGCACGAAGTACTCCTGGCCGGTCTGCAATCCCTGCTTCGTGCCTGCGCCGATTATCATCCGCTGGTTGGGACCGAACATGTACTTGCCGTGCTCGGTGCCGCCCGCGACGCGGAGCGGCATCGCCGGAGCCACCAGGACGGCGGCTGGCGCGCACGCGAGCTGCGCCGCGTCCGTCGCGCCGGTGGTGTTCTCGACCTGCGGTCGCGTACGTGCCGGCGGGACCGGGGTCTGGGCCGCGGTCAGCGCTGGAACACTCAGGGCGACCAGGAACGGCAGCATCCGGGTGCGCTTCATGTCGAGCCTCCATTGGATTTGGCGGGGGTTGCCGCCTTCAGCTCATCGATCCGCTTGTGGGCCTGCTCGAGGTAGTCGCTCTTCTCGAATTCCTTCACCAGCCTCTCCAACAAGGGAAGCGCCTCGGCAGGTCGCGACAACTTGATGTACGACTCGGCCATGTAGAAGTACACCGCGTCGCGGTTCGTATAGGCCGGATCGTTCTTCTCTATCGGTTTCAGGCGCTCGATCGTGCCCGGGTACCAGTGCGCATGATAGTAGAACACCCCGACGTGGAGCTCGGAATCCGCGAGCCGGTCCTTGGCGTCCCGCAGGCGCTTCTGACCCTCTTCGATGAACTCGGAATTCGGAT
Source organism: Gemmatimonadales bacterium (assembly GCA_036558345.1). Taxonomy (GTDB): domain Bacteria; phylum Gemmatimonadota; class Gemmatimonadetes; order Gemmatimonadales; family GWC2-71-9; genus 20CM-2-65-7. Next base: position 1,914 of record DATBFV010000161.1, on the reverse strand, counting down.
AGTGCGTGACGAACGACTGCAGCTCCCGGATCGCGTCGCGCGTTTCCGTCTGATCGCGCTCGGGCGCGCGCATCTGGTAGTAGTGGCACATCCCGAGCTTCAACTGCGCGTAGTCGGCGCGCTTGTGCGTGGGGTAGAAGCTCAGGAACTCGCGGAACTCGTTGATCGCCAGGACGTAGGACTCGGCGCTGCCTTCGCCGAGATACGTGTCGCCGACACCGAGCTTCGCGTCTGCGCGGTACTGGCTCTGGGGATAGCTGTCAACCAACTGCCGGAAGTACTCGCGGGACACGATCCAGTGCCGCTTGTCGAGCTCTTGGGTCCCGCGCTCGAACAGGAACTTGTCCGGTTCGGGCGTGCCGGTCGGCGGTTTCTTGGCGGTCGTGGACGCGCAGGCGCCAGCCAGGAAGACGAGCGCGACCAGGCTCACGATCCACAGTGGACGAGGCGCCTGCTTCACGGGCACCGGGGACGAAGACAGCCATCGATACTCCGCTCGAATTCCTTCTTCGAGCCCGACCGTGGGCTCGAATCCCAACTCGCGACGCGCCAGCGTGGTGTCCGCATACGTGTCGCGCATGTCCCCTTTCTGTGGCGCCTCCCGCGCAACCTTCAGGGGCTGGCCCACAACGCGCTCGAGAACCCGCAAGACCTCGTTCATGGAGACCCGGGATCCGCCGCCGATGTTGTACGAGTGGCCATTGACACCGCGACCGCCCGCCGCGACGGTGCCCGCGACCGCGTCGCTGACGAACGTGAAGTCGCGTGTCTGCTCCCCGTCGCCGAACAGCGGGATCGGCTGATCCTTCAACGCCGCCGAGATGAACTTGTGAAATGCCATGTCGGGGCGCTGCCGCGGCCCGTACACCGTGAAATACCTCATAGCCACCACCGGCACGCGGTGGTTCACGTGATAGAGGTAGCCGAGCTGCTCGGCCGAGAGCTTCGTGACGCCGTACGGCGAGATCGGACGAGGCAAATCCGCCTCGCGCATCGGGACCGACACCGCTTCGCCATAGATCGACGAGCTCGAGGCGTGCACGAAACGCGTCAAGGGGCGCCCGACACAGGCCTCCAGCAGGACCTGGGTGGCTTCGATGTTGTTCTCCGTGTACGAGCGGAAATCCTTACCCCAACTCTTGCGGACGCCCGCCTGCGCCGCCAGATGGAACACGTGACTGACGTCATCGAGCAGGACCGGCAGGTCCGCGTTCTGGATGCTCGTCTCGACGAACCGGAACCCCTCGCGGCCGGCGTTGACGGCCAGATTCGCTTCCTTGATGGCGCGGGGGTAGTAAGCGGTGAAGCAGTCCACGCCCACGACGGCCGCACCTGAATCGAGCAGCGACGCGGCGAGGTGTGAGCCGATGAATCCCGCCACGCCGGTGACGAGCGCCTTCATGCGAACACCTCTCGGATGCGCACCGGCAGGCGGCACGGACGGCCGTCCAGGTTCACAGCGGCATGGACCGTTCGTCCCGAGGCGGTCAAGGTCCGATTGTGCAGCCGGAACACCTCGTACCGAAACTCCATCCGTACCGGCGACAGCATCCGCCCCTCCGTCTTGATCTCGATCTCGTCGTCGTACTTCGCGGGACGGTGGTACTCGCAGTGCGATTCGATCACCGGCAGCGCCACGCCCGCGTGCTCCATCTCGCGATAGCTCCATCCCAGCGAGCGGAGCAGATCCGTCCGCGCCACCTCGAACCATACGAGGTAGTTCGCGTAGTACACCACACCCATCTTATCGGTTTCGGCGTAGCGCACCCGAAGCGTGGAAATGGACGAGGGCATCAGGACGCAACCGCGGCCATGGCAGCGGTGCGCAGCTCGCGCGTGGCTCGCTCGGCGTCCGGACTGCCAAAGATGGCCTGGCCCGCGACGAGGATGTCGGCGCCGGCGGCAACGATGCGA
>DATBFV010000160.1:0-18355 GCA_036558345.1 Gemmatimonadales bacterium | reverse complement strand
ATCGAATTCACCTGGCCACGTCGCACGCGGATCCGCGATTTCAGCCGAGTCGTGGTGCCGGCCGATCAGCCGGGTGAGATCATCGCGCGAGCGGGAGACGTGCCCGTCGCGTTCCGCCGCAAGGTGGGCAAAGGCACGCTCATCTATCTCGGTTCTCCCGTCGGCCCGGCGCTCTGGGCGGGCGACGTCGAAGCGCGGCGCTGGTTGTACGCGGTCGCCCTCGCGGCGTGATCGCAGCGTTCGCGCTCTGCCTCGCGGCAGTTCAGCACCCGACGCAGGTCCTGGTTTGGGGCGGTGACGCCGAAGGCGGCGCCCCGTTCGTCGAAGCCGATCCCGCCGATCCCTCGAGAGTCCGTGGATTCGACGTCGAAGTCGCCGCGCGCATCGCGCGCGGGCTGGGCCGCCGGAGCGCGCAATTCCTGCAGGTCCAGTGGTCCAACATCGATCAGTCGGTCGAGCGCGGCGACTTCGCGATCGGCCTCTCGGGCGTCGAGGACACCCCCGCACGGCGCGCGCGCCACGCCGTCACCCTGCCCTACTTCGAGTTTCGCGAGGTGCTGGCCGTCCGGCCGGAGGACGCGAGCCGGATCCTCGGGCTGACTGATCTGCGCGGCCGCCGCGTCGCCACGCTCGGCTCGACAATCGCGTACGACATGCTGCTCGGCGCGCGGGACTCGACCGGCCTGATCGCGATCTCCTACGATGATGACGTGCATCCGTATTCCGATCTTGTGGCGGGCCGGGTAGACGCAGTGCTGCTCGATCACATTATCGCGCAACGGGCGCTGCGACGGCGCGGCGGGACCGGCTTCGTCATCCTCGCGCAGCCGGTTGCAATCGGGCATTACGTCGGTGTTCTCGCGCAAGCGAACAGCGCGTTGCGCGATTCCGTCGATCTCGTGTTGCGCGAAGCGATGCGCGACGGATCGCTCGAGCAGATCTTCCGGCGTTGGAATGTGTGGGACGACAGTCAGGGCGCCTTCTTCGAGCGCGTGCTGCGAGGCGGGATGGCAGCGCAGGCGGCGCGAACGGCGACCTCGAATCAGGTGCTCGCGTATGTGCCCTCGCTCGCACGAGCCGCGGTCGTGACGCTGCTGGTGTCGATCCTGTCGATGACCCTTGCCGTGATCGCCGGCCTCGCGCTGGCGTCGGGACGGGTCTATGGACGCTCCGTACTACGTGTCGCGACCACGCTTTACATCGAGATCATTCGCGGCACGCCGCTCCTGTTGCAGCTGTTCGTGATCTACTATGGCCTGGCGGGCGTGGTTCGCCTCCCTGCCTTCATTGCCGCCATCCTCGCGCTGGGGCTGAACTACGCGGCCTACGAGGCTGAGATCTACCGTGGTGCGCTCGAAGCCGTGCCGCGCATCCAGCTCGAAGCCGGACGCACGCTGGGATTCTCCGAGCTCCAGATTCTGCGCCTGATCCGCGGCCCACAAGCGCTGCGCTATGCCCTCGCCCCGATGACCAACGACTTCGTCGCCCTGCTCAAGGATTCCGCGCTCGTCTCGGTCATCACCGTCGTCGAGCTCACCAAGCAGACTGCGATTTACGCGACGAACATCGGAAGTTGGGTCGTCCCCGGAGCGCTGTGCGCGATCGTGTATCTCGCGATGTCACTGCCGCTCTCGCGACTTGCGCGGCGTTTGGAGCGCCGCTGGAAAGCACCATGAGCGCGCTGCTGCGGATCGATCAGCTCTCCGTGCGCTTCGACGGTCGCGAGGTGCTGCGCGCCCTGTCGCTGGAGGTCGCCCGAGGTGAGCTGGTCGCGCTCATGGGCCCTTCGGGCGTGGGCAAGACGACGGCACTACGGGCGGTCGCTGCGCTGCTGCCGTTCGACTCCGGGGAAATTGTCGTGGACGGCTTCGCGCTCTCGCCCGGGCCGGTGCCACAGGAGTCCCGACTCGTAGCGCTGCGGCGAAGGGTCGGATTCGTGTTCCAGGCGCACGCGCTGTTCGAGCATCTGACGGCGCTCGACAACGTGACCCTGGCGCTGCGGCACGTGCTCGGCAAAACGCGCGCCGAAGCGGAGACGATCGCTACGGCGCTGCTCGCGGAGCTGGATGTCGGAGCGCGCGCGGTCGCGTGGCCGCGTCAACTCTCGGGCGGCGAGGCGCAACGCGTGGCAATCGCCCGCGCGCTGGCACCGGACCCTCCGTTGTTGCTGATGGACGAGCCGACCGCGGCACTCGATCCGGCGCGCCGCAGCGTGCTCGGCGCGACGCTCCGCCGGCTATGTCAACAGGGCCGCGGCCTACTCGTGTCGACGCACGACGCCGAGTTCGCGCGAGCGCACGCCGATCGCGTCATTACACTGACGGCTTAGATCCGCCGCGCTCATATATCCCAAAGCCCCAATGCCGGCGCGAAGGCATCCTCGGCCCACGCCACCCAGTGGTACGCAGCTCTCGCGCAATCAGGATGTTCATCATCCCATGCCCTACGAGCGCGACAGTGTCGTCGCGGGCGGCGCGCTCTCGAAGCAGCGTCGCAGCGTTCGCCGCACGTTCACGCACCACGCTGAGACTGTCTACACCCGTAGACCAGCCGCAGAACCATGCGGACCGCGCGAGCAATCCCCATAGCTTCGGGCGAAGCCGCAGGCCCGAGCGAAAGGCGAAGGGCAGGTCTGCCTCCCGAAACTCGGCAGCGATAACCGCAGCGGCCCTGGGCGCGAGCAGTACTGCGGATTCACGCGATCGTCGCAACGGACTGGCAAACACACACGCCGCCGATCGGATCAACTGCTCGAGCGCGAGATCCGGCCGAGAGTGGGGATCGAGCGGTGCTGCATCCTCTCCTCGCCGCCAATCGCCAAAGGCGTACCCGCAAATCGGTGTCCGAAAGTCCCAGGCGGGCCTGCCATGGCGAATAAGAATGATCCTCACGAGCTGGGGGCGGAGACCGCGCTTTGACGACGAAGGCGCCAACCGAGCCAGAAAAGCAGGACCGCGGGCAGAAGAACGAACACGGATTCGACCGCGAGTTGACGGAGGATCATCCCATCGGGCCGCCCAAGCGGCGTCCACCGAAATCGAAACCGCTGCTCGGAAAAAGGCGCAAAGAATGCGATGCCGAGAGAGTATGTCGTCAACGCGTCGAGGCAGCTGTGCGAGAGCAAGCCAAGGCCGAGCGTGACCGCGAGGCGCGCGCGGTCGTGGCGAAACCCGACGCTCGTGACGAGGATCGTTGCAACGACGGCGAATGCGAGCGAGTGCGTAAGCGCGCGATGCGCGAATGGCGACGATTCAGGCAGGCCGGCTGACCATAACACATCGATGTCGGGAAGCGCAGCGCACGCCGCGGCCAGGGCGCAGACGCGAGTAGTTGGCCGAGGCGCCGGAGCGGTCCAAGCTCCAATCGCGAGACCAACAGCGGCATGAGAAATCGGTGTAGGCATTGAATCAGAAGCTGGCGCGCCCGGCAGTCACGACGCGGAGCACCGACTGCTGCTGAAACCGGCGCTTGTACTCGGCGATGATCGCGGTGATCGCGGAGTCGGCCACCGCGTGAGTCGGATGTACGACTTCGAGGACGAAACCCGGCTCGCGCGTCTGGCGGCCGGTGGAATCTTGCCACGCACCCTGTGCAGTCCAGAACGTGAACCCGGCGGGCAAACGGGGGCTGACCACGTCATGCACAAACACCGCCCAGAGCGAATCCGTCACACCGAGCGTGTCGTCGATGTTGCGGCCAAAGTAGAGGCGTTCAGTGACGACCGGCTGGGAGCCTCCTGCTCTGATGGATGGCGCGCATCCAAGAAGGAGAGCGAGCAGGAGGGGCCGATACCGACTCGTTTTATGCCTTTCCGAAGTGCGGGTTCTCGATCAGACCGATGAGATTGCCGAACGGATCGGCGACCGTGGCGACGCGAATGCCCTCGCCGACGTCCTGCACCGGCGACTTGAGGACTCCGCCAGACCGGATGAATTGCTCCACGCCCTTGTCGATGTTCGGCACGCCCCAGTACGCCACGCTGCCGCCCGGCCCAGCCTTGCTGCCCTTCGTATCCGGATCGAGGCCGAGCTCAAAGCCCCCGATGTTGAATCCGACATAGAACGGCTGATCGAAGTACGGCTGGACGCCGAAGGCGGTGCTGTACCATTGCTTAGCGCGCTGAAGATCCGGGACCTTATAGATGACTGTGCGGAGGCCGAGAATTGCCATGGCGGTAATCTATATGGCCGAGTGGCTTCTGCGAGCAATACGACATAATCCCCCATCGAGGGTGGTTGACGCCCGGGGCTCCCCGTGCGTAGGTAAGAGTAGCGGCCACAGGCGAGGTTGGTCATGAATCTCAGATCACTGCTGCTTACCGCAACCGCGATAACTACGATCGCACGACCGTCGCACGCGCAAAGCGCTGGCGACGGTTTCTTGTTCAAAGTCCCGACGGGCAACTGGACGCTGCGCGCGGGATTCGACCACGCACTCGCCAGCAGCGACATCTATACGTTCGTCACCAATCAACTCACGCTCAACCGCAACGATTTCAGTTCCGCCACGTTCGGGACCAACTTCGCCTTCCGGATGTCTCCGGCGACCGACATCGTCGTGGACTTCAGTTACGCCCATGCGAGCCAAGGCTCCGAGTTTCGCGACTGGATCGACAACAACAATCAGCCGATCGAGCAGACGACGTCGCTCCGCCGCATACCTATCACGTTGGGGCTGCGGCACTATCTGACGTCCCGCGGCCGGTCCATCGGACGGTTCGCGTGGATTCCGGCGAAACGCGCCCTCTACCTGGGCGTGGGTGGCGGAATGATGGAATACAAATTCAGCCAGTCCGGTGATTTCATCGATTTTGAGACGCTGCAGGTGTTCTCCGACGAGTACACGTCGCAGGGCTGGACGCCCACCGCCCACGCAAATGCCGGTCTCGATATCGTGCTTGGCAGTTGGACCCTGTTGAACCTCGAGGCTCGCTACACGTGGGCACAGGCGCCGATGAGCAGCGATTTCCAGGGCTTCAACCAGATCGACTTGTCGGGGCTGGCGTTGACGGCCGGCCTGTCGCTCAGACTCTAGGAAGGAAGGCTTCCATGGGCACGCGAATTCCTACCTTGCTAACCGCGGCCGCACTGCTCGGCATTGGAGCGGCGCCGGCACGGGGGCAGGACACCGGGACCGATTCCCGCTGGCTGGCGTTTGTCGGCTGCTGGGAGCCGATCGCAAGCGCGAAAACGCAGATGTGTGTCGTGCCTGTGGCAGGAACGTCCGCCGTCGACTTCGTAAAGATCGAAAAAGGAGAAGTCGTCGCCGGCGAGCGCATCGACGCGACCGGTGAGCGGATCCCCACGGCGCACGGAGCATGCACCGGCTGGCAGAGCGCCGAATGGTCCTCCCTCGGGGATCGCGTCTATTTCCGCTCGGAAGACAGCTGCCCCTCGAGCGGCGCCCGCCCCGGCACCGGCATGATCGCGATGACTCGCAGCGGTCAGCTGCTCTATATCCAGGGCGCCACGCTCGGGTTGGCGACTGGTGTACGCGTGGAACGGTATCGCGAGGCCCCCGACGACGTGTTGCTTCCGAGTGAAGTGAAGGACGCGCTTCACCCCGACATCACGGCGACGATGCAGGCGCGGGCGGCAGCCGCGGCGCCGCTCTCGGTCGAAGACGTGGTGGAGGCATCGCGGCATGTCGAGCCGGCGATCGCCGAGGCGTGGCTTGTGGAACATGGGGGCCCATTCATGCTGGATGCGAAGCGGGTCGTGGCACTCGCCGACGCCGGCGTGCCATCGCGCACCATCGATCTGCTGGTCGCGTTGTCGTATCCCGATGTATTCGCCATCAACGGCGTCACGCACCAGGGCGAGCGGCGCAGAGCAGAGCGCGCGTCGCAGACCGAGACCGGAGTCAATCCGATCTACGGACCGACCGTCTACCCCGAGTGCTCGTACGATTATTTGCTGTACGGCTACTCCTCGTATTACTGCGATAATCTGTATGGCTACGGATATGGCTACGGCTATCCGTATAGCTACGGCTACGGCGGCTTTTACCCCGGCGGTCCCCCGACCATCGTGTACGTCGGGCCCGGCGGCGGTTCGCGTCCCCACGGGCACGTCGTGAACGGTCAAGGCTATAAGGAAGGAGCGGGCGACGCGAACTCGGAGGTTACGCGCTGGGGTGAGCCGCGTACGCCGTCATACGGGACATCATCCGGTAGCTCGTCCGGCGCGTCTGCCGGCACGACTTCGACACCGAGCTCCACGCCGTCGTCTACATCGACATCGAGCTCCGGCGACCGGACCGCCCACCGGCGACCCTAACGTCAGCTCTTGCGCTTGACATTCCTGGCGGCGAACAACTTGCGGCCGGTTTCGGCATCGAGCAGCTCGTACATGCCGAAGATGCCGATGATCTCGCCGTTCGCTTTCCGCATGGGCGTCTTGCCTGCCCGCACCCACGTAATGCCTGTCGTGGACTGTTGCCGTTCCAGGATGTCGAGCTTGGCGGTGCCGCTCTTGTAGACTGCCTCGTCATCCTGGCGGTACTTCGCGGCTTGATGACCCCATGGCAGCCGGCGATCGAAGTCATCAGTTCCTACCAGCTCTTCTGGCCGCTTCATACCGGCATCGCGCGCGAACAGCTCGTTACAGCCGCCGAACCTGAAATCCGGGGCAAACTTCCAGAAGACGCGGACCTGCTGTTTGGACTGGGCCGATGCCTGCAAATACTCCGCGAGCTCACCTGCCAGCGTCGCCTGCGATGCGGTGGGCCACCCGGCCGCGCGATCGGCCATCATCGGGTGCAAGCCGGGCCATGAGGCTCCCATCACCGCCTGGTACGCACTGAGGATCGCTCGGAGGACGTCGGCATCATCCATCGTGATCTCCCCGCTGGTGGATATCTCAATACCGATGTGCGGGACAGCGCGCGCAAGTTGGGATTACACCGGGGACTTCCACCACCAGAGCCGGCCCGCGTTCTGTCGCGACAAGGGCTGACCCATCTGTCGCGCGACCATGAGAATCTGGCCGCGATGATGTCCTTCGTGCGCGACGAAGTAGGTGAGGACGTGGCCCACATCGAGAGCCAGGTTGCGCCAGACGTAGCCCTTGGATGGCGGCACGGCGCCGCCCGACTCGAGTCCCAGCTGCAGGACGGCTTCGATGCCCGTGGCGCTGCGCTTCAACGCGGCCACGAGCTGGCGTCGTGTTACGCGCTGCTGATCGACGCGCACCGGTGTGGGAATGCCGTGTTCGCGGCCGAGCGTCTTCACCCAGCTACAGCGCGCGTTGTGCATGTGGGCTGCGATCATACGTACGCTGCGCCGCGGCGTGCCGGGCACTGGAGCGTCCCACAGCGACGCCGGCAAGCGTTGTACGAGATCCATGGTGACGCGGTTGTTAGTGCGCCAGGCTGCGAGAATTGTCCCGCCGAGATCCTTCACCCCGCGCGACCGTCCTTCGATCCAAGGCATGGTGGCTAAGCTGTGCCGCGGGCACCGGCGCGCAATAGCGCCGCGATCGCCCAGGCAACCAACGCGCTGGCCGCTCCCGAGATGATGCCGATCCAGATGCTCGTTTGACCCCAGGCGACGGATGCCAGGCCGCCGGCGACTGTCAGGCTCACGATCCAGGCGATGATCACCGGCCGGCTCGAGGACCGCTTCCAAAACCATGTGCCGATGACGGCGAAGCTCAGGACGCCGAAGATGAGCTGAAACACGGTCTGCACGATTTGACCGATTGTGTACTGGTCATGCGTGGATTTATCGAACTGATCCATCCCCCCGGCGATGCCCGTATACCCCAGGAACAAGAGCAGCGCCACCGCGATCCCGGTCAGTACCCACGACACTGCCCTCTTCACGCCGCGGCAGTCCGTCCGGGGGTCCGACGCAGATCGATGAACATGGCGATAGGTCCGACCATTGCGAGTGCGAGAATCGGCGGCGACACGTAGAACGGCTTCAGCAGCGCGAGCTGGAAGTCGCCGGATAGACGAATCAGCGTCTCCACCAGAGCCACGATGGCGACGACGATGATCCGACCGCGCTTGGTGCTCACCGTCGTTCGCGGATCGGTGACCATGAAGAACACGAACAGCTGGTACATCGGGCCCGTGATGGGCGCGATCTCGGTCAGCAGTGGACCGCCGACAATGAAGTGGCGCACGACGGCAAAAGCGATGAAGCACGCGACGTACGTGAGCGTCACGTGCAAGACCCTGGCGCGCCAGGCGATCACGAGCCCGAAGAACCAGATCACGAGGTTCGTCCAGATGTCGTTGCCCCACTGATGGCTCAGGATCGCGACCGAATCGGCGGCTAGCAGCACCATGAGCGCAATCGCGAAGTTGCTCGGGTTCCACAGATGCCGGCCGCGATAGGTGAGGACGTACTTGGACGCGATCGCCAGGAACGCGCCAAGGGCAAACGGCCATAGAATGTTCGCCTGCGGTTTGGTGAGCAGCGCGAGGCTGATCCCGGTGATGTACGCGCTCGCCACATTGGCCACGCGACCTCTGAGCCACCAGGACAGCAAGACTTCGGTCACCACGCAAACGCCAAGCGTCGTCGCCAAGCGCTCATAGCCGCCGAGGATGCCGTAGCGCCACTCACCCACGACGAGAACGAGCGTGATCAGGAAGACGATCAAATACCGTGGCTCGATGGCGATGGCCATCCAGGCGCGCGTCTGCGCCTGCGCCGGTGCCGTCGTCATTGCGGCTCTGTGATCACATGCAGCTGATCGATCGCCAGGCCGCTCAGCACTTGCTCATTTCCTGAAGGCCAGCGAATCGTCACTCGGCCCAGGCGCTGACTCCCAAGGCCGAAATGCAGCCGGCGGTCGTTCTGACTGCAGAACCCGCTGCCGCCGTCCACCGCCTGGCGCTGGCGCCCCGCGCCGATTTCCGCGGTGACTTCCGCGCCGATCGCGCTGCGATTGCTGCGCGTCCCCACAAGCCGGAATTCCACCCAGTGGCTCGGATCGGCGGTGTTCTTGTACAACAGCGCCCGACCCTTCTCATTCGCGATCACGACGTCGAGCAACCCGCGATTGAACAGATCGGCCATGGCGACCGAGCGGCCATCCAGCTGGTCCGTGACGCCAGCCTCCTGCGCCACATCCACAAATCCCGCCTCGCCGCGGTTGAGCAGCACACGCGAGCGCTCGTAGCCCGACAGGCTGGCGGTGCCGATCGCCGGCCAGTTCTTGGCGTCTTCGAAGATGTTGCCCTGCGCGCCGGCAATCTTCGACATCGCATACCAGTAGCTGCGCCCCGAGTCGCCGGAGATGAAGCCGTTGGCGATCACCAGGTCGAGCAGGCCGTCGTTGTTCAGGTCGCCGAACTGCGCGCCCCAGGCCCAGCCGGCGTCGGCGACCGGCCCCTTCGCGACTTCGTCAAACCGGCCGAGCTCCTTCAGGAAGTTGAGTCGCAGATTGTTGCCCTGAAACAGAAAGCCTTTCTCCGAGATGTTCGTGACGAACACGTCATGCTGGCCGCGATTGTAGACGTCCCCCACCGCGACCGCCATGCCGCTCTTTGAGTCGTCCTGCAGGCCCGCGCGCGCCAGCTCGAAGTGCTTCCCTGCCTGGTTCAGGTACAGCTCCTCGGGTCCGTAATCGTTGGCGAGATAGAGGTCGGGCCAGCCATCGTCGTTGAAGTCCGCGGACGCGGCCGCGAGTGTCCAGCGCGTGCTGCCGACGCCGAGCGAATCGGTGACGTCCTTGAAATGGCCGTTGCCGAGATTCTTGAACAGCAGGTTCTTCCCGCCATTGGACGCGAACTCCCAGCTGTGCTGCATGATGCGTGTGCTCGAGAGCCGCCAGAAGTCGATGTCGGAGCGGAAGTAGCCCGTGATGTAGAGATCGAGCAGACCATCGCGATCGAAGTCGAACCAGATCGCGCTGTTCGAGTTCATCCACGTGCGCACGCCCGCCTGGGCGGTCACGTCCTCGAAGTGTCCGTTGCCGAGATTGTGCAGGAGCTGGGGGTAGCCCCACTTGTAGACGAGCAGGTCTTCGTTGCCGTCATTGTCGTAGTCGCCCCACACGGCGCCCATCGACACGCCTTCACCCGGGCGGTTCAGCGCGCCGACGCCGGCGTCCGCTGAGACATCCTTGAAGGTGCCGTCATGCTGGTTCAGGTACAGCGCGTTGGACGCGCCGAACCGCGACGTGGTGAAATAGAGGTCGCCCCACCCGTCGTTGTTCACGTCCGCGACCGATACGCAGGCACCGAGGGCTCCGACATGCGGCGCGATATTCGCGATCTTCGGATCGAGCGCCGGCTCCTGATGGACGAAGTCGATCCCGCTCGCGGTGGCGACTTCGCTGAGATGAATCGTCTCGGTCGCGCCGCCGCCATGGCCGGCCGCGCCGGCGTTCAAAATCACGACTGCCGCGATCGCTGCCGCGAACACCAGAGTCACGATGAAACGCTTTGCCGGATTCATGGGGACCTAAACGATATCCGGCCCGGCAAGGGTGCGTTAGCTTCCTTGCCCATGTTTCGCCCCCCCCCGGCTCTGCTCGCGATTGGTAGCCTGCTGCTGGTCGGCTGCGGCTCGAAGCGTGAAACACTCTTCACCCTGCGGTCACCGCGCGAGACCGGCATCAATTTCTCGAACCCCATCACCACCAGCGACTCGTTCAACGTTCAGACCAACGTCTACATCTACAACGGCGCCGGCGTGGCCGCGGGCGACATCGACAACGACGGGCTCCCCGACCTGTTCTTCAGCGGCAACATGGTCTCGAGCCGGTTGTACCGAAACAAGGGCAACATGCAGTTCGAGGACATCACCGAGCGCGCGGGGGTGAAGACGAATCGCTGGTGCACGGGCGCGACCATGGTGGACATCAACAACGACGGCTATCTGGACATCTACGTCTCGGTCTCGGCCCCTGGGCCCCGTTCGAACGGCGCCGACCGGGCCAACCTGCTCTTCATTAATAATGGCAACGGCACGTTTACCGAGGCCGCTCAGGCGTATGGCATCGCAGACACCGCATACACCACCCATGCGGCGTTCCTGGATTACAACGGCGATGGGCTGCTCGATCTCTTCCTGCTGAACAACTCGCCCAAGGACTTTGCGCGCGGCGAAGCGGACATGAACCCACTCGGCCGGCGCAGCGAGAGCCCGGAAGGCTGGAATACGCTGTACCGCAACAACGGCAATGGGACATTCACGGATGTCTCCAGGGCAGCCGGGATTCTGCGTCAGATCGGCTATGGACTGGGGGTGGTGGTGGCCGATGTGAATCGCGATGGCCGGCCCGACATCTACGTTTCCAACGACGTCACTCCCAACGACGTGCTCTACATCAACAACGGCAATGGCACGTTCAGCGACAGGGCCGCGGTCTCGCTGAAACACACGAGCATCGCCGGCATGGGCGTGGATATCGCCGACTTCAACAACGACGGCTGGCCCGACATCGCGCAGATGGACATGCTCCCCCCGGCACCGGAGCAGCGCAAGCGCATGAGCGGCTATCTGACGTACGCCCGGCGCAGCGCCGAGCGCGGCCGCGGCTTCCGGGCGGACTACGATGCCAATGCCCTCCAGCTCAGCAACGGCGTCACCGCCTCCGGTGAGGTGGTCTTCAGTGAGATCGCGAATCTCGCCGGCACGGCAGCGACGGACTGGAGCTGGAGCGCGTTGTTCGCCGATTTCGACAACGACGGGCGCAAGGACCTCTTCATCACCAACGGCTATCCCAAGGCGCCGAACGATCTCGATTATCAGGCGGCGGTGTCCGCGGCGCGCCGCAGCCATAATGCTGGAGCGGCGCTCGAGCAGCTCAGGGCGCTGCGCAGCTATCGCGTGCCTAACTATGTCTTTCGAAACAATGGCGACCTCACCTTCAGCGACGTCAGTAGAGCGTGGGGCGTTGCCGATCCGGGATTCTCGTACGGCGCGGCCTACGTGGACCTCAACAACGACGGCAAGCTCGATCTGGTCGTGAACAACATCGATGCGCCGGCGTCGATCTACGAGAATACCGAGCGTGACAGCAGCTCGCACTTCCTCACCGTGGTGCTCCAGGGTGGGGGATCGAACCGCCGCGGCATCGGCGCGTCATTGGTGCTGACCGCGGGCGGCACGCGGCAGTACCTCTACCACTCGCCGTATCGCGGCTTCATGTCCACCATGGACGACCGCGAGCACTTTGGACTCGGCACGGCGACGCGCGTCGACAGCCTCATCGTGACGTGGCCGGATGGACGCGGGCAAACGCTGACCGGACTCTCGGCTGATCAGATCGTTACTGTCAGGCACGCTGAGGCCGCGCCGGCAAACCCCCGACCCCCGACTCCTGACTCCCGGCTCCTCGCTTTCCAGCCCGCTCCCGCGCCGCCCTACAAGCAGGTGCTTCCCAGCGCGGAGGACTATGCCGTTCAGCCGTTGCTTCCCTACGAGCCGTCCCGGCAAGGCCCGCCGATCACGGTCGCGGACGTCAACGGCGACGGTCTCGACGATCTGTTCGTGGGCGGTACGGCGGACCAGGGCGGGAAGCTCTTTCTCCAGCAGAGGAACGGGACCTTCGTAGAATCGACGCAAGGTCAACCGTGGGTCGCGGACCGCCGTTACGAAGACTGGGGAGCGCTGTTCTTCGACGCCAACGGCGATGGCCGGCCCGATCTCTACGTGGCGAGCTGCGCCTATCAGCACACGCCGATGTCGCAGCTCCTGCAGGATCGGCTGTACATCAACCAAGGCAAGGGACGATTCGCGCGCGACACTGCGGCCCTGCCGACGATGCTCACTTGCACGGCGAGCGTCGCAGCCGGCGATTTCAACGGTGACAGCAGACCCGATCTCTTTGTGGGCGGCCGGCTCACACCGCGCAGTTATCCCTATCCCGCCCGGAGTTACATCCTCCGCAACGAGGGCGGCCATTTCAGGGACGTCACGGCGCAAGTCGCGCCGGAGCTGGCGCAGCCCGTCGGTATGATCACGGCCGCGGTGTGGACGGATCTCGATGGAGATGGCCGGCTCGATCTTGTGACGGCCGGTGAATGGATGCCGTTGCAGGTCTATCACAACGACGGGACCAAGCTCGTTCCGGTCGCCGCCGGATTGCCGCCGAGCCGCGGCTGGTGGCAAGCGCTCACCGCGGTCGACATCAACCATGACGGCCGGCCCGACCTCGTTGCTGGCAACATGGGACTCAACTTCATGTACCAGACTTCGCCCCAGAACCCATTTGGCGTGTACGCGGCTGACTTCACCGCCAATCAGGGCACCGACATCGTCTTCACGCAGGTGGTCGACGGGAAGGAGTATCCGTTCTTCGGCCGTGCGACGCTCGGCCCCACGATCTATCCGATTGCGCTGCGCGTGCCGCGCTACTCGACCTTCGCGGCCTCGACCGTCGATGAGCTGTTCGGTGCGGCGCTCAAGCGCGCGCTGCATTATCAGGTGGATACGTTCGCAAGCCTGTACCTGCAGAACACGGGCAACGGAACGTTCACGGCCACGCCGCTGCCGCAGCTCGCGCAGATCTCCCCGATCCGCGGCATCGTGGCGCGCGACGTCGATGGCGACGGCAACCTCGACCTGATCGTTGCCGGCAACCTCACCGAGATGGAGCCGAATACGACGCCGCCCGACGCTGGCAATGGTCTCTGGCTCAGGGGCGATGGTCAGGGGCACTTTACGCCTGTGTCGCCGTTCGAGAGCGGATTTCTTGCTTCCAAAGGTGTGGCGGGACTCGCGCTCATGAAAACGCCTGCAGGGAGCGCCGTGCTCGTTGCGAACACGGGCGACTCCCTGCAGGCATTTACGATCCGAAACCGCTAAGCGCGATCTAGGCTACTGGCAGCTCCCCCAGCCGGTGTTTTGCTGCAACTGGCACACGCCGTTGATCTTGCTCAGCTCGATCTGCACCGACGGAATCGGATAGAAGTCATACTTGGGCCCGCTCAGCGACAGGCCGGCCAGGTAGGTGATTCGCGAGCCCTCGACTGCGGCATAACCGGTGACCGCGGTATCTGCGATCGCCCAGCGCCGCAGATCGAAGAAGCGCTGGCCTTCCATCGCCAACTCGAGGCGGCGCTCCGCGCGCACGGCCTCACGCGCATACGTCTGAACCGTCCACGTCGGGGGATAGAGACCGATCTTGTAGAACGCCCACCCCGATTGCAGAGAATCGACGCCGGTGGCCAGATTCGCCCGCATCGTATCCACCATGCTCGTCTTGCCGGTACAATACGCCGTGAAGGCGGCGAGCACCGTCGGGTCGGCGCCGCACCCCTGGGCGACCACACCGGCGCGCGCCCGGACCTGATTCACCAGCGCGCGGGCGGCCTCCAGGTTGCCCAACTCCACCTCCGCTTCGGCGTCCATCAGGAGCAGGTCGGCATAGCGGAACAGGTGGATTGGGACGTTATTCGTTTGTGTCGCGACCCAGCCCACGTTGGATTCCGCCGCTGGGAAGGCCTGCTCGTGAATGTTCTTCTTCGGGCTGTAAGGCCCGCTATACGAAGCGTCACGGATCCAGCCCCGCGAGTGGATGTTCCAGTCCTTGTACGGCACGCCGTCGCGGCCTGCGGTCCAGTCGAGCCGCGGATCGACCGCACGCATGATGCCGGCGTGGAAGTTCTGGCCCTTCCATACCTGTCCCGTGTCGGAGGGCGGAATCGAGGCGGGCGGCTCGACCGGCGGGCTATTCCAGGCGGAGCTGCTCATCGCCAACGGCAGTCCCGCCGCGTCGACCTGGTAAAAGTTGATCAGGTTGAACGACGGCTGATAGAAGCCGCAACAGGTGAAATGGTTGGCGTCGGAGTAGGGGAAGTTCAGCCGCTCGCCGAAGTTCGCGTTCTCGCCGTTTGGCTCGCCGTCACGTGCGGAGGCCTGGTAAGCGAAAATCGTCTCCTTGCCGTTGCGGTAGGCTGGATCGGCGGTCCAGACCCGATTGAAGCCGGCCTCGAGTCCGTACACACCGCTCGCCTTGACCGCGTCAAACGTCGCTTTCGCTTGGGCCCAGTAGGAAGGGTCCAGCGCCGCGCGGTACACTTGCACGCGGCCCTTGTACGCCGTTGCGGTCCACTTCATCACGCGACCCTTTTCGCCGTTGCGCGGAGTGGTCACCGCGCCTGCGGTCGTCAGCAATCCTTCTGCCGCGGTGAGATCAGCGGTGATCAAACCCAGGATTGAGTCGAGCGGCAGGTCGTTCGGTTTCCGGTATCCGCCCTGCGCGACCTGGAGCGAGTCGCCCTCGAAATAGTACGGGATGTGACCCCACATCCGGTACGCCTCGAAGTGGTAGTGCGCCCTGAGGAACAGCGCCTCACCCCGGATGCCGGCCTGATTCTCGGGGGTGATTTCGTTGGGGCTCGCCGCCACGACCGCGTCGAGCAGGCGAAGCGTCGCATTGGCGCGGAACACCCCTTCGTAGACCTGTGTCCACTTCTGGTTCAAATAGCTGTCGACGTCGCCAAGTTGCCATTGGAAAGTTTCCACGCCATGAATCGGGTTCTGGTCGCCCAGATCCGATCCCTTGTACGCGTCATTGCTGGTGACGCCGCCCCATACCCAGTTGCTGACGGCGCAGCCCCATGCTCCGGAGCTGTTCATGCAGTCCAGCGCCCGGTAGGCGGCTATGAGGGAGCCTTCCACGCCTTCCTTGTTCATCAGGGTCTCCTGACCAACCGTGCCCTGTGCGGGTTGGTCCAGGAAGCCTTTGCAGGCGAAGGTGACGCCGGCGACGACCACCAATCCCGCCAGGGTATACAGCCATCTCTGCCACATGTGTCGGTTCATCGTCTTCCGTCCCTCTCAATAAAGACGAGTGCGTTAGAAGGTGGTCGAAATGCCGATCGTGATGATCTTGTTGCTCGGATAGACGCCCTGGTCGATGCCGCGGGCCTCGTCCCGGATGTCGCCCGTGGCGCCGCCCGATGCGGGCACCGGCAGCGACGGATCGAGTCCGGAGTATCCGCTGATGGTGAACAGATTCTCAGCCTGCAAGTACACCCGCGCGGCTGGGATCCATTTGATGATGGCCGGCGGCAGGTTGTACGCGAGCTGCAGCGTGCGCATCCGCACGTACGTACCGTCCTCCACCCAGTAGCTCGAGAACTGGCGGCTGAAGTCGTCGCCGTTGTCGAGCCGCGGGTACTTCGCGTCCGGATTGATCAGCGCGCCGGGGCAGTCCCAGTCCTTCCGTGGCGCTGGAGCCGGCTTGCAGACGTCGTCCAGCTGTGCGGAAGCGGTCAGCATGTCCTTGGCGACGTTCGTCTGGAAGTACCGGAATGCGTACCAGTACTTCTGCGTGTTGAAGATCTGGCCGCCGAACGACCCGAACACCGTGCCGCTCAGCTCCCAGTTCCCCCTGCGTACCGCGAGATCGATCCCGCCCGTGAAATCCGGGTGCGGGCTGCCGATGAACGTGCGGTCGGCCGCCGTGATTGCTCCATCGCCGTCCAGGTCCTTGAACTTGATGCGACCCGGACGCGCGCCACTGGCCCAGAACGGGGCCGCATCGAGTGAATCGGTGTAGTACCCGTCGGCAACCAGGCCATAGAATGAGCCGAGCGGATGTCCGAGCTCGTTGCGCACCGCGTTCTGCTCGCGAACCACGGAAGCCCCGCGCCCAAAGAAGAACGTCTGCACGCCGTCGATCTTGGTGATTTCGTTCTTGTAGTGGCTGCCGTTGAGCGTCACGCTCCACAGCGTGCCACCGACCGTGCTATGGTAGCCGACCGAGAAGTCGATCCCCGTGTTCCGCATGCTGCCGATATTGAGGATCGGCGGGTTGGCCGAGCCGCCCGCGGCCGGCTGCGGCGGATCGAACAGCAGGTTGTCCGTGTTGCGGCGATACAGGTCGACCGTGAAGTTGCCCTTGCTCTGCGCGAACTCGAAATCGAGCCCGACGTTGGTGGAGTGATTCTCTTCCCACTTGAGCGTCGTGTTGCCGAGCGCGGTGGTCTTGAACCCGGGTTGAATCGACGCGCCCGTGCCGCCGATGTCGTAGAACGTCTCGCCGCGGTCGCCGCCGTAGGTGTCGTAGATCCGGAACGGGACGTTCTGGTTGCCGGTGACGCCCCAGCCGAAGCGCAGCATCATGTTCTGCATGGGCAGGTTCTCGAAGAACGACGCCACGCGCGAGAGCTTCACGCCAGCGCCGACGGCCGGGAACGTGCCCCAGCGATTGTCCGGCCCGAACGTCGAGGAGCCGTCGCGCCGGACGGTGAAGCTCAGGTAGTAGCGCTCACCGTAGTTGTAATCGGCCTTGCCGAAGAACGACAGCAGGGACCGCTTGGCGCCCGAGCTCGACACGTTCTTGGAGTTCGGATCGCACAGCGCGTCGTCGATATACCGCGAGTCGACGCTGTTGTTGCGCAGGCTGGAGCAATTGCCCGCTTCGAACCGGGAGTTGCTCTTGATGGCTTCCGTGCCCGCCAGCAGCGTGACGTTGTGCTGGTTCATCGTCCGGGCATAATTCAACGTGTTCGTCCAGGTCACTTCAGAGAAGTTGCTGTAGTTCTCGTTGATCCCGTCGATGTTCGTCGGCTCGTGGTCCTCCGGGGTCGCGGGCGTATAGCCGTGATACGAGCCCTGCTGGAGGTTGAAGCCGAACTTGGTCTGCAGCGACACCGCGTGTCCCGCATCCAGCATGCCGAAGATGTTGCCGAACATGCGGTCGTTCGTCGCGATGTTGTTCTGCGCGAAGTAGTTGACCTTGGCCGGGTTGGACTGGTTGCCGAGCGTGGTGGCCTTGCCCGAGCCCCAGTTGCCGCCGACGTCGTGGACCGGGATGACCGGCTGCATGAAGATGTTCTTGCCGACGATGCCGCCTTCGCCGACGTTGTCATCGGTCAGCCCTTCGGCCCCGTGGTGCTGCTCGCGCGAAACCGAGATGTTCTCCCCGATGCTGGTGCGCCCCAGGTTGAACGTGGTGTTGACCCGCGCGCCGCCGCGCTGAAACCGCGTGTACTTCGCCGTGCCGTCCTGGTCGAGGTAATTCAGCGACACGTGGTAGGCGTTGTTATCGCCGCCGCCCGATACGGCCAGGTTCGCATCGCGATATTGACCCGACCCGAACACCGCCTTCCACCAGTCGGTCCCCGGACTGCCCTGCATGATCAGGTTGTTCGGGTAGACGTACGTGGACGGATCCACGATCGTCCCGCAGCCCGCACCTGGGGCGCCGCAGCTCTGGCTCACGCCGTCGTTCGGCCAGATGTACGCGGGTATGCTGGGGGCATTGGGATCGCCGTAGATGTTTCGCGGGACCGCGTTGCCGGAGTTTATGTACGAGGTTTTGACCACCTGGAAATAATCCAACGAATTCTGCATCAGGATCTCATCATAGCCGTGCGTGGGTGTGGCCACGCCGGTCCGCACGTCCAGCGTGATCTGCTGCTGGCCCGGACGGCCCTT
>DATBFV010000159.1:0-10972 GCA_036558345.1 Gemmatimonadales bacterium | reverse complement strand
CGCTCGGCGGCTCCTGCCAGTCGCCCTACGTGACGGGTGGTTTCACGTATCAGCAATGCCGCAAGGACGTGTCCGTAGATCTAGTCGCCGGCGAAGCGATCGGGACCGCCGGCGGGCCCGGTGAGGGCGCGCTCGACCTCGGCGCCATCGATGCCGACTCCACACTCACATTTGTGGACCCCGGGCGCATGACGGGAGCCGGCGGCGTGCACGCGACCTGCCCCTTGAGCTACTTCGTCCCCGACGTGCGCGATTCGCTGCTCGCCCGCGTCGCGGTGAACGGCATCCACCCCACTGTTCCGCCGGTGTGCGGCAGCGTGGCCCAGGACGTGGCCAACACGGCGCAGGGCCGCTGGTTCTTCGACGCCACCGCGCACGAAGACCACCACCTCGCCCTGGTGCACGCGAACTGGGACCCGACGATTGGCGAGTTCTCCATCGGAACGATGCTGCCCGGCACGACGCCCACGGTGCTGATGTTCGCGGCCGCGCAAACGGGCCGAGTGAATCGCGATTTCGATTTGGTGACCGCTGACGGGAACATCTACTGCTACCAGCCGACCAACCTGATCGCCCACGTCTTCGTGCAGCTCACCGCGGCGACGCAGGTCAAGATCGAGCTCGTGAACGGCACGTTGGCCTGCGGCGATTCAACGGTTTGGAGCTTCAGCGGAGCTGCCGCGACGTTTTCGCGGTAACTCCGCTACAACGTCAAATACACAATCCTTACGAAGTCGTCTCCCTTATATCTCCCGCCCGCCCAATCCGCATCGAGATCGGTAAACGGCTTGGCGGCGATCGCTTCCTCGAGCGACTTGCCGGCCGCCTTGAGCTTCCGCACCCGATCCGCCGCCGTCACCAGCATGTCGCGATACTTCACGAGGTCGGCCTTGGTGCCGAGCCCACCATGGCCTGGGACGATCTTGGTGTCCGCATCCGCCATGCTCAGCAGGCGATTTGCCGCCGCGATCATGCCGTCAACTCGGCCGCCGGTGGACCAGTCGATCAAGGGATAGCGACCGTTGAAAAACACGTCGCCCGCGTGCAGCACGTTGGCCCGGTCGAAGTCGAGGATCACATCGGTGTCGGTGTGCGCCGGCGCCACGTGCGAGACTTCGATGCGCTCGCCATTCGCCTCGAGCTTCCAGCCGTCCTTGAACACGCGCTCGGGCAACGCCTCGGCGGGCGAGGCCGGGAAGTCGAGCTTGAGCATCTCGATGCGCTGCGGCGTGCTCAGGCGCTTCTTTGTGTTCTCGTGCGCCACCAAGGTCGCACCGGCGGCCCGGAACGATGCGTTGTTGTCGGTGTGATCGAAATGCCAGTGGGTGTTGATCACGTACTTGATCGGCGCGCCCAAGGCCTTGAGCTGTTCCTCGAGCTTGGGCCACGCCGGTTGTACGAATGTGTCCACCACCACCAATCCGTCGGCGCCCTTTAGCACAACGACATTACCGCCAGGACCGGAGAGCATGGTGAGGGTGTCGGTGAGCGCCAGCGACTTGATCGGCGTAGCGCCGATCTGCGCGCGGAAGGCAGCAAGCGGGTCTTGGGGTTGTTGCAGCCAGGCTCGGCGCGGCAATAGTGCGCCGGCGCCAACCGTGGCCATCGTCCGCAACCATTCGCGTCGTGTTGTCATGAATTGCCAATCTACCCTATCTGTTTTTTTTCTCTAGAAGGCGGTGTCATCGACAATTCCCGAAAGACGCATTTGACAATTTTTTGCGACACGCTTTCGTGCGTGCGCGTCACGCTGACCACTGAGTTCGGTCGGTTGTTTTGATTCAGAAAAGAAGTCCCGACCGCTCGGTTGGGTTACACGTTTTTTTTGTTAGGGGAAATTCCTGATGGTGCCAATACGTCGCGCGGCCTACTCTGCCTGCACTAACGCAGGAGGTGGACCATGCGTCCAGATGCACAGAAGTACATCGCCCTCACGCTGTTCGCAGTGCTGTCGATCACAGGTTGCGAAAATCCACCAGATGCAGTCACCAACACCGGAAGCACCGATACCCTCGTCGCCGCCGATCAGTTCGGAGCCGAGGTCAGGGCCGCCGTCAATTTCGGCGACCCGCTGCCCGGGCTGTCCGCCGGCGAGCTCGACCGCTTCCTCGGTGGTCTCGGAGAATTCCAAGAGGAGGAAACTATCGAAGATGGGCTCGGGCCCGTCTTCAATGAAGCGTCATGTGCGCTCTGTCATACCAATCCGGTCGGCGGCACGAACGGCCGCGCGGAAACACGGTTCGGCAGGGTCGGGCGCGACAATGTGTTCGATCCACTGGCCTCGCTGGGAGGCTCACTCCTCCAGGACCACGGCATCGGCGCCGTCGGCGGCGATCCGCCGACGCATTCATTCAGTCCCGAAATCGTCCCCGGCCGCGCGAACGTGCAGACGCTCCGCCTCACGACGCCGCTCTTCGGCCTCGGCCTGGTGGATGCCGTGCCGGACGAAGCATTCCTCAGACTCGCGCGCATCGAGCGCTCGAGGTCCGCGCGCACGGCGGGACGAGCGCACATGGTGACGGAGATTCGTACCGGGCAGTTGCGCGTCGGCCGCTTCGGCTGGAAGGCGCAGGTGCCGACGCTGTTTCAGTTCTCGGGTGATGCGTATCTGAACGAGATGGGCATCACGAACCCGGAGTTTCCCGTCGAGAACTGTCCCAACGGCGACTGCGCCGCACTGGCGTTCAATCCGTTACCGAGCCTCAATGACGACGGCGAGGCAGTCCAGGCCTTCGACGACTTCATGACGTTGTTGGCGCCGCCGCCGCGCGGGCCCATCACGCGGCTCGTGAGCCAGGGCAGCGACATCTTCGTGCAGATCGGGTGCGCCGACTGCCACACGACAACCCTCCGCACGGGCGACAGTCCCGTCGAGGCGCTGTCGAACAAGGTCTTCCACCCGTACTCCGATTTCCTGCTCCACGACATGGGTCGCCTGGGTGACGGTATCGTCCAGGGCGACGCGAAGGGCAGAGAGTTCCGCACGGCGCCCCTGTGGGGTGTCCGCACGCGGACCCTCCTCCTTCATGACGGACGTGCGACGACGATCTCAGGTGCGATCGCCGCGCATGGCGGGCAGGGTCGATTTGCGCGCGAGCTGTACGCCAGACTCAGCTTTGGGTCGCGCGCCGCACTCGTAGCGTTCGTGAAATCTCTCTAGCGTAGGGTGTCTTTCGACACGCACATGGCCGAAGTCGAGGGCGACTTCGGCCATGTTGTTTATATGGGTCTATCTCATCTCGTAACTGAGCAGGACGGTGCCCGTCTTCGCATACACCCGATGCTTCACCAGCCGGAGCTTTGCCATCTTCCTGGCCCCCGGCAAGAGTCGGATGCCCTTGCCAAGCAGCACGGGCACAATCGCGACGTCCATCGCGTCCACCAGCCCCAAGTCGAGCATGCTCTCCAGCAGCTCGCCACCACCCCAAAGCCAGATGTCTTTGCCCTGGAGCTGGCGCAGCTCGGTGATGGTCTGCTTGAGGTCATTCGCGACGATCACGCCCGGAGCGTCCGCTTGTCGCACCGTGCGCGAGAAGACATAGGTCGGCATATCCATGGTCGGCGCGCCGCTCGCCATTTGCTTGCGCACTTCGTCATAGGACTTCCGGCCCATTACGCGCGTATCGAAATCCTTGAACAGCGCGCCGAAGTCGATGTCGGGATCCATCGGAATCCAGTCGTACTCGCCGTGGGGACCCGCGATATAGCCGTCGAGGCTTACGGCACCGGAAAAGCGCACTCGGCGCATGCCACGCCCTCTTTCTGTCTAGCTTTCAAACGGCGCGATCTGCTTTTGGTCCCAAACGAGACCCACCACTCCTATCACAATCCCCGCCGAGAACAGCTCCCAGCGAAACCGCGGCGGATCGGTGCGCCAGAGCCCGAAGCGCCAATCGATAAGGAACGACGCCAGCACGAGCACACAGCCAACGCTGGCGAGCACCCACGCGCGCCGCGACAAGCGTCGTTCGGGACGACTGAGCAGCCACAGCCCGCCGCCCACCAGACACAGGCTAACAATCACCGGAGCAAGTACGGGACCGAGCCACGGGACGGGAATGAGGAAGAGAATGTCCCACGTGAACAGCGATGGCGGCCACCCGATAAAGACCCAGAGCCACACATAGTAGAAGATGTCCCACACGCCGAACGCGAGCGTGAAGTAGAGCAGTCTTTCCCATGTGTTGCGCCCGGCGATCGCCGCCACCGTGATGAGCATGACGAGCGTCGCGGCTTCACGGGCGACCTCGATGCCGAGGATGCGCGTCGGGAGATCGTACTGCAGGACACTGAGCGGTGCGGGGCCGGTGTGGAGCGCGCGCAGGTAGACGACCACGGCGGATTCGACCGCGGCCATGGCGATGGCGTAGAGCACAACCCAGCGAGCGTTTCTCACTGGCTCACTTCTGCCACACCGCCCATCCATCGTTGCGTAACTGTCGCGCGAGCACCCATTCCATCCTTTGTGCTTCCTTATAAGGGAGCGGATTGAGGCCGTCGTACAGATCCGGACGCAGCCGTTTGCCGTAGCGCCGCACGTACGAGTTGTCCTTCACGCCGTACCTGTGCCGCTCGAAGCGGATCTCGGGATTCAGTCCTGTCAGGCCCACGTACAACGGCGGCTTCTTGGGATCGTGATTGGGGTTGGCGGCGCGGAATTTGGGATGTTTCAAGGCCGCACGGTCGAGCTCGATGACATAGACGTGGTGCCTTCGAGCTTTCTTAGCCATGGCTCCATTCTAATCCCTTCATTCGCTATCGCTGCTCGCTTGTCTGGAATAAACAGGAAAGATTGGTGGCATGCCAAGACTACTCGTTGTCCTCACAGTCGCGCTGCCAACGTTGCTCAGTGCTCAACGGCACCGTTCCGACACGCTCCTCTCAGCGCTGCGCCTCCCGATGCAAGCCGGCTTCGCCCCCCTCGTCCCCGCCGCCCCCGGCCATCCCGTGCTGCTCAAGCCTGATCGCGTGTTCGACGCCAAGGATGAAGCAACGCACGCGGGCTGGGTGGTGCTGGTGCAGGGCGACAGCATCGCTGCCGTGGGGCCGGAGGGTGCCGTGAGGACGCCGGAAGACGCCGAACGCATCAACCTCCCCGGCACCACGCTGCTGCCGGGCCTGATCGATGCGCATTCGCACGTGTTCCTGCATCCGTACAACGAGGCACTCTGGAACGACCAGGTCTTACAGGAGCCACTCGGCTACCGATTGGCGGAAGCGGTCGTCCATGTTCGCAATACGCTCATGCAGGGCTTTACCACGTTACGCGACCTCGGCACCGAAGGGGCGGGGTTCGAGGACGTCTCGCTCAAGCGCTCTATTAATGACGGGCTGATCCCGGGACCGCGGCTGCAGGTGTCGACTCGCGCGATCGTGGCAACGTCGTCGTATGGTCCCGGGCCGCGCGGCTTCCGGCCCGATCTCGAGCTGCCGCAGGGCGCCCAGCCGGTGAGCGGCGTGCCCGAGGTGCTGGCGGCGGTGCGCGAGCAGGCGGGTCGAGGCGCCGATTGGATCAAGGTCTACGCCGACTACGGCCGCGGGCCGCGCGGTGAAGCCGAGCCGACGTTCAGTCAGGAAGAGTTGAACGCGCTGGTGGCCGAGGCTCATTCGTCGGGCCGGCCGGTCGCCGCGCATGCGACTACCCCTGAGGGGATGCGGCGCGCGATTCTCGCGGGTGTGAACACGATCGAGCACGGCTTCGGCGGCACGGACTCGGTGTTTCGATTGATGGCCGAGCGCAAAGTCGCCTATCTGCCGACGCTCACGGCTGAAGAAGCGTATGGGGAGTATTTCGATCGCTACACGCGCGGCGGCTCGCCGACGCAGGGCATGCAGCAAGCCATGCAGGCATTCAAGTTCGCGCTCAAGAATGGTGTGACGATTGGCTGCGGCTCCGACGTCGGGGTATTCACGCACGGCACGAGCGCGCGCGAGCTCGAATGGCTGGTGAAGGGCGGCATGCGGCCAGGGCAGGCGCTGCTCGCGGCGACAGCGGTCGACGCAAAGATCCTCGGCATGGATCGTGAGATCGGACGGATTGCGCCCGGACTGAAGGCTGACATCGTTGCTGTGAGCGGCGATCCAACACAGGATATTTCAGCCGTGGAGCATGTGCGTTTCGTGATGAAAAACGGAGTGATTTACCGGAGAACCAATCCATGATCCGCCGAACCTCTGCAGTCGTTTTCTTCGCACTCGTTGGATTTACAACTCCCAGCGCTGGACCCGTGCCACCCGCGCTGCTCGCCGGCCTCTCCTGGCGCAACGTCGGCCCGTTCCGCGCGGGACGCGTGTCGGCGGTCTCGGGCGCGACCGGGGGGAGCCAAGGCGGCACCTTCTACGCCGGTTTTCCGATGGGCGGCGTGTGGAAAACGACGAGTGCGGGTGAGACGTGGTATCCCGTATTCGACTCGGTCAAAGAAGTGTCGTCGGTCGGTGCGATCGCGGTGGCGCCGTCGAACCCCGATGTCATCTACGTCGGCATGGGCGACCTGATCGCCGGCGGCGGCATCGCGGAGGGGAATGGGGTCTACAAGTCCAGCGACGCGGGACGCACGTGGCAGCACATGGGACTGGACGAGTCGAAACAGATCCCGTCGATGCTGGTCGACCCCAAGAATCCCGACCTCGTGCTGCTCGCGGCGCAGGGCGACGTGCACAAGAAGAGCGATACGCGCGGCGTCTATCGATCCACTAACGGCGGCCAAACCTGGACCAAGACGCTCTACGTTGACGACTCGACCGGCGCGCAAAAGATCGCGTGGGCCGACGATCATCCCGAAGTGATGCTTGCGACCACGGTGCGCCACTACACCGTGTTCCCTACGGGTCAGCCGCGCTTCGGGGCTCCGGGCGGCGGCGGAGGGGGGGGCGTTAGTCAGACGCATCTCTTCAAGTCAACCGACGAGGGCGTGACCTGGAAGGAAATCACGGGCGGCGGCTTGCCGCGGCTCGTCGGCCGGACGTCGGTCGCGGTCGCGAACAGCACGAACGCGCAGCGGATGTTTCTGATCCAGAACTCCGGCCTGTATCGCTCGGATGACGGCGGCGCGACGTGGCGGCAGATGGACTCGACCGACACCCGCATCCGCAACGGCCAAGGCGGTTACAACTGCGGCGTGTACGTCGATCCCAAGAATCCCGACATCGTCTACACCGTCAACACCGCGAGCTACAAGTCCACCGACGGCGGCAACACGTTCACTGGCTTCAAGGGTGCGCCGGGCGGCGACGATCCGCAGCAATTGTGGATCGATCCCACCAACGGCCAGCGCATGCTGTTCGGCTACGATCAGGGCGCGATCGTCACGCTCGACGGCGGGGCCACGTGGAGCTCGTGGTACAATCAATCGATCGAACAGGTCTATCACATCGCGGTCGACAACTCCTGGCCGCCGTTCGTGTACGCATCGCAGCAGGACGCCGGCGCCATTCGCACGCGGCTGCGCGGCAACTTCGGCGCCATCACCCCGCTCGACTGGAATCCGGTGCCCGGCTGGGAATGGGGCAGCGAAGCGCCGGATCCGCTGAATCCGAACATTGTCTACGCGAGCGGCATCGGGGTGTTCAAGATCAGCTATCCGAGTGAGCAGTGGATCAACGTGAGCCCGCAGCTCGATCCCGCGCTGCACGCGCGCCAATCGATTTCGCAGCCGCTCGCGTTCGCGCCGTGGAATCCGCGCGAGCTCGTCGCGGCGTGGCAGTTCGTGATGACGTCGATCGACGGCGGCGTGCACTGGACCAAGATCTCGCCCGACTTGGGCTATCCCAAGGACACCGTGCCTACGCCCGACAGCTTGCGCGGCAAGCCCGGGCTCCTCATCGGCGGCACGATTCAGTCGATGGCGCTGTCGCCAGTGAAGCGCGGGGAGATCTGGGTCGGCACCAACAACACGCTCATCAAGCTGACGCAGGACGAGGGCAAGACGTGGACCGACGTGAGCATCCCGAACAGCCACGGCGACGTGCTTGCGATCGAGGCGTCGCACTTCGATGCCGGCGAGGCGTACGTCGCGATCTCGTTCCACTCGAGCGGTGACTACACGCCCTACTTCTATCGCACGCGCGACTACGGCAAGACGTGGACGCTGATCACGACCGGCCTCGCCACGGGGCAGCCGAGTGGGTCGTTCGCGCGCGTGGTGCGCGAGGATCCGAGGACGCGCGGCCTGTTGTTCGCCGGCACTGAAAGCGGCATGTACGTCTCATTCGACGACGGCGATCACTGGCAGTCGCTGCAGCTCAATCTTCCCAACACGTCATACCGCGACATCGTGGTGCACGGCAACGACGTGGTGGTGGGGACGTACGGGCGTGGCATCTGGGTCTTGGACGATATCTCGCCGATGCGTCAGATGGCGCGCTACCTGGGGCCGGAGCCCGTGCGTCTCTTCGTTCCGGGCGAAGCGGTGCGCGTCCGCCGCAATGTCGGCAACGACACGCCGTTTCCGCCCGAGGTGCCGCACGCGCTGAATCCGCCGGACGGCGCGATCGTCTATTACACACTCGCGTCGAAACCGACGGGTCCGATTACGCTCGAAGTGATCGCTGCGGGGGGCGCCGTGGTGCGGCACATGACCAGCGCTGCCACCGAGCCGGTGAAAGAGGCCGCTCGGCCTCCCGAGCCGAACTTCTGGATTGCGCCGCCGTTCCAGCTGCCGGCCGAGGCGGGTGGAAATCGCACGAACTGGGACCTGCGGGTCGACGCGCCGCCCGCGTTCACCCATTCGTTCGAGATCAATGCGAATCCCGGACTCACGCCGGCCTCGCCGGAGGGACCGCTCGTGCCGCCAGGCACGTACACGTTGCGGCTGACGGTGGACGGCAAGACTCACACGCAGCCGGTCACGGTAGTGAACGATCCCCGCTCACCCGCGAGCGCCGCCGATGTGCAGGCGCAGTACGCGCTGCAGATGCGTATCGTCGCCGGGATGCAGGAGTCGTGGGACGGCTATCAGCGAGTGCAAGCGGTGAATCCTCCGGACTCGACACTTGCGGCGATTAGCGGGAAGCCCGGCGGTGGTGGTGGGTTTGGAGGATTTGGGGGAGGGGGCGGGGGCTTCCGTCCCGGTGGTCCTCCACCGCCGACGTTCGTCGGGGTGAACGAGACACTCCGCAGGCTGTTGAATGCGATCGAGACGGGTGACCACGTGCCCACGCCGGGGATGCAGGCGGCGTATGCGGCGGCGTGCAAGGATCTCGCGGATGTGGTGACGCGATTCAACGCGGCGGTGCATACGGGCGCGCCGCTGGCAGCGCCGAGGTGCGGCGCGTAGTGGCATGCCGCACCGGCTTTCGAAGTCGCGTTACACGGCTGGCGTTCAGTGCCATAAACTCTTGTGGTGGAAGGTTCACGAGCCACTCGCCATAGAGCTGCAGCCGGACAAGGTTCTCCAGGACCGCTTCGACCAGGGCAAGCAGGTCGGCGAGCTGGCGCGCACACTTTTTCCAGGCGGCGTGTTGGTCGAGGGTCGGAGCGTCGCCCTCACCCGCAAACTCATCGACGACGGCGCGCCAGCCATCTTCGAAGCGAGCTTCCTCGCCGACAACACGTTCGTCGCGGTCGATATCCTCGAGCCGCGGGACGGCGGCTTCCATCTCACGGAGGTGAAGTCGTCGTCGTCGCAGAAGGAGGAGCACCTCCCCGACGTCGCGGTCCAGGTCCACGTGCTCAGCCAGAGCGGCATCAAGATCACCGGTGCGAGCGTGATGCATCTCAACAAAGAGTGCCACTACCCGGATTTGTCCAATCTGCTCGCGCGCACCGATGTCACCGAGGCCGTGCAACCGCTGCTCAACAAAGTGGGCTGGGAGATTGAAGCGCAGTTGCGGATGCTCGAAGGGCCGCTGCCCGACGTCCCCATCGGCCTGCAGTGCCATGAGCCGTACGCGTGCCCGTTCATGGAACGCTGCTGGCCTCAGGATCCCGATCACATCATGCGGCTCTACAACATCGGGCCGAAGAAGGGTTGCGACTACCTCGCGACAGGCGTGAGCCGCATCTCGCAGCTTCCGCCGACGCAAAAACTGAACGTGACGCAGAAGCGGCAGATCAAGGCGATGAAGGAAGGCCGCATAATCGTCGAGCCGGGGTTGAAGAAGGCCTTAGGGGCGTTCGACGGACGGCTGGGATTCCTCGATTTCGAAACGATCCAGCGCGCCGTCCCGGTGTGGCCGGGCATGGTGCCGTGGGAGCAGGCGCCGGCGCAGTTCAGCTATCACCAAGCCGACGGAAACGGCGGCTACACACACGCCGAGTATTTGGCAGAGGGCCCGAAGGATTGCCGGCCCGAGCTTGCGCGCCGCATGATCGACGCGACCCTGGGTGCCGAGAAGGTCGCGACCTACTCGGGCTTCGAGAAAGCACGGATCAGGGGGCTTCAGAACGCGGTTCCAGAGCTCAAATCGGAATTGGAAGAATTGGAAGGCAAGCTGATCGATTTGCTGCCGGTCGTGCGGGAGAATGTGTATCACCCCGACTTTGGCGGCAGTTTCAGTCTCAAAGATGTGCTGCCCGCGCTCGTACCGGATCTGACGTACAGCGATCTGGTGATCGTCGATGGCTTGGTCGCGAGTGTGGAGATTGCGCGCTTGCTGTTTGTGGCGGGCAAGATTGCGAAAGAGGAGCACGATCGGGTGCGGCAGGATCTGCTCAACTACTGCGAGCGGGATACGTGGGCGATGGTGAGGGTGCTGGAACGGCTGCGGGGGTTGGCGGCTACGGGGTGACGTTGAATGCGTCGCTGGTGTCGGGCTTGAGACCGGCAGAGGTTGCCACGAGCGTGTACCCGGTGCCTGCCTGGTCGAGCGTGAGGTTGGTGAACGACGCGATGCCATTGACTGCAGTGACGGTCGTGGCACCCCCGAGCGTGGCGCCACCCGGATTGTTGCCGATCGCGATCACGACGGACGACGTCGCGTCGGTGTTCACCGTGCCGGTGTTATCGACGACGCCGATCTCGACCCCGCCGGG
>DATBFV010000158.1:0-5233 GCA_036558345.1 Gemmatimonadales bacterium | reverse complement strand
GTCGATCACGCGGACGCCCCGGAAGCGCTCTGGGCTTGCCGGTGCCTGGACTCCCTGTGTGCCGCAGTCGACGCGACCGTTGTTCGATTCTCCCGACAGGAACAGCAGGTTCTTGTAGACCGACACGTCGTTCTGCTGCTCGGGACAGCGCTCGGCGTGGACCAGCTTGGGGTGCGACGGATCGGCGATGTCCCAGATCGAGAAGCCCTGGAAATTGCCCTGGATGGCGTAGTTCCCCTTGAACGCCAAGTCCGAGTTCATGTAACTGAAGTCGCCGGGCTCGGTGGGAATGAATTCCGCGGGCGGTTTGCTCGTCGAGACCAGCCGCATGTTCCAGGCGGCCTGCGCCGCATCCCACCAGCCGGCGCGCAGTCCCACGCGCGCGTCCTTGACGGGAGTGCCGCCGGCGCGTTCCGGGTTCTGGGCCCGCACTGCAGTGACGACAACGGCTGATGCGAGGACGGCTGCGGCGAGACGCTGCGTGAACACGAGTGTTGGCTCCGTCGAATGGGGGGCGATCAACGTACGGTCTGTTCAGGAATCGCTCAAGATCCCGTCATGTCATTTTGCGATGGCTGGGGGCTCCTGTTGCAACCAACGCCCATAGCAGTCGCAGCGCCACGACGACGCAGAACGTCAGCGCGAGCAGCGGCACAAGCTCGCCGGTGCGGGCATAGAGGGTGGGCACGCGCTGGCTGGGAACAGCGACCACCAGCACGCCGTCGCCAGCACCGTCGAACCGCATGCTGCCCAGCAGCCGGCCGAACTGATCGCTGACGATCGACGTTGCGCCACGCACGGGGCGCACCATCGGCAGTCCGACGGCCACCGCATTCAGCAATGCCATGCGCCCGTGCTCGGGGTCGATGCCGCGCCAATCCGACGACGGCACGAGCGCGAGACCGCCGCCGTCGCGGGCATTGTCACGCCCGATCCCCGGAAAGCCGTAGTCGTAGCAAATGGCGCCCGTGTAGCTCACGCCATCGAGTGTGACGACTCTGGCATGGGCGGTCCCGGCCGCGTCGGGATCGCCGGGCACCGGATGCCGCTTGATGTACTCATCGGCGAGCGTCCCATCCGGGAGATAGAGCCGGTACTTATTGATGTCGTGGAACGGATGCATCGACTCCACGACGCCATACGCCATGAGCAGCAGGACTTGTCGCTGCCTGGCGAACGCCTGACCGCGCGCGACGAGGGCGCTCTCGCTCTGCATCGACACCACCGTGGCCATCTCGTTCCAAACGACGACTTTCGCGCCGAGATCGGCGGCGCGGGCGGTGCGGGCGAAGAGCGCGTCGTCGAGCCCGCGCAACGTATCGACGTTGGCGTAGGCTGCTCTGAATTCCTCGTGGGTGACAGGCGACACCACGCCGCCGACACGGACCGTCTTGCCGGGGGCCGCGTTCCCGAGCCGCAGTTCGCCGTAGACCAGCGTCACGCCCAGCAGCGCGGCGGCAACCGCGAGGTCGGTGCGCACCGCGCGGAAATCACCGGTCCACGCCGTGGCCGCGAGTCCGGAGCCGAGCGCGACGAGGAAGCTGATCCCGCCGATGCCGGTCAGTGCCGCGAGCTGCATCAGCGCGAGGTTGTCGAGCTGGGTGTGCGCGAGCGCCCCCCAGCCGCTGCCCGGCGTAAAGGTGTACTGCACCCAGCTCAGCGCCACGGCCATGGCGGCGAACGTGTAGATCGCCCAGCGGGGGCCGAGCCGCCGGTACGCCGCGCCGGCCAGCGCTACGGCCGCGAAATACGCCACGGCAAGCGGGATCGCGAACATCGGAACGGGAATCCACGGAATCTCCGCCGTCGCCATCTTGCTGACCGTCACGATGAACGCGATGACGAGCGTCAGCAGCACGGCACCGTGCCGGCGGAGGGTTCCGTCTTTGAAGACCGCGACGAGAAACGGCGCGAACGCCACCCAGGCCAGCACCGGCAGGCTGTAGCGCATGAACGTCATGAAGATGAAGAAGGCGCCTACGACGAGTAGCAGTTCAAGTCCTCGGCGCCGCGGGCTTGGCGGCGTAGATGAAGTCGTAATAATCGCGCATCTCGAGGCCCGCCGCGGCTTCTTCATCCACGATCACGACCGCGTCGCGATGCAGCTGCAGCGCGCTCGCCGTTACCATGCTCGTCACCGGGCCCTCGACGGTCTGGGCGATCGCCCGCGCCTTGCCCTTTCCGCTCGCCACCAGCAGGAGCTGGCGCGCCTCGAGGATCGTTCCGACGCCCATCGTAATCGCGTAGACCGGCACATCCTCACGGCGCTCGAAGAACCGGGCGTTGTCGTCGATCGTCTGCTTGGACAGGGTCTTCAGCCGCGTGCGCGAGCTCAATGAGCTCGTGGGCTCGTTGAAGCCGATATGCCCGTCCGTGCCGATGCCGAGGATCTGCAGGTCGATGCCGCCGCACTCCACGATGCGATTCTCGTACCACTGGCAGAACGCGGGATAGTTGCTGGTCGTACCGGACGGGATATTGATGTTGTGCGGCGGGATATTCACGTGCTGGAAAAAATGCTCGTGCATGAAGTAGTGATAGCTCTGCGGGTGGTTGACGTTCAGCCCGACGTATTCGTCGAGATTGAACGTGGTGACCCGCGAGAAGTCGAGCTGTTCCTTCTTATGCAGCCGCACGAGCTCCTGGTACAGACCGAGCGGTGTCGAGCCCGTCGCCATGCCGAGGACGGCATTCGGCTTGGTGTTGAGCAGCTCCGCGACGATGTGGGCCGCGGTCTTGCTCATCGCGGCGTAGTCTTTTTGAACGATGACTTCCATAGTCCTCACCCCCTGGCCCCCTCTGCGTCCGGAGAGGGGCCTCACCCCCTGACCCCCTCTCCATTCTGGAGAGGGGGACGGGAATCGGGATTGGGGTGCTTACATGCTCCGGCGTGGCTGCGCCGTGGGCGGCAGGATGCCGTTCAGACGCAGGTAATTCGCTTCCTGCGAATAGTGATCGGCCCAGTCGCCCACCGTGATGAACATCGCGGCGGCCATCGTGAAAGGATTCGGGCCAAAGAGCTGGATCGGTTTCGAGAGCTGCGAATCATCGAGCTTTGCAAACGCCTGCTCGCAGAACGCGAACGTCTCCTTGAGCCGTGCCACGAGCGCATCCTTGCCCGCCGTCGAATCGGCGGCGGTGGCGCGTGCCGGTGGCGTCGTGCCGGCGACCTTGCCGCACAGCAGATCGTTGCCCTCGTTCGCGAGGTGGACCTGGATCTGTGCGAAACTCATCTGCGCTGGTGTCGGCCGGTAATTGTACTTGTCCGCCGGCATCGCCTCGGCCGCGGCCACGAGGATGCGCGCGTACCGCTGCTCCATCTGGCGCAGCGCGTCGCTCACGGGGTTGGCCGAGGCGGCGGGAGCCGCCTGGGCGCCGAGCGCCGTGGGCAGCGCGGCGCACGCGATCAAAAGAAGAGAAGCTCGTACCTGCATGGGGACCTCCAATGAAGGAATCAGTAGCGCAGCCCAAATCCAAACGGATAGAGGGGGTGCGCGCTGTCGTGCGGCATGTCCGGCCGCTGTGCGGCGACGGCTTCCATAGACGATGGTAACTCGAACGGCAGCTTGCCTTCGGGCTTCGCCCGGCCCGTCAGCACATCGATCAAGGCTGCATCGCTCACGCCAAAATTCGCCAGAAGCGCGCGCGCGGTTTGTTTGAACGGCGTCAGGATTGCCGGGCGATCGAGATACACGGTTGCGATCGTCGGAACAACGGCGCTTACCCGTTTGAAGGTTTCGAAATCGGGATCGCCGTCCTTGAAGGCCAGGCTGCCCTCGTGCAAGAATTGGCCAAAGACATACTGTGGATGTAAACGCTCGAACGGCGCGTTCAACCGCACAATCGCGAGGTCTGCCTTCGACGCGTCGTCGACCACCGTCCATCCCTCCGAAGCGACCGCCTCGGGCGCGATCCCCAACAAGTAGACGCGACGCGCGCCCTTCTTTAGGGGAAGAATCCCCCCCTTGTTCTCGAGCAGCACCAGCGCGCGGCGCTGCGCTTCGAGACCGGCGGCGCGGAACGCCTCGCTCCCAACGATTCGGTCCGCGGCCGCGGTGTCCACGTACGGATGCTCGAACAACCCCTGCGCGAACTTCTGCGTGAGAATCCGCACGACCGAGCTGTCGAGCCGCGCCTCTTTCAACTCACCCGCGCGCACGGCTTCGACCAGCATGTCGCCACGCTCGGTGCCGCCGAATTCATCCACGCCGGCCTGCACCGCCTTCACGAACCGCGCGCGCATGGAGAGGTCTTCAACGCCCCACGGCATCGCCACATCGGCAAATGACGGCCGCTCACCAGCCGGCGCGCCGTTCTTGCAACGCTCCGTGCAGTCCCACGTGATCGCCCAATCGGTGACGACGATGCCGCGGAAGCCGTAGCGGCCGCGTAACATGTCCGTGAGCAGCTGGCGGTTGTAGCCCGCGCCAACCTGCTCGATCGGCTGCCCGTTCCATGTCGCGCCTTGAAGGATCGAATAGGTGGGCATCACGCCGCCGGCGCGCGCGGCGAACGCGCCAAGGAACGGTTGAATGTGGTAGTCGAGATTGTTGCCGGTGAAGCCGGCAAAGCGGCCGTAGTAGGTGTGACTGTCGAACCCGTCCTTGGCCGCACCATACCCAACCCAGTGTTTCACGACAGTCACCACGCTTCCGGTGTCGAGGCCGGTTTCGCCGTGCTGGAATCCGGCGACGTAGGCGCGGACCATCCGCTCCGCGAGTGTGGCATCTTCGCCAAACGTGCCGGCGATCCGGCCCCAGCGCGGCTCGGTCGCGAGATCGGCCTGCGGCGACAGCGCCATCTGGATGCCGACGGCTCGGTACTCCTGTCGCGCGATGTCACCGAACCGGCGCGT
Source organism: Gemmatimonadales bacterium (assembly GCA_036558345.1). GTDB lineage: Bacteria > Gemmatimonadota > Gemmatimonadetes > Gemmatimonadales > GWC2-71-9 > 20CM-2-65-7. The sequence goes on along the minus strand of DATBFV010000158.1, from coordinate 378 downwards.
GAGCGCGGTGTCGCCGATCGCGGCGAAGCCGAGTGCCTCGGGCCACTGCGAGAAGCGGTTCGTCTGCACCGTGGCACCGACAACGCTCTGGAAATGATTGCGGGGATCTGTGCTGATCGTCAGGGGAATGCCGAGCCGAGTGTTCTCGGCGATGCGCTGGAGCAGGTTGTTCTGCGCGGCGATCGTGGCAGGATCCCCGGCGAGTCGCGTGATCAGGTTCGTGACGTGAGCGCTGTCGATGAGTTTGCGGTTCGCGCTCGTGTCGTACGCTGCGCCCATGCCGACGCCGCCCATGGGGCCGGCGCTGCGCACGGTTCCATGCATCATGGTCCCGGCTTTTTCTTCCAGCGTCATGCGTCCGACGAGATCGCGCGCGCG
>DATBFV010000157.1:0-64846 GCA_036558345.1 Gemmatimonadales bacterium | reverse complement strand
GTCGCGTTCCGACGACCAGGATCAGGACGATCATCACCCCGCCGAACACCTCGCTCACGGGGCTCGTGAGACTCGAGTAGCGCTGCGCGCGGAGCACGCGCTTGCGATAGCGCTCCGCCAGCTCGCGAAACCGGTCCAGCTCGAAGGTTTCGGCGACGTAGGCGCGCACGAGCTTGGCCGAGGCGATCATCTCACCGACGTGGCTCGTCACTTCACCCCGCTCGGTCGCCAGCTCGCGCGAGCGGCGCCGCAGCCGGTTGATCATCGGACGAATGATGAGCAGTAGCACGGGCGCGAGCAGGAGCGACAGCAGCGTGAGCTTCACCGACAAGCCGAACAGAATGACGACGTACACGATGATGACGACGACGTTCTGGAGCAGCGACGCCAGCGCCGCGCTCACCGCCGTTTTCACCTGGTCGGTGTCGCTGATGACGCGCGCGATCGTCTGGCCCGCGCGCGTGCGCTGGAAGTAGCCGAGCGGCAGCCGCTGCAGGTGGTCGAACAGTCGCACCCGGAGATCGCGCACGACGCCCTCTTGAATCGACACTTGGCCCAGCGCGGACAAGTACTGTGTCAGATTCTTGAGCAGGAGCGCGACGAGCAGGACGATGACGACGTTGCGAAGCGCGATCTCGGGTGTGCCGGCCCGCAGAAACGGTCCCGCGATCTTGTCGAGCACCGCCTCGACCTTGGACCCCCCTTCGGCGGGCAGCGCACTGTCGCCGAACAGCGTGCGCAAGAACGGGATCAGCAGCACGAAGGTGAAGCCGTCCAACACCGAGGAGATCACCGTCGCCGTGATGGTGCCCGCGAACAACAGCTTGTACGGTCGCAGCAGCGACAGCAGCCGTGTGCTGCCGCGTTTGACGGGGACTATCGGGTCCATCAGCGGGACCGGCGCGGCGTGAGCAGCGCGACCGGCAGGATCATCTCCTCCGGCGTCGCGCCGCCGTGCAGGAAGGCGCCGCGATAGCGGGCCTGGTACTCGCGCAGCTTCGTCGGATACACAAAGAACCGGTCGCCGGTCGCGAGCAGGAGTCGCACGCCGAGCCCCTTGGCCGGCAGGCCGTACGACTTCAGGTCCTCGACCATGATCGCCGCTTCCGGATCCTCGGCGCGCAGGTCTTCGCCGAACTTGTAACGCAGGTTGGCGGTCGCATCGCGCTTGGCGAACACGGTCGCCGGCGTGTCGCAATGGATCGAGCCGTGGTCGGTCGTCAGCAGCACCGGCACGTTGCGGCGCTCGGCCTCTTCGAGCGCAGCGAGCACGGGCGAGCGCTCGAACCACGTGCGCGTCAGGCCGCGCAGCGCGTCGGCATCGCGCGCGACTTCGTAGAGGATCGCGTTTTCGGAGCGCCCGTGCGTGAGCTGGTCGATGAAGTTGAAAACCAGGGCCGTGACACCGGGTTGCGCCAAATGCGCGGGAAGGCGCCGCAGCAGATCGGCACCATCGGCGGCAGTGAACAACTTTTCGTAACGCACCGGAACCGGCTCGCCCACCAGCTCCAGGAGCTGCTCGGAGAGCAGCTCGGACTCGTGGGCATTGAGACTTTCTTCATCGGTGGGCGAGCCCCACCACTCCGGATGCCGCGCCGCAATCTCCATGGGGAACAGGCCGCTGAAGATCGCGTTACGCGAGAACGGCGTCGCGGTCGGCAAAATGCTGTAGTAGTGCGACTCTTCGACGTCGAACAGCGGCGTGATCAGGTCGCGCAGCACCTCCCACTGATCGAGCCGTAGGCAGTCGATCAGGATGAAGACGACGCGCCCAGTGCGCTGCAAGGCAGGCACGAGAAACTCGGCGCCGACGTCCACGGAGAGCGGCGGGCGGTCGCGCTCCGGATCGGCGAGCCAGCGCGGATAGTGCTTCGTGATGAAGCCCTGAAAATCCTTGCGCAGGCTCTCCTGCAACGTGCGCAGCGCCTCCTGCAGCCCCGGCTCGTCGGCCGCGGCAAGCTTCACTTCCCAGCGCGCCAGCTCGGCAACCAGCTCGCTCCATTCGCGCCACGCGAGCGAGGCGCCGCGCCGCCCCTCGAGCTCGCGGAAGCGCGTCACGAAGTCGCGGGCCAGGCGCTGCTGTCGAATGCGATCGCCTTCGAGCAGCCGCGTGACGACGGACAGGACCTGGCGCGGGTGCACGGGCTTCACGAGGTAATCGTCGATCTCGATGCCGATGGCGTCGCGCATCAAGCTGTCGTCTTCGCTCTGCGTCACCATGACGACGGCCATCGCGGGATCGATCGCGCGGATTTCGGGAATCAGCTCGATGCCGCGGCGACCCGGCATCTGCTGATCGAGCAGCACCACGCTGTAGGGCTGCCGGCGCAACATGGCCAGCGCGTCATCGCCGTGCGCCGCCTGCGTCACGGCAAATCCCTGCTGCTCGAGAAAGCGCCGGTGCGCGGCGAGACCGTCGACTTCGTCGTCGACCCAGAGAATACTCTTCGGTCGCGGCATGCGAGACAAGCTAGTCCCGCTGGCGAAGCCGGGCAACGCGACTACATTGCCCGCGTGTTGCGCATCCTCTGCGTCCGCTTCAGCTCGATCGGCGACGTCCTCCTCACCACTCCTCTCGTGCGCGCGTTACACCGGCGTCATCCCGACGCCGAGCTGTATTACGTCACCAAGCGCGCCATGGCGCCGCTGGTCGTGGAGAACCCGCACCTGACGCGCGTCATCGAGCTCGACCCGAAGGAGCGCCTCACCGACCTCGCGCGCCGGCTGCGGGCGCTAGGCGCCACGCATGGCCTGGACCTGCACGGCAGCCTGCGGAGCCTGGCGTTGCGCTGGCTCGTCCCGTGCCGCTGGTCGGGCTACTCCAAGCGCAAGCTGGCCAGGACCACGCTGATCGCGACGAAGATCAATGCCTACGGACGCCACGTGCCCGTCGCCGAGCGCTACTTCGAAGCGGCACGCGCGCTCGACGTCACGCCCGACGGCGGTCCGCCCGAATTCTTTCTCGCGCCCGCCGCGCGCGCGCACATGAAGTACTGGCTCGCCGAGGTCGGGATCGACGACGAGCCGATCGCCGTCATCGCACCCGGAGCTGCGCATGCCACCAAACGCTGGCCCATCGAGCATTGGCAGGCGCTCGCGGCGCATCTGCGGCAGCTCGGGTACAGCGTCGTCGCGGTGGGTGGGCCGGCGGATCGCGAGCTCGCCAGGATGCTCGGCGCAGCTGTCGTCAACGTCGCGGGCGAATTGACGCTGCAGGAAACGGGCGCATGCCTGGCGCGCGCGGCGGTCGTCGTTTCGGGCGATACCGGTGTGATGCACATGGCAACCGCGGTCGGCACGCGCGTGGTTGCGCTGTTCGGTCCCACCGTCGAGCCGTTCGGCTTCTTTCCGTACACCACGCGCGCGACGGTACTGGAGCGCGACATGGACTGCCGACCCTGTTCCGCGATGGGAACGGCGCGGTGCCCGCTCGGCCATCATCGCTGTCTCGCGGAGATTCTTCCGGACGAGGTAGCCGCGGCCGTGCAACGCCTCGTCGCATGACAACGTCGGCCGAAGATCGCCTCGTGACGCTCATGGCCGGCTCGGCGCGCGGGCCCGAGCGCGAAGGTTTGTTCGCGCTATGGTTGGTGGTTCGGGCGGCCGAAGCGCTGCTGCCGCCCGCGCCGGTGAGCGCGAAAAACCATCGCCGCCGCCTCCAGGCGCTGGAAAGCCGGCTCGGGAGCCTGGCGCTGCCCGCGCCGCTGAAGCGGGCCCTGGCCGCCGCCCGCCAGCACCTCGAGAGCGCCACCCCTGGCGCCGCCGCTCTGGTGCTCAGCCAACTCACCGCACCGGCGCGCGAAGTCCTCGGCGCAGAGGCGGGGGACGCCGTCAGTGTTGCCGCCCGCGAAGCGAAATTGCATCTATAGACCATGCCATCACCCGCTCGCCGCTTCGAAAAACGTGCATCGCTCGACAACCTGGTCGAGCGTGTCGACGCGCAGCGTCCCGGCGAAGTCACGGGCGACACGATCCCCACCGGCTTTGGCTCGCTCGACAAGCTGCTCGGCGGTGGATTCCGCAGGCGCGATCTGATTCTGCTGGGTGGCGACATCGGCAGCGGCAAGTCGGCGCTCGCCCTCGGTATCGCGCTGCGCGTAGCACAGCAGACGCTCGGCGTGGCATACCTGTCCGGTGAAATGAATGAAGAGCGCCTCATGGAGCGCGCGCTGTCGATCGAGGGCCGAGTGGCCGTTGACGAGATCCGCTCCGCCAAGCTGAGCGATCAGACGCGAGCCGGTATCGGCGCCGCCGCCGTGCGTCTGCGTGGTCTGCCGCTGTCGCTCCTGCCGCTCTCCGGGGAAGACTTCGAGACGGCATTCGAACGCCTCGACGCGCTGCGCCAGGTGGGGCTGGTCGTCGTCGATTACCTGCAGCTCGTCCCGCCGCCCAAGGCACGCACCACGCAGGACGAGGACACCGCGCTGGTGCTGCGCCACCTGAAGGCGCTGGCGCTCGAGCGTGAGGTGGCCCTGCTGGTGGTCGCTCAGCTTCCGGACTTTCAAACGGGGCGCGACGCGAAGCGGCCCACGCTCGACGATTACGGCGTGATGGGCGCACCGAAGCAACATGCCGACGTGATCCTATCGATCTTTCGCGAGGAGATGTACAACCCGGGCGGCGGCGTGGATGGGGCAACCGAGTTGATTGTCGCAAAGAACCGAAACGGCCCGACAGGATTTGTTGACTTGTACTTCTATCGCCGCTGGATGCGATTTGAGGATATGCTCGATCCAGACAGATGATGTAAGTTGGGTGTGCGATGTGGGATGTTGTTGCGTGAGAGCAGGAGTTGACATGGCTGGTCACAGTAAGTGGAAACAAATCAAGCGGAAAAAAGCGGTCACCGATCAGAAGCGCGGTGCCATGTTCACGCGTCTGATTCGCGAAATCACGATCGCCGCGAAGGCCGGCGGCGGCGATCCGGGTGGCAACGCGCGGCTCAGGACGGCGATCGACGCCGCCAAGGCCGAGAACATGCCCGCCGACAACATCGATCGCGCGATCAAAAAGGGGACTGGCGAGCTCGAGGGCGTGACCTACGAAGAGGTCACGTATGAAGGATACGGGCCAGGTGGAGCGGCGCTCCTCGTTCAGGCAACCACCGACAATCCGAACCGCACGGTGGCCGAGATCCGCAACATCTTCAGCAAGCACGGCGGTCACCTGGGCGCGTCGAACGCCGTGGCATGGATGTTCGATCGCAAAGGGCAGATCGTCATCGACGGCAAGGCCAGCGAGGACGCCACGATGGAAGTGGCGCTCGACGCCGGCGCCGACGATATGCAGAAAGAGGGCGACATCTACGTCATCACGACGCCACCCGCGCAGCTCCACGCCATCGATCAGGCGCTGCGGGCCAAGAAGCTGCCCGTCCAGAGCGCCGAGATTTCGATGGTGCCCAAGAACACCGTGAAGGTCGATGGCGGCGACGCGAAACGGTTGCTGCAGCTGGTCGAGGCGCTCGAAGAAATGGACGACGTCGCGAAGGTCTTTTCCAACTTCGATATCGACGCCGAGGCAATGGCGGCGGTGACGGGATGACGTGAGGGTCCTGGGCGTCGACCCCGGTACCCAGGTCACGGGTTATGGCGTGATCGAAACCGGGAATGGTTCTCCCGGGATGGGCCGTCTCATCGAATGCGGTGTCGTTCGCTTCGCGCGAACCAATTCCCTGCCTCATCGACTAGCCGAGCTGCACCAGGAAATCGCCAGGCTCATCCAACGTCATCAGCCCTCGGTGCTCGCGCTCGAGGATGCGTTCTACCATAAAAACGTGCGCACGACGCTGGTGCTCGGCCATGCGCGCGGTGTGATTCTGCTCGCGGCGCAGCAGCAAGGGCTCGATATCGCGCAGTACGCGCCCGCGATGATCAAGAAGACGGTGGTGGGCGCCGGCGGTGCCAAGAAGAATCAGGTGGGCGCGATGGTGGCTCACCTGCTGCGATTGAAGTCCGCGCCTCAGCCTGCGGACGCGGCGGATGGTGTTGCCGCGGCCCTCACGTACATCCTGCGCTCATGATTGCTCACGTTCGTGGCCGGCTCGCCGCAAAATCCGCCGATCGCGTCGTCGTCGAGACGCCCGGGGGGGTCGGATACGAAGTCGCCGTGCCACTCGGAGTCATGGAGCGCTTGCCGGCCATCGGGGCGGACATCACGTTGGCGACCGAGCTCGTGGTGCGAGAAGATGGCTGGTCGTTGTACGGATTCCTGGATGAGGCCGAGCGGAAATTCTTCCAGCGCCTGATCAGCGTCAGCGGCGTGGGGCCAAAGATCGGCATCGCGGTCCTCTCGACGCTTGGGGTCGAGCGCGGCGCGCGCGCGTTACGCGAGAAAAACATTGCGCTGCTGTCATCCGTAAACGGGATCGGTCGCAAGACGGCGGAACGCCTGGCGCTCGAGCTGGGCGAAAAGGTGGAGGACTTCACCGAGGCGCCCGCTACAGCAGTGCCGGCCGGCGCCGAAGCCGCGTTGAAAGCACTCGAGCGACTGGGCTATGGCATGCCCGAGGCCGATCGCGCCATTCGCCAGGCCCTCGCGGGCAACGGCACCGAGACGGAAACGGAGACGCTCGTGCGCCGCGCACTCCAGATTCTCACAACCCGATGACCCAACCATCGCCCGACATGTCGGCCGGTCAGATCACCGCCGAATGGATCTGCGCGCGCTGCGGATCGACCAATCGCCGGCTCGTCCCCGCAGGCGCGAGGAGCGCTGAGGACACCTGCCTTCAGTGCCATACGACGCACATCATCGAGGCGGAGCCGCGGCCGGTGCGCTGGCGCGCACTGCCGAAAGGACGCGGGTCGGACTCGTGGCTCGCGCGGAAATAACGACACCCGAGGCGCTCGAGAGCGAGCGCCTCACCGACGCTGCGTTGCGGCCCTCGCGCCTCGACGAGTTCGTCGGCCAGGCCAAAGTGAAAGAGTCGCTCCAGATCGCCATCGACGCGGCCAAACAACGCAAGGAGCCGCTCGACCACACACTTTTCTTTGGACCGCCCGGCCTCGGCAAGACCACGCTCGCGTTGCTCATGGCCAGGGAGCTGGACGTGAACATCCGGACGACATCCGGGCCGGTGCTGGAGCGCCCAGGCGATCTCGTCGGTATGCTCACCGGCCTCAAGCAGGGCGACATCCTCTTTATAGATGAAGTGCACCGCCTGCGGCCCGCGCTCGAGGAGTTCCTCTATCCGGCCATGGAAGAGTATCGCGTGGACGTGCGAATCGCCGATGGGCCGCACGCGCAGACGCTGCCGATGCAACTCGAGCGCTTCACCTTGATCGGCGCGACGACGCGGTTTGGGTTGCTCACACCGCCGCTGCGCGCGCGCTTCGGCCTGGTCGAGCGGCTGCACTACTATCCTCCCGACGATCTCGTGCAGATCATCACACGCTCGGCCGGCATTCTCGGCGTTGCCGCGGACGCGGCCGGCGTCGCGGAAATTGCGCGCCGCAGTCGCGGTACGCCGCGCGTCGCGAACCGGCTGCTCAAGCGCGTCCGCGATTACGCGCAGGTACGCGCGGGCGGCAAGATCACGGCCGCCGTGGCGGTCGAGGCATTGAAGCGGCTCGATGTCGACGAGTTCGGGCTCGACGACATGGACGCGCGCATTCTGAAGGCGATCATCGAGATGTTCGACGGCGGGCCGGTCGGAGTGCAGACCGTGGCCGCCGCCGTCGGCGAAGATCCGGGCACGCTGGAAGAGGTGTACGAGCCGTTCTTGATGCAGCAGGGATTTCTCGCGCGCACCCCGCGCGGACGCGTCGCCACCCCGGCTGCGTACCGGCACTTCGGATTCGTTCCTCCCAAATCGGCGGAGCAGGCAAGTATCTTCGACGGTTAGTGCACCGACTCTCAGATTTCGACTACGACCTTCCCAGCGACCAAATCGCTCAGCACCCGCTCCCCGAGAGGGCGGCGAGCCGTTTGCTCGTACTCGATCGCGCGAGCGGCACGATCCGCCATCTCCACTTCCACGATCTCCCTGAGCTGATCCCGCCGGGCGATGTCCTCGTCATTAACACCTCGCGCGTGATTCCGGCACGGCTTCACGGCAAACGCGATTCCGGCACTCCTGCGGAAGTGTTGCTCGTGCGCGAGCAGCCCGATGGCACGTGGCTCGCCATGGGACATCCCGGTGGCAAGCTCAAGCCCGGCCGACGTGTGACCTTTGGCGATGACTCGAGCGTTGAGATCCTCGAAGTGCTCGGCGGCGGGCTCAGGCGAGTGCGCTTTGTCGGCTCACTCGATGCGCGCGCCACACTCGCGAAGTACGGCGAGGTGCCGCTGCCGCCGTATATCCGCCGCTTACCCGCCGCTGAGGATCGAGAGCGTTACCAGACGGTGTACGCGACGCATGATGGTAGCGTCGCGGCGCCGACCGCGGGGCTACATTTCACGACGGAGTTGCTCGCGCGCCTGCACGAGCAGCGCACGTTCGTCACCGCGATCGATCTGCATGTGGGGCCGGGAACGTTCAAGCCCGTCGAAACGGACGCGCTCGACCAGCACACGATGCATCCCGAGGCATACGAGATTGCTCCGGGCGCCGCGAGCGGGATCAATCACAACCGTGGCAGGATCTGGGCGGTGGGGACAACCGTCGCACGCGCCCTGGAATCGGCCGCCACGCTCGGCGGCGAAGTCGCCGCAGGCGCGGGGGAAACGAGCCTGTTCATCCGGCCGCCGTATCAGTTCAAAGTCGTCAACCATCTGATTACGAACTTTCATCTGCCGCGCTCGACACTGCTCATGCTGGTCTGTGCGTTTGGCGGCTATGACCGGGTCATGAATGCGTATCGCGAGGCGGTGAAAGCGGGCTATCGGTTCTATAGTTATGGCGATGCGATGCTCATCGTCTGACGATGTTTAACTTCTGGATCGACGGCCAATCTGGTGCCGCGCGTTCCGGCACGCTGACGCTGCCGCACGGCACCGTGGAGACGCCCGTGTTCATGCCCGTCGGCACGCAGGCGACGGTGCGTACGCTCTCGCCGCACGATTTGAAGAGCGTGGGCGCGCAGATCGTCCTCGCGAACACCTATCACCTCCACGTCCGCCCCGGCGAAGACGTCATCGCGCAGCTCGGCGGCTTGCACAAGTTCATGGCGTGGGAGCGGCCGCTGCTCACCGACTCCGGCGGCTTTCAGGTCTTCTCGCTCGAAGGCTTCCGCAAAGTCGACGAAGACGGGGTCGAGTTTCAGAGCCACGTGGACGGCGGGCGACGCAAGCTCACCCCGGAAAAGGCCGTCGAAATCCAGGCGACGCTTGGCGCCGATATCGCGATGGCGTTCGATCACGTGATTCCCGGCGGAGCAGACGAAGCCACCGCACGCGATGCGCTCGATCGCACGGTCCGCTGGCTCGCGCGATGCAAGAAGCGCCACGAGGAGCTAAAGACCGCCGAACAGACCCTCTGGCCGATAATTCAGGGCGGAACGCTCGCCGCCCTGAGAGCCGAATCGCTCGACCGCATCCAGGAACTAGGCCCGTGGACGGGGATAGCGATAGGCGGACTGTCCGTTGGGGAGACGAAAGACAAGATGTACGCAACGCTCGACGTGCTCGAGTCACGGCTGCCAGCTACGTTGCCCCGTTATCTTATGGGCGTAGGGTTTCCGGAGGATCTGGTGGCGGCTGTGGAGCGCGGCATCGATCTGTTCGACTGTGTCGCGCCCACGCGTGGCGGCCGCAACGGCTCGGCGTACACGCCGGACGGAACGCTCAACATTCGGAACGCGGCGTTTCGCACGGACGGCGGGCCGCTCGACGAGAGCTGCGACTGCGAGACCTGCACGACGTATTCGCGCGGCTACCTCCGGCACCTATTCGTCGCGGGGGAGCTGCTTGGACTCAGGCTGTTGTCGCTGCACAACGTGCGGTACTTGATCCGCCTCGCGGCGGAGATGCGCGGCGCCATTCAGCGGGGCGGCGACGCATTCGCGAACTGGGCGGAGGATTGGCGCCGCCGCTATCAACACACAGGAGTCGCATGACCACAGGATCGCTGTTCTTGCTGTTCGCTCCCTCGGGCCAGGGCGGCCCGGGGTTGACTGCGTTCATCATCCAGATCGGCCTGTTCATTGCGATCTTCTACTTTCTGCTCATTCGCCCGCAACGCCGCCAGCAGGCCGAGCACAAGCAGCTGCTCGCGTCACTGCAGCGCGGCGACAAGGTCGTCACGTCGAGCGGCATCGTGGGCGAAGTCGTGCATATCAAGGAAGACGAGGTCACGATTCGCAGCGGTGAGGCCAAATTCGTGATCCTGCGGAGCGGCGTCGCCAGCATCACCAATCGCACCGCCGCGCCGGCCGTCGAGGCGAAGTCGTCGTGACGGTCCGGACGCTCCACGTGCTCGGCTCCCCCGTGCTGCGGCAGCAATCACCGCCCGTCGCGCGAGTGGACGACGCCGTCCGCCAGCTCGTGGATGACCTGTTCGAGACGATGCGTGCCGCCAAGGGCGTGGGTCTCGCTGCCAATCAGATCGGCGTCGCGCAGCGCGTGGCCGTCGTGGACATCGGGGACGAGGATCCACCGCCACTCGCGCTCATCAATCCAGTGATCCTGGACCGCGGCGATGAGCTCGAAACCGCGGAGGAAGGCTGTCTGTCCATTCCCGACATCTTCGGCGATGTCGAGCGGCCTGCGCATATCGTGCTGGAGGCGCTGGACCGGGACGGCAAGAAGTTTCGGGTCGAGGCGCACGGCTACAAGGCGCGCGCGATCCAGCACGAGATCGATCATCTGGACGGCATCCTGTTTCTCGATCACTTGAGCGCGGTGAAGCGCAGCCTGCTCCTCGCCAAATGGAAGAAGTCGCGCAAGGGAAAGACGGGGTACGTGAAGGAGGTTACGCCGGAGCCGGCGGGAGAGCTGTAATGCGCGTGGCGTTCTTCGGGACTCCGGAATTCGCGGTGCCGTCGCTGCGCGCGCTCGTCGGTGAGGGATTCGACGTCGTCGCAGTCGTCACGCAGCCAGATGCCGCACACGGTCGCTCGCGCTCGAAACTGATTCCGCCGCCGGTCAAAGTCGCGGCCGAAGCCGAAGAGCTGCTGGTGTTGCAACCCACCAAACCGACGGAGAGCAGTTTTCTCCAGACGTTACGCGATCTGCGCCCCGATGCCGGTGTCGTCGTCGCGTACGGACACATCCTCAGGCCCGCGCTGCTCGAGCTTCCTCCTCGTGGAATGATCAATGTGCATCCGTCGCTGCTGCCGGAGCTGCGCGGCGCCGCGCCGGTCGAATGGGCGATCATCCGCGGGTACGAGACAACGGGCGTGACGATCATGCAGCTCGACAGCGGCATGGATTCCGGTCCGATCTTGCATCAGCTCCCGCACCGCATCGAACCGGACGTGACCGCGGGCGAGCTGTCGGCACATCTGGCCGAAATGGGCGCGCAGGCGCTCATCGAAACGCTCGCCATGCTCGAGTCGAGCGATCCGCCGCCGCAGCCGGTGCCGCAGAACAACGAGCGTGCGACGTACGCGCCCAAGCTCACGCGCGAGACGGCGCGCATCGACTGGACCAAGGATGCTCGCGCGGTGAGCGGGCTGATTCGTGGTCTCGATCCCAGGCCGGGTGCATGGACCGAGCTGAACGGCAAAGAGATCAAACTGTTCAACCCGAGGGTGATGGAGACGCCGTTCGCCGGTACGGCCGCGCCTGGCCAGATCATCTCATCGGACACGTCGCTGGTGATCGCCACCGGGCCGTTCAAGGATCTCGCCGGCGGCAGCGTCGAGATCACTGAAGTCCAACCCGCGGGCAAAGAGCGCATGCTTGTCGCGGACTGGTTGCGGGGCGCGCACATCAAGGTGGGCACAAAGCTCACGTGAGGCCTCCGCTGCCGCGGCTGCATGCGATCACGGACGAACGCATCGCGCGACGGCCCGATCTCTCTTCGGTCGCCGGCGCGCTTGCCGACGGTGGCGGCGGCGATCTCGCGTTTCACGCGCGTGGGCGCGAGCTGACGGGACTCGAGCACTACGACCTGGCATTCCGTCTTTCCGTCCTTCCGTCGCCGTTGTTCGTCAACGACCGGCTCGACGTGGCCCTCGCTGTCCCGGCGGCCGGTGTCCAACTCGGTCACGGCAGTCTACCGGTGAGCTCGGCGCGTGCCCTCAACCCGCTGTGGTGGATCGGCAAGTCGGTGCATTCCCTGGCGGAAACCGAAGCCGCAAGAGCCGAGGGAGCCGACTATCTTGTTGTAGGGCCGGTGTTCGCTACGGCGTCACACCCGGGGCGAGCGCCGCTGGGGCTCGAAGGCCTCAAGCAGATTGTCGCCGCCGCGGGTGAGCTACCGGTCATTGCGATCGGCGGCATCACGGCCGATCGGGTGCGCGAGGTGCGCGACTGCGGCGCCTATGGGATCGCGGCGATTCGCGCGTTGTGGGATGATGCCGAGCCGCGGGCGGCAGCAGGGAGGATGCGAGAATGGATGTCGTAATCAACGGAGAACAGAAGCAGATCAGAGGCGGCACCTTGCTGGATGTGCTCGCCGAGTTGGAGCTCGATCCGCGGGCCGTGGTCGTAGAGCACAATCGCAAGATCGTGCGGCGGGTGGGCCTGGCCGACGTGACGGTTACCGAGGGCGATGCCATCGAGCTCGTGCACTTTGTGGGGGGCGGATGACAACCGCAGTTGAAGCGATCCACGACGAGCCGCTGACGATCGGCGGGCACACATTCACGTCGCGGCTGATGGTCGGCACCGGCAAGTATCCCGACATGGACACGATGGTGCGGGCGATCGAGGCGTCCGGCGCCGAGGTGGTCACCGTCGCGGTGCGGCGCGTGAATCTCGACCGGTCGAAGGAATCGAGCGTCCTGCACTTCCTCGACCCCAAAAAGATTTTCCTGCTCGCCAATACCGCCGGCTGCTACACCGCTGCCGACGCCATTCGCTATGCCCGTCTCGCGCGTGAGGCGGGATTCAATGACTTCGTGAAGCTCGAGGTGATCGGCGACGAAGAGACGCTGCTGCCCGATGTCGCCGGATTGCTCGAGGCAGCGAAGGTGCTGGTGCAGGAAGGCTTCAAGGTGCTCGCCTACACCAACGAAGACCTGGTGACTGCGCTGCGGCTCGAGGACGCGGGCTGCGCGGCTGTGATGCCGCTCGCGTCGCCGATCGGCTCGGGGCTCGGCCTCCTCAATCCGTTCAGCGTCCGCACGATCAAGCGCCGGCTCCACGTGCCGGTGATCGTGGATGCGGGCGTCGGCACGGCATCCGATGCTTGTGTCACGATGGAGCAAGGCGTGGACGGGATTCTGATGAACACCGCCATCGCCGCAGCGCAGGACCCGGTAGCGATGGCGCACGCGATGCGGATGGCGACGATCGCGGGCCGTGCCGCATTTCTCGCGGGCCGCATGCCGCGCCGCGAAGTCGCGATGCCGTCCTCGCCGACGAAGGGGATGCTGGATTAGGGACGCACGTCGCGCCGCACTCGAGATTCTCCGCGAAGTCCGTTCAGGCAAACCGCTGGCCGATGCGCGCGACCGGCACCTCCAGGGTCTGCCCGAGCGCGACCGCCGCCTGGCCTACGAGCTCTCGGCCGGTGTGTTACGCCGCCAACGCGAGCTGGATACAGTCCTCGATCTCGATCGCGCCGATCCCCGTTTGCACGACGTTCTTCGCCTCGGCGCCTATCAGCTGCGCTGGTTGACGCGGGTGCCGAGTCATGCTGCGGTCTCGACGTCGGTTGACTTGGCGAGAGAGACGGTGGGCGAGGGAGTGACGGGGTACGTCAATCAATCGTTGCGGAAGCTATCGGCTGCCGGCTATCGGCTACCGGGTAATACCCAATCGCATCCGGACTGGCTAATTGCCCGGTGGAAATCACGGTTCGGTGCGGAAGAGGCCAACCGGCTAATAGAATGGAATGACAGGAAGCCTGAGTTGTTCATCCAGCCCGCGCGGTGGAATCAGGACACGCTGCTTGATCGACTCCACGAAGCAGGTCTCAGGTCCGAGGTCGCTCCGTTTGACGCGGGCATTCGCCTTCACCCGATAGCCGATGGCCGGTCCCCGATAGCCCGAGACCTTCCAGGCTACGCGGAAGGCGGATTCATCGTCCAAGACCCCGCCCATGCGCTTGTGGCCGCCTACGCAGCTGTCCCGGCCGGAGAAATGGTCTACGACGCCTGCGCAGCGCCAGGCGGCAAAGCCGTCGCCCTCGAAGCCCGGGGCGCGAGGGTTCTGGCGGGTGACGCCCGGCACGAGCGCATGGGTCGTCTTGCCGATACGACCCGCCGCGCGGGAGTGGCGATTCGGTGCGTTGCCGCCAATCTTGAGGCGGCGCCGCTCCGGCCGGGAAGCGCCGACGCAGTGCTCGTCGATGCACCGTGTAGTGCGACCGGTACGATACGGCGCCATCCCGACGCACGCGGGCGATTGCATCCCGCGGTCTTTGCGCGCATGGCGGAACGGCAGGAACGGCTGCTCGCGGCCGCCGCAGGCCTCGTGCGTCCGGGCGGACTGCTCATCTACGCGACGTGCTCGCTCGAGCCGGAGGAGAATGAACAGGTTGTGGAGAGATTCCTGAAATCACATGGTGAGTTTTCACGCGCGCCGGTGCGCGATGCCGTACCCGCGGAGCTGTTGACCGCCGCCGGCGATTTCCTGTCGCTGCCGCAGCGTCACTGCATCGACGGTGCGTACGCGGCGCGGCTTGTCCGGACCAACGGCTGATGCGAGTTCGGCGCCACTTTGGTCCGATTCAGGAAATCAAGTTCGATGCGCACCTCTGGAAATGGCTCGGCATGGGCGCCGGCATGGTGCTCGCGGGATATCTCACGGCGTATCTCATTCTTTTCCGCGTGCCGATTCTTCCCGGCCACCATGCGGTGCCGCGCGTCCTTGGCCTCACGGTCGCAGAAGCGCAGGCCGAAATTCAGAAAGCAAAGCTGCAAGTGAGCGACGGGGGCGCGGAGCCGCACGCGACCGCGCCGGCCGGCGTCGTGGTCTGGCAGGATCCGCCGCCCGACGTGATCGCACCCGAAGGAACCAAGATCACGCTCATCTCGAGCGCGGGGCCGCCCAAGATTCCGGTGCCTGACGTGTCCAATCTCGATGGCGATCTCGCACAGTCACTGGTCGCCGCGGCGGGACTGGTCGTGAGTCAGGTGGAGTCCGTGCAAGCCGCCGCCGCCGCACCCGGTCTTGCGATGATGACCCGGCCGCCCTCGGGCACCCCGTTGGCACCAGGTGCCGGCCTGACCGTCGTCGTCAGCCGCGGCGCGCCGACGATTCCGATTCCCGATCTGCTCGGCATGGCCTCTGCCGACGCGCGCACCCGACTCGAGACCGAAGGCCTGCAGCTCGGCACCGTGACTCGGCGCCGCACGGCGGACGCCTCGCCGGGAACGGTCGTCGCGCAAAGTCCGGCCGCCGGCACGCTCGCTGCCCCGGGCACGGTGGTGGACATCGTCGTGGCACGGAGCCCGCAATGACGAACGGTATTCGAATCGCACCGAGTGTGTTGTCCGCCGACCTCGCGCAACTGAAGGACCAGGTCACCCGGGTTCTCGAGGCCGGCGCCGACTGGCTGCACGTGGATGTGATGGACGGGCGTTTCGTCCCGAGTATCACGTTCGGTGCCAACATGATCGAAACGCTCCGCAAGCTCACGGATAAGCCGATCGACGTGCATTTGATGGTCGTCGAGCCCGAGCACTACATCGAATCGTTCGCCGCCGCCGGTGCATCGGTGTTCACGTTCCATCCCGAAGCCACGATTCACGTGCAGCGTCAGCTCGATTCCGTCAAGAAACAGGGCATGATGGCGGGTCTCGCGCTGAATCCGGCGACGCCACTCGTGCATGCGGAAGAGGTGGTGCGCGATCTCGATTTGTTGCTGATTATGACGGTGAATCCGGGATACGGAGGACAGAACTACTTGCCGGGATCAAACGAGAAGATTCAGCGTTCCCGCGCACTGCTCACCACGCACCGCGCACGCTGTTTTTTGGAGGTCGATGGCGGCATTTCCAAGCAGACGATCGCTGCAGCGCATCACGCAGGCGCCGACACGTTCGTGGCCGGCAACGCGATCTTCGCGAGCGCCGATCCCGGCCGTGAGCTGCAGGAACTCCGCCGTCGCTGTATGGTGACCGTATGACGAACCGCCAGCAGTGGACGCTGATTTCGGGCCTCGTGACGACGGCCGTGTTCGGTGTGGCGCTGACGATCAAGCTGCGGCCGCAGCTGAATCCGGTAGAAATTGGATCCAGCGCACCGGCGTTCCAGGCCACCAATCTGCGGACCAAGAAGCCGTCTTCGTTGGACGACTATCGCGGCAAAGTCGTTCTGGTGAACATTTGGGCGACGTGGTGCCCGCCCTGCCGCGCCGAGATGCCGTCAATGGAGAAATTGCACCGGAAGCTGGCCGGCACAGATTTTCGCATTGCCGCCGTCAGCGTCGACGGAGATGCCTTCTTCGAGCACGAGCAGGAAGGCCCAGAGCAGGTGCTGGCGTTCGCGAACAATCTCGGTCTGACGTTCGACATTCTGCAGGATCCCACCGGCAGGATCCGCAATTCCTACGACATTTTTGGTGTGCCGGAGAGCTATCTCGTCGATCGCGGCGGCGTCATCGTGAAGCGCGTGATCGGCGCTGCCGACTGGGAGGATCCGAGTAACGAAATGTTGATTCGCCGACTGTTGAGCGAGCATTAGCAATGCAATGGCTCACGAAGAACTGGCCGATCAAGGGCGCGGCGCTCTCCCTGGCACTGATGCTGTACGTCGCCGTTCAGCTGCAGCAGCCCGTCACGACCAGCTTCGACGTGACGCTCAACGTGCAATTGCCACGCGGACGCGCGCTCGTGCAAAAACTGCCCAAAGTGCGCGTGCAGATCTCCGGCAAGGGCAGCCAGATCCTCAAGCTGCGCTCGCTCGCGGGCGACATCACCCGGCGCGTGCCCGATACGCTCACGGCCTCGACCTATTCGATTCATCTCGATCCCAGCGAGGTCGAGCTGGCGCTTCCCAAGGGGGCGGACGTTCGCGTCATGGAAGTGCGGCCGAGCGAGATCACCATCGCGCTCGACAGCGTCGCGCGCAAAGAGGTGCGCATCGTATCGCTCGTCACGGTGACGCCGGACTCCGAGCAGGTCTTGCACGGTGGTCTCTCGATGACGCCGACGACTGCCCGCCTCGTGGGCCCGGAGCAGAGTCTTTCCGCGATCGACTCGGTGACCACCGTACCGATGGAGATTACGAACGTCAGCGGGGAGTTCACGCGTCAGGTACCGATCGACACCATGCCGCTGGGCATCGTGCGGCTAGCGCCGAAGCAGGTGACCGTGACCGGCGAGATGGGCCGCATCGCCGAGCGGTCGTTCGGAGGGATTCCGGTGGAGACAGGGGCGGGCGCGATTACGAGTTACATCGTCACGCCCGCGCGGGTGTCCGTCGCCGTGCGGGGGCCTGAAGAGCGCGTCGCGGCGCTGACGCGCGACTCGCTGCGCGTCGTCGCACACCTCACCTCCGGCCCGCCGGCGGCCGGCGGCAGCAGTGTCGCGCGCCTCACGGTGATCGCGCCGCACGGCGTGACGGCGCGCGCCATTCCCGACTCGGTCACGCTGCGGCGTCGCACCGGGCCTGCGCCGGCGCAGCGACGTGGCTGACGCCGTCCTCGGCATCGAGACGTCGTGCGACGAGACCTCCGCCGCGGTGCTGGTCGGCGGTGAGCTCGCCAGCCTCGTCATTCTGTCCCAGGATATCCACAAGGTCTTTGGCGGCGTCGTCCCCGAGCTCGCGAGCCGCGCCCATCTGGCCGCCTTGCCGGCCGTCGTGGATCGCGCGCTCGACGAAGCCGGCCTCGCGCCCTCCGCTATCGATGCGGTGGCAGTCACCGCTGGACCCGGTCTCGCGGGCGCGTTGCTCGTCGGCGTCGTCTATGCCAAATCGTTCGCATTCGCGGGCAAGCGGGATCTCATCGGCGTGCACCACATGGAAGGCCACCTGTTTGCCCCGGCCCTCGAAGACCGGGATCTCACACCGCCGTTCGTCGCCTTGCTCGTCTCGGGCGGGCATACACTGCTGCTCGACGTGCCCGCGTGGGGCCGCTACCGCCTGCTCGGCGAAACGCGCGACGACGCGGCCGGCGAAGCGTTCGACAAAGTCGCCACGCTGCTCGGCCTCGGCTATCCAGGAGGTCCCGTCATCGAGCGAATAGCCCGTGACGGCGATCCGACGCGATTCAACTTTCCCCGCCCGATGATTGCGGAAGGCTACGAGTTTTCTTTCTCGGGCCTCAAGACCGCGGTGCTGCACGCGGTGCGCGCGTCGGACGATCTCGAGCGCGACCGGCCGCATCTGGCCAGAGCGTTTCAGGATGCGGTGCTGGACGTACTGGTCACGAAGCTCGATCGTGCGGTGCGCGCGACGGGGTACAAGACGGCGGTGCTGGGTGGCGGAGTCGCCTGTAGCAAAGCACTCAGCGCCGCGGCGGCTCAGCGACTGAGCGGGCGGGCGCGTGTGGCTGTCGCGAGCCCGCGCCTCAATGCAGATAATGCGGCGATGATCGCGCGCGCGGGATGGTATCACCTGCAGCTCGGCGAACGGAGTGACTGGACTCTCGATGCCCGCGCCGACTTGCCCTTACCTGGACTCGAGATGACCGAGACGACGCACGACGCACGACGCACGGCCTCTCAATGACGGTCTACCCGTTCGCGATCCACCTCGGCCCCCTCGAGCTCACCGGATACGGGCTGATGATGATGGTAGCCTTCCTGATGGCGGGGTGGGCGATCCAGCTCGATCTGCGCAGGCGCGCGCTCGATGAAGAGTATGCCGCCGACATCATCATCGCCGGCGTGATCGGCGGACTCGTCGGGGCCAAGGTGTGGTACGTGTTCCTGACGCACGACATCGACATGCTGTTCAGGCGCGGCGGCTTTGTCTGGTACGGCGGGTTCCTGGGAGCGGTCGGGGCGATTCTGCTCAACGGCTGGCGCCGCAGAGTGCCGGCACGGTTCACCGCGGAGATCTGCGCTGCGCCGCTCGCGCTGGGCTACGCGCTCGGGCGCGTTGGCTGCTTCCTCGTCAACGACGACTACGGCATCCCGACGAGCCTGCCGTGGGGCATGAAATTCCCCGACGGTCTGCCGCCTACCACAGTCTCAAATCTGCAGCAGATGGGCGTCCACTTCCCGCCGCTGACCGATCCGATGCAAGTGGTCGCGGTCCATCCGACTCAAATTTACGAGACCGGCCTGATGCTCTTCGTGTTCTGGTGGCTGTGGCGCCGTCGCGATCACGGCCACGCCATCGGCTGGCTGTGGGCCTGGTACATGGTACTGGCCGGCGCGGAGCGCTTCCTCGTGGAAATCGTGCGCGCCAAGGACGACAGGCTATCGTGGCTGGCGCCGTTTTCTCTCGCGCAGGCGACGAGTGTGCTGATCATGATCGTGGGCGGTTTCCTGATCTACCAATGGCGCACGCCGGCTAACGCGGTTGCTCCACCGTTCCCCGACTCGCTACGACGGAAGGAGCGCTCGGCTCCTTCGGTCTGAGCGCCCAGACGAGGGCGACCAGCGCGAGCAGCAGCAGCACGCCCTGCACGAGCAAGGACTCCAGCGTGGGATAAATCCCCAACACGGGGATGCGCGGGGCTCCGTCGATGACGGTGAGCGGCACCAATCCCACCCCTTGCAGCTCCGCGATTCCCTTCCCCGCAAACACGAATGCCAGGTAGTACAGCATGATCCCCGTGACGGCGAAGAACGGTTTCATCGCCACGCGCACGCCGAGCTGGTTGACGAGCAGGTAGATAGCGACGAGGCCGACCGCGCCCACGGCAATCCCGGCGACGACCGGCACCCCGCTCGCCCCTGCGGAGCTGAACAGCGCTTTGTAGAAGAGGATCGTTTCGAAACCTTCCCGGTAGACCGCAAGGAATGCCACCGCACTCAGCGCAATCCCGGAACCGGACGACAGGGCGCTCTGCATCTTGCCGCGCACGAATGCTGTCCACTTGGCGGCTTCGATTTTGGAGAGCAGCCAGTAGCTCACGTAGAACAGCACCGCGGCCGCCAGCAGCATCGTGGCGCCTTCGATCGCCTCACGCCCACCGGGCGTCACCTCAAGCAGCATCTCGACGAGCACCCACGTAAGCAGACTCGCGGCAACCGCGAGCCACGCGCCACGGGCCACGTCGCGCCGCCGCTCGGCCGCGCCGGCCTTGGCGAGGAAGGTCATGAGCGCCGCGACGATGAGAATCGCCTCAAAGCCCTCGCGCACCATCAAGAAGAAAGAAGAGACGAACAGACTCATTCCCGACGGCCGGTCCGCTACGACACGCTCGCCGCGCTCGAGGCCGGCGAGCAGGCGTTCGCGAATCGTGTGGCGCTCCGCGTCGTCGGCCTTCACAGCGCGCATCCGGAGCCACGCGAAATTGCCTTCCAGCTCGCTCGCGAGACCGGGATTCTTGGCCCGAATCGAGGTCTCCACTTGCTCGAACGTCATGTACGCATCGACGGCGATCTTGTCGGAGCGCTTCGTCAGGGCCGAGTCGATCTGATGACGCACGGCCGCGAAGATGGCTGCCGTCGCCGACCCTCCGTACTGCAGCGCGGCAACATACGACGCCACGGCCCAGCGATCCTCCACCGACAGGTCCTCGCCGAACTCCGGCATCGCGGTGCCGGGCGTGCCGACCGAGATCCGACGGAAGATGTCGAGCAGCGACTTGTCGCCCATGACGTTGTGGTCCGCGAGATTCGCGGGCGGCGGTCCCTCGAGCGACTTGGCTTTGGGCCCGTCGCCGCGGCCGCCGGCCCCGTGACAGGGGACGCAGCTCTCGCGGAATACGTCGGCACCGCGCGCGAGCGATGGAGGATTGGCCGGCAAGGGCTCGACGACCTTGGGCCCACCGGCGGCGGCGGTAATGTGGGCGACGAGACTGTCCGTTACGCGGCTGACGGCATCGGGTGGCGCGAGCGAGTCCAACATCTGAGCGATCTGGGCGAGGACGCGTTTTGTATTGGCGCGAGCGGCCCGCGGCAAGCCTGCGACGTCGAAATGCGCCTGCTGGATGAAGAGCTTGGCCTCTTCGACTTCTTCCGGCTGGATGATCCGGCCACCCTCGGGCGCGACACCCAGCGCATACTCCTTGGCGGCAAGCGATGCGGTGGCGACGACCCTTCGAGACAGGGCCAGAGAGTCAGTCGCCTGCCCCGCGAGTGTCTGTGCGAGGCAGGCGGCAACTACCAGGAAGATTCTGAGCGACCCCACGGCGCAAATACTAGAGTAATCTTGTCGGAATTTCAATCTGTTGATAGAACTGCGATTGCAATGGCGGCCTCGTGCGTATGCGAGAGAGACAACAGCACTCGCTTCACCCGTAACTCTCTGGCGCGTTTAGCGGCCAGCCCGCTCAGCGCGACGTCGGGACGGCCGTCCGGTGCCCGCGTGACCTCGATGTCGCGCCACCCAATTCCGCGGGCTTCATCGCTTCCCTGCAGCGCCTTGTAAACCGCCTCCTTCGCAGCGAGCCGGACGGCGACGTGCTCGGCGGGATCGGGGCGCGAGCGACAGTACTCGGCCTCCGCGGCCGTGAGCAGGCGGTCGAAGACGTGCGCGCCCTTATCGGCAAGCATCCCACGCGCGCGCGCGACTTCGACGAGATCGACACCGACGCCGACCGCACTCATGGATTCGGCCGCGCCACGAACAAGCGGCGCCGATAGCGCTGCCCGTCTACATCGACGACGATGATATACGCGCCGTTCACCACGCGATGTGTTCCTCCGCCCGTCGTGAGGTCCCAAACATATTCGTTCGTGGGCGCCGCGACGGTGGTCTCGAACAGCCGCTCACCGGTAAATCCGTACACCGCCACGCGCGCGTCACCGGTGCCGGTCGGCGTGGGCCAGGAAATCACCACCTGATCGCTGCGGACAGGGTTTTCGGACACTTCAGCGCCGGTTGCCGCGGCGAGCTGCAGGAATGCGGTGCTGGCGTCCGTGGCAAAACCGACGGCATCGATCCACCACGTAAACTGTTGCGCGATGAAGCGGACGCGCGCCCCGCGCGCGCCCGCTGCTCCCGGAAGATCGACGCGCATCGGATACCAGTTCGGGCCATCGCCGATGATCAGGGCGACATCATCCCACGTGGCGCCCGAGTCGGCCGAAAATTGAATGACGCCCCGCTGAGCCGGCGTGAATGTCGAACCGTAGTGGCGTGTCCACAGGTGCAGCCAGACTGCGGTGCGACCGTGGAGATCCACGACCGGCGAGGTCAGCGTATCGGTGCCGGAGATCGACCACGAATACTTGCCGCCGACGCGGACGGTGTCGTGCGACCACCGCCCTTGCCATCCGTCGTCGAGCGGCTCGGCCCCGCCTAGGGACAGGAGCTCCGCGGTGATCGGCATCCCATCCGCCCGCAGCGCGCGCACCGCATCGGCGCGCAGATCCGTTCGCCAGACAGTGCGGAGTGCGCCGCGCCGCAGGGAGTCGGTCTGCGAGCTGCGCGTGAGCAACGTGCCGGTGTTCGTCCGCAACGTGAGCATGGGACGCGGTGCGGACGTCTCGAGATTGAGCCAGGACTCAGGCCAGAGCGACATGAACTCGGGTGCCGCGGGGCGGGCGCCCGTTACGCCGGGCGCGAGTCCCAGATCCCCGGAAGCCTCGATGAGCGCACGCGCGAATGGCAGGTTGTCGCGGAATACGCGTTCGACCAGCGCGCTGTCATCGGGAAACTCAAAACCGTAGTAAACGCCGTTGATGCAGCAGCCGCTCGTCAGCTCCGTGGTGAAGGTGATCGTGCCGTAAGTGCGGTACACCCAATCCGTGTACTCGCCATTCGTGGTGTAGAGATTCCACCCCGGGCCCGGATGATAGTGGTCGAGTGACGATTCGGGCACGTTATCGCTGACGGCGGGCGCGACATCCGTCCCCGCGAGCGCTTGGAAGCGGGGCAGATCGGGCGGCAATTCGCCAGCACGAAATCCCCACGGGTGGAGTACCAACCCACCGTAGCTGTGATAGGAAAGCGAGACCACGGGTGGGTGGGCCGCGTGGAATGCCATGATCGCTTGCGTTTCCGGCTCCGAACCCGGCGACGAGCCGCGATAGGTTTCGGCGTACTCGTAACTGCTGGACCCGACTTCATCGGCGCCCCAGAACGCGGGATAGTTGCGGTTCGGGTCGACGCCGTAACTGCCACTGCTGTTCGGGCGCCGGGTTTTTCGCCAGTAGCGATCGGTCGTGAACGTGTACTGGTAGCCGTCGGGATTCTCGACGGGAATGACCCAGACATCGTGTGTGCCGGTCAGCGTCGACCCCGAATCGGCGAGCCAGCGGATCAGCTTCATCGCGGTCGCGGTCGAAATCCACTCGCGCGCGTGGTGCGTCCCCACGAACAACGCGTTTGGCCGGGTCGGCGAGTCGTCCGGCGGTCCGATCTTCACGGCCAGAATCGGCCGGCCCTCGTACGACGCGCCGATCGAGTCGACGTGAATCGCGCTGTCCGAGGCGGCCCACGCGGCGAGTGTGGCGCGAATCCCACGCACAGGATCGTCGAACGAGTGATACATCCGGAACGTGTCCGCGGCAGCGCCTGCGGACACACGTGCCGTGCTCAGTGGCGCGGTCTTGAATCCCCGCCGCCCGAGCAGTGCCTCCGTCTCGGGCGAGACGACGACCACCGCGTGCTGCTCACCACCAATCAACCGCACGTCGGCGACTTCAAAGCCGAGCCGCTCGAGCGAATCCAGACCGGCGCGGCCCGAGATGGGGACTTCGACGATGCGAAGTTGCGCGGCGGCCCCCGCCGTTCCGCTCAGGCCGCAGAGCAGTAGGACTAGAAGCCCAGTTGTCGTGCGAGCCATGCGGGAGCCGGCAGGTAACCGCCCAGAATCAAGCCAAGCCACACGAGCACAGCCGCGAACGGCAGCCAGAAGACGAAGATCGGCCAGAGTGAAGGCCGCCACGCGTCGATCGCGCTGATCTCGGCATTCCAGCGATTGCGTTCCTCCTCGACTTCGGCTTCGAGCGCGAGCCACGCGGCCTCGAGCCGGCGCGCGACGGTGCGCAGTGCTTCCTGCCAGGCCGCGTGCGCCTCCTTCTCCAACACCGAGGCTTCGGCGACACGCGCCGCCGCAGCCTCGAGCTCGTCCAGCGCCGCGACGAATGTCCCGCCGCCGGTACCGAGCCGCGCCACGATCGCGCGCTTCTCCGCGGTCGTGAGGAGGTGCCGCCGGAGCCGGCGGCGTGGCATGCGCACTTCCTGCGCCGCGCGCGTGATTTCGGCGTCGAGTGCCTCGGCCACGCGCGTCCCGGCGCGGCGCACGGCGTGATCCCACGCGGCCGTCCAGGCGCGCCGGCCCGTCACTTCGAGCACGCGCGCGCGATCGACCTGGCCGTCTGCTTCGCGGGCCGCGGCGGCGCGCCCTTCGCCACCGAGCTCGAGCGCGCGCGTGGCCAGCTCCTCGCGAATGTCGTCGAGCGGGACCCACGGATCGAGCAAGCGCCGGGGCACAATGACGCGTCCAAGGGAGGGCGCCAACTCCGGAACGCGCAGCGGCATCAGGAGCTTCATGGCAGTCATTCGCGGCGTTTGAGCCGGCTCACTCGCGCCACGCGGCCGGTGCGCTTCTCGTACTCGGCCGTGAAGTACGGCAGCGACTCGGGCAGAAATGCTTCGCGTGGCATGCCGGTAGCGGGAATTGCCCGCTCGATCGCCTCGGGCGACCCTTCGACTTCCATCAACACATCCATCGACGGGAACCACTCGAGCCGGAGCGTCGCTTCGCGAAGCTGATACTGCTCGATGGCCCGGTCGATCCGGACCGCGACCTTGTAGCCCATGTGCCGCAGAATGACCAGCACGGCCTTGGGATCGTCGACATGCGACTCCCACTCTTCCCGCAGGCGGTATTGCCCCTGTTGCTTAGCCGGTCCTTTCCAGCCCAGGACACCCCATTCGGGCGAGTGGTCGGCGGGATGATAGACACGGAGCCGCACCACCTGATCGCGCTCTTCCAGCCGGCCACGGCGGTCGAAGCGCCGGTCCATCATCGCGCCGCGATAGACGAGCTCGGCGCCGGCAGCGAGTAGCGCGCGCCGCACGGTATCGGGATCGTCGACGCGCGCCTTGAGCTCCAGCTCTTCACGGACAACCGTCACGAGAACAGCGCATGCAGAACTGCTTGGGTGTCGCCGAGATTCTCGAAGACATGGGTGGCGCCGGCGGCGCGCAACGCGTCCGGCTTGTAGAACCCAGTGGCCACCGCCACCGTGCGCGCCCCCAGAGGCCGCGCACAGGCGACGTCGTCCGGCGTGTCCCCCACGACCACGAGCTCATCGCCGGTGAACCGGCGGCCCGTGTGCTCGCTCGCACGCCGCGCGGCTACCGCCGGCAAGTCGGCGCGCCGGTGCGAATCCGACCCGAAGGCGCCGACGGCAAAACGCGCCGGATCCAAGCCGGCGGAGCGGAGCTTGAGGGCGGCACCGTGCTGGACATTTCCGGTGAGCAATCCAACGAGCGCCCGGCCTTCTGCTTCGAACGGCTCGAGCGCCGCGAGTAGCTCCTTGATGCCCGGATAGAGGCTGGTGGTATGGGTCGGCTTCGCCAACTCGACGGTCAGGAGCGCGACATAGCGTTCGCAGACGGCGGTGATGCGATCTTCCGATTCACATTCGGGATGACCGGCCATCGCGAGCAGCTCGCGGACGATTTGCGGATCGGTCTTCCCGTCGAACCGATAAGTCTCGATCGGACCGGCGGTGCCCATCTCTTCGACCAAGGCGCGATGGATCGCACGGCGGCCGGCGCCGCTGGTCCAGAGCAGAGTGCCGTCGATGTCGAAGAGGATGAGGCGCATGAAGAGAAAATAAGGCTATCGGCTAGGGGCCATGATCCTTCGCACCCCAACCAGGCTGTCACGTAGCCGAACCATCCTGGGCTCCGGTCCCAGGAGATCGTCGCCCCCCACGCCGCCCCGCGACAGCGCCGAGTGCACGATGCGACCGGCGCCGGCCCAGAGCGCCACATGCGACACGCGGCCGCGTTCCGCAAAGAACAGCAGATCGCCCGCTTCGTAGCCTGCGCCATCAGGCGCGATGGTGACTTCTTTGCCTTGACCGAATTGCTGATCGCTGTCGCGCGGCAACTCGATTCCGCGCGCCGCGAACACCGCCTGCGTTAACCCGGAGCAGTCGATTCCCCACTCAGTTCGGCCACCCCACAGATACGGCGCTCCGCTGTACCACTTCTGCGCAAGTTCTGGAAGTGCGAGATGCCGGGCTTCGATACGCAGTTCCTGCTCACGCCGCACGTGCCCGGACGTGACGGCGCCACGCTGCCCGTCCGCCAGTTCCACGACGCCGCGCTTCAGCGCGACACGCGAGCCGGTCGGAAGCCGGCGGCGCCCGTCGGTGATCACGATGTCGGCGCTGAGCGAGCGGGCCGTGGCGCGCTCCCGCCAGTCTTCGGCCCAGTCACTTGGCCCTGTCGCGACATAACCATTGTGGAGCCAACCGATGTAGCCGTCCGGCGCGCGGACACGCAGCCACGCCTCGCGTCGCTCGAGGACGTCGAGCGTCTCTCCGTGCAGCACTTCGCTGACTCGCGCGGCCTGAATCTTTGGCTCGGGGAGCAGCGGCGCGAGTGCCGCAGTAACGATCGCTGCCGGCTCGGCGATTTGGTCGGGAATGAGCTCGACTTTGTCGACGAGCTCCGCATCATTCGCGAGGCGCCGCAGCGCGTCACGCGCGTCGCGACTCGACGTGAGACCGGCGATGCCTTTGGGCAACAGCGACACCTCGAACACAGCGAGGCGGCCGTCGGGCACCCATTTGCGGCGAATGTCATCGACGGCGCGCTCGATCTTATCCATGCCGCACCGAACGCTCCACAGCCTCCGGCACGACGAGGGCCGCGATGGCATCGACCTGCAGCGGTGACTTTGGCATTGTGGTCGCCGTGCTGACGGTGAAGACGACATCACCGTCGAACAACGTCCCGTACGGAGTGATGCGGCGCGCCAGCGCGTCGCTGCCGGTTTGCGCGAGCGCCTGCAGTTGCACGCGGTCGAGGTCGGCGTTCGTCGCAATCACGGCCAGCGTCGTGTTGCGATTCAGCCGCGCGGGGTCGCCGAGCGGTGCGCCGCCTTCCGCGAGGTAGCGCAGGCTGTCCACCTTGCCGGCGATGATCTCGCCCCGCCCGTTCCGAATGTCCCCCACGGCATTGACGACCACCAACGCCGAGACGATCACATCGCCGAACCGGGCGGCCCAGGACCCGATGCCGGCCGGAATCATCTTCTCGAGTCCCGCCGCTTTGCCGCACGTGGCGCCGCGGCCTACGCCAACGCGGCCCTCCGCGTAATCCTCCGTCGCCCCTTCGCACGCGCGATATGCATCGTCCGGACTGGGCCAGCCGACCGGCTTCCCGGCGTTGCCGAGGTCGAAGATCACGGCAGACGGCACGATGGGAATCGTGCCCTGATCACCGACCGGAAGTCCGCGCCCGCGCTCTCGCAGCCAGCGCATCACACCGTCGGCCGCGCCGAGTCCGAGCGCCGAGCCGCCGGTAAACAGGATCGCGTCGATGCGCTCGACCAGATGCCCCGGATCCATCACGTCGAGCTCGCGCGTCCCCGTCGCACGCCCGCGCACGCACACGGCCGCCCGCATGCCCGCCTCCGGCGCCAGGACGACAGTGCAACCGGTGCCGTGCGCTTCGATGGTCGTGTGGCCCACCGTGATGCCCGGGACGGCGGCGAGGTTCGTGCGCAATGTGCTCATTGACGCGCCAAGATAACTTCCACAACGTTGACGGCCATGACTCCGCCAAAAGTTCCCGCCGATCGTACGACCGTGCTCGTCGTAGACGACGAAGAAGGCATCCGGCAGGCCCTCACGCGCTTTCTCTCCCGTCTGGGTTATCACGTGCACGCCGCCGCCAATGCCGCCCAGGCGCTGGAGATGCTCGCCGTACAGCGCCCGCAGGCGATGCTGTGCGACATCCGGATGCCGGACGCGAGCGGCGTGGAGCTGCTGCCCAAGGTGCTCGCGCACGATCACGATCTCGCCGTGCTCATGCTCACGGCGATCGACGAGCCGCGCACCGCGATTGAATGCCTGAAGCTCGGCGCATACGACTATCTGATAAAACCCGTCGATCTCGAGGAATTGGAGTTGTCGTTGCAGCAGGCGTTGCGCCAGCGCCAGCTCGAGGTGGACCGACGCGAGTTGGAGCAGTGGCTCGCCCGAGAGGTGGCGGTGCGGACGCGCGACCTCGAGGAGCGCTCGGCCGCGATCGAAGATGTGGCCTTGGATGCCCTCGCGGCGGCGCGCGACTGGGCGGGAACCGACGCGGCGTTGAACAGACTAGCCAAGGAGCTCGGCGCGCCGCGGGAAGAGCTGCTGGCGGAGATGAAGCGGCGACGCGGCTAGGCCTTCGCGGCCTTGGCCTTCTCCTCGCACGCCTTACAACGCGTCACGCCTCGGAACGTACAAATCAGGCAGATGAAGGTCCCGCAGTCCGCGCAGGGATAACCCTCCGACGCGCGCTCCTCATTGCCGCACGACCGGCATTGCATGCCGTCATGTTCTTTCAGCTTAGGCTTCTCCATGGTTCCAACATAGCACCAATTACGACGGGTGTAGGGTTTCGATGACGTGACCACGCAAGTTACCTCCATTGCTTCGGAACACTCTTCAATGAGATTGTCGCCAGGAGGGTTCCGATGCGAAGCACTCTGATGGGGGTATCGCTGATCTGCCCCTACTGCCACAAGCCGGTCGATCCCACCAAACCGGACGCCATGATGAGTGGCTCGGCGAAGCAATTACAACACCGGGACTGTTGGACCGAACGATCGGACCCACCGTCAGGCAACGAGCCTAAATCGCCATCCCATACTGCTTGATCTTGTTGATGAGCGTCGCGCGCGAAATCCCGAGCTCGAGCGCGGCGCGCGTGCGGTTCCCGCCATGATGTCGCAGCGTGCGCTCGATGTGTTGCCGCTCCACCTCGGACAGCGATTGCGCCTGATAGCGTCTATCGATCGGTGAGCGTTGCCGCAGGTCCGGGGGCAACTGCTCGAACCCGATCGCGGCGTGGCCACGCCCGAGAATCATCGCCCGCTCGAGCACGTTCCGCATCTCGCGCACGTTGCCCGGCCATGGGGCCGAGAGCAGCCGATCGAGAACGTCCGTCGTGCATTGGCTCGGGCAGCCCGGGAGCTGCGTCTTGAGATCGGCAAGGATCCGTGTGATCAGATCCAGCCGGTCTTCACGCGACCGGTCTCGGACGGGCGGCAGGACCAGAGGCATGACGTTGATCCGATAGTACAGATCCTCACGGAAGCGCCCAGCTTCCACCTCACTCACCAGATCGCGGTGGCTGGAGGCAATCAGCCGCACGTCTACCGTGAGCTCGCGGTTGCCACCCACCCGTCGGAATGTCTTGGTCTCGAGCACGTTCAACAGCTTGGGTTGCAGCTCCGCCGCCAGCTCACCGACCTCGTCGAGAAAGATCGTGCCATGATCAGCCAACTCGAAGAGACCGACCGTCCGTTCCGGGGAGCCCGGCGATGCGTCTTTCTCATTGCCGAACAACTCAGTGTCGAGAAACGCTGCGGACAGGCCCGCGCAATTCACCTCGATGAACGGACCTCCCTTTCGCGGCGACAGGTTATGAATCACTCGAGCGACCCAACCCTTCCCGGTTCCGCTTTCACCCGAGAGCAGAACCGTCGATCGCTCGCTTGTCGCGACGAGCTCGACTTGGCGCGCGAGCTCCCGCATGGCTGGGGAGACGCCCAGCGAGGCCAGACCTTCGCCTTCGTGATCGAGCATCTTCAGTCGAGCATTTTGACGCGACAGGCGCACTTTCTCGACGACGCGAGCGACCACCGCCGCCAAATGCGGCATGTCCACCGGCTTCGTCAGGAAATTCTCGGCGCCTGCCTGCATGGCTTTCACAGCCGTCTCGATGTCTCCGTGCCCGGTGAGCAGCACGACCGCGGCGCCTTCCCGCCGCAACTGCTCGAGCACGCCCAGCCCATCGGAGTCGGGAAGCTGTAAGTCGAGCAGTACGACGTCGGGCCGGATGCGCTGGAAGGTCTCGACGGCCTCCGTACCCGAACCGGTGCGCCAGATTGCATAGCCAATCCGCTCGAAGTATTCGCCGATCGCGCGCAGCACGGCGATGTCGTCGTCCACGAGGAGCAGCGTGTCAGCCATCGTATGCCTTGAAGGCGGGACCGACCAGCACCGAGAGCGCGCCCGGCAGGAGCCGAGCCTCGAACGGCGTGGTACCCGTCACCTCACCGTCGAGCTGCACCGGTCGCGGCACTTGGTCCAGGACATCGACGGACACCGCGCGCCCACGCGCCCACCACACGCGCCGTCCCTTGCCGTTGCGATCGCCGAGCAGGAGCTCCACGACGGCGCTCGCGCTCTGAAAGGCGCCGTCGGCGTCGAGCGCCACCACGTCGAGCCAGCCATCATCGGGGGAAAGGTCGGCGTGGAGCTTGAGAAATCCCGGCGGCAGCTGGCCACAGTTCAGCACCAGCAACATGGCGGCGCGAATTTCCTGAGTGGCGCCGTCCACAGTCACGCGGTGCGGCGCACTACGCACCGACGGCAGGGTCATCGCCGCGCGCGCGATGTACGCCGCAAACTTCCAGCGCCGCTTCTCCGCGCGACCGGTGCCCGCCATCAGCTCCGCGTCGAAGCCCGTGCCCGCGGCCACGGCGAAGTAGTGGGCCCCGTCCGACCGCTGCACGACGCCCAGATCGATGGCGTGCGAGCGTGCCTTGAGCAACGCGCGCGCCGCGCCGATCGACGTGCGCGGCAGCCGCAGGTTACCCGCGAGCACATTGCCCGTGCCGCCCGGGACCACACCGAGCGCAATGCCCGACCCGGCGATCGCCGCCGCGACCTGCATCGCGGTCCCGTCTCCACCGTGGCTCACCAGGACATCGAAGCCCTGCCCGAGCGACTCCTCGGCGATGCGGCGCGCATCGCCCGGTCCTTCGATGGTTCGCAGGTCCACGTTCCAGCCGCCGCGACTGAGTATCTCGAGCACCGCCGTGACGGTTTTCGCATCCGCCCGCGCCGCAAAGGGGTTCGTGATCAGCAGTGCGCGCGTCATCTAGTAGCGCCGCTCCCAGAACACGTCGAAGCCGGCCTGTCGCGACTGCTGCGTGGTGACAATGTTGGGGTCGGTGAGCGAGCATTCGCGCACCGGCTCGAAGCTCGCCTCCGTGCGCCACTCAGGGCTCAAGCGATACTGCAGCGACGCGCCGAGGGCGTTGGTGATCCGCGTCTGCCGCTTCGGGCAAAAACCCGCGTTCAACACCAGGAACGTCTTGGCGCCGATCGCCCAGCCGGCGGAGACCTGCGCGCCAAGGAGCGGATTGGCGGGATCGCCGGGCCGGAGCTCGAAATAATCGAGCGGGACTCCGAGGTCCGATACGACCGTGCGTTCGAGCTCGCCGGCGACGAGCGACGCGAACACACCGTACACGTAGGAGCGCTCGCCGCCGCTCAGCTCAAATGTCGGCTTACCTCTGATGAGATACGAGATCAATTCGGCCTGTGAGTAGTCTCCCTCCTCCGACTCGAGCGTGAGTCGCGGCAGCCGCAGCGTGCCGCGAATATGCGCCAGAATATCGATCTCTTTGGGTTGGCCCGCCCCCGGCAGCGGATGCACGATGTGGCTTGCCTCGATGTCGAGTGCTGCGTCGAGATCGGGCGTGCCGAAGTACTGCACGGTTCCCTGCCGCACGACGAACTCGCGTGTGACCGGACCGATGATCAGTCGATACGTGCCGCGCGGCGCCGAAAGCGTGCCGCTGAGCAGGTACTGGTCGCGCGTCTTGTTGACGGTGACCGCCCCCGTCAGCTGGATGTTGGCTTCGTTGGACCGGAGCCACACATCCTCGCCCATCGTCATCTGCAGGTTTTTCACCTGCAGGCTGTCGAAGAACACACTCTCGAACTCGGGACCGAGCCGCTGGGTGCGTATCAGCGATGTATCGATGAGGTCCTGGACCCATGGCTCGTCCAGGTTCACGACGCGCTTGTTGACGAGATCGGCGAAGTGCAGGACGCCCGACGTGACGGTACCACGTCCGGTGAGCGTCGCGCCGAATACGGGGCCGCTCAATTGCACGCGGCCGGTTGCCGTCAACGCGAGGTAACCGCGCAGGTCGAGCGCCTTGAAGTCCGACGTGTTGATGTTCAGCGCCAGAACGGGCCTGGTCAGGCGCTCGAGCCGCATGTAGCCGGTCAGCTCCGCCTTGCCGCGCTCGCTGGTGGCGGTGAGACTGTCGACGCGTATCGTGTCGCCCCGCAGCGAGAAGCTGCCGTTCATGTTGGTGTAGCGCACGTTCAGCGCCGGAATCGTCGCCGCCGCACTTCCGATCTGGAGGCCGCCGCGCAGCAGGGGAGCCTCCCACGTTCCGCCGATGCCGAGATCGGCGCTGAAGACGCCGCCGACCTGCCGCACGGTGGTAGTCACCGCCGCCAGCACGCCCATGTCCACGCTGTCCGCCTGCGCCTGCACCGACAGCGTGTCGCCAAGCTGGCGTTGCGCGACCGGCGCAAGTGCGAGATCGAGCGGAAGATGGGCGGTCACGTTCAAGACCTGCTGCCCCGCCCGCCAGAGATGCACCTCACCGTTCAGGCGGCGGTTCCGGTAGTCCAGAATGCCGTCCATGAACGGGGCGCGGAAAGAACCGAAGGCGGCGTTGGAGAACGCGAACGACCCGCTGTAGGTGGGATTGGCCCGTGTGCCCGTCGCGGACACCGTCGCCGTGATGGCGCCGGCAACTCCCAGCGTGTCGCTCTGCAGCAGCGCGTAGACGCCGGTCAGCGGGAAACTGTCCAGCGTCACGCGTGCGTTGATCGGTCCGCGCACCGGCAGATCGCCGCCGATGCCGATCCGCCCGCCGCCGTTGGCGTTCTGCAGGGACGTCGAATCGACATGCAACACCGAGTCGCTGAACGCGAGCGCCGTCGGATGCTGCAGGAACCAGACGCCGCTCGGGATCAGCAGCGCGAGGGAATCCACGATCGCCTTCTGGAGCGGACCGCCGGCGGGGCGCTCATATCGGCCGCCGGCGAGGAACGCGCCGAGATCCCCGACTCGAGAGCGGGCGAACCAGGTGAGCGAGTCGCGCGTGCCCCGAGCGTGCGCCGCCGCGGCCCCGAAACCCAGGCGCCCGTATCCCAGTGAGTCGATCTGCGTATCGAACTCGAAACTCGGCACCGGACCGGGGTGGAACGTGGCCGTGCCCTCTCCCTTCGGAAGGCGCCAGGCGCGCCACTGCAAATCGAGGACGTGCGCGCTGCCTCCGAGCCCCAGCGAATCGAGCGCGCCGTCGAGTGTGAGCTGGACCCGCGCCGATCCTTTGAGCTTGTCTTCGGGAGTCGGTGTGACGGGCAATCCAACGAGCCACGTCACCAGCGAATCGAGCACGCTCAGACTGTCGGCATCGAAGTCAAGGCGGAGCGTGCCCACGGCGGGACGCTCCCATCCCAACGATCCGCTGCCGTTCGTTATCAATCCCGGCTGCTGGACACGCAGCGAATCCACGAGAATCCGTCCGTCCGCGAAACGGATGCTCGCGGCGCCGGTGTCGATGATCGTACCGGCGAAGAACGAAGGCGCCAGCGTCGCGGTAAAGGCGCCGTTGGGCTCGGTCACGCTGTCCGCGGTTACGGTGCCGCTCGCGACGAAGCTGAGCCGGGATGGCGGTGCGCCTTTCCGCGCCAGCCAGCGCTGCAGATTCAGATCCTGGGCGCGCAGCGTGAACCGGCGCGCGCCATAACCGGGATGCACGCCCCGAGCGCCGAGGAGCAGCGTCCCGTCCCCGCGCAGCGCCCCGCCGCCGCCCAGCATCCCGAGGTCGGCGTGCGTTTCGACGCCCGTCAGATCGCCGCTCATGCGAATCGTCCCGGCCAGCGTGCCGCGGAGCGGGAAGTCCGCAATCCGGCCGGTCAGTCCGTCGAGCGCGAGGGAATCGGCGCGAATATCGGCAAACACGCCCAGGACATCGCCGCGGAAGTCGAGCCCCATCACGCCGCTGACGAGACTCACGGGTCTGGCGCCGTCGTGATGACGCAGCGTGCCGCTGAACATCGCGTTCTTGAGCGTGCCGGTGAGCGTGCCGGTCGCGTCGAGCTCGCCTTGGAGATCGAATCCGGGGACGAGCCGCCGCACGGTGCCGATGTCGATTCTTCCCGTTGTCACTTCGAACGGCTGAAATCCGAGGTCGTGACCGGCGACGTTGATCTCGCCCTGGCCAAGAACTTGTGATTCCGGCCAGTCGGGCACGAGTGAGTCGCGGAACGACCACTCGGTCTGGATTTTGAGGGCACTCATAGGCCCGTCGACAATCGTCCGGCCCGTGAGGCGTCCATAGAACGGCAGCGAGTCGATGTACACGCGCGCAAGATCGAGCGACAGGTCGCGTGCGATGAGGTCGCCCTGACGCAGCGCGACGAGCCCTGAGTCGGATGCGCTGAACGCGGTCACGCGCCCCGTCAGCCGGCCCTGCCCAAAGGACAGATCGAGCGGGCGCAGTTGGATCTCGAGCAGCCGGCCGCCATGCGAGACCAGGGCCACTCCGCCGTGCAGCACCGCATTCTCCGGGAACCGCGGATCGAGGAATCGGACATCGGTCAGCGTCGCCGAGTCGGCGCGCATGGCGAGGTTCCACAGCAGCGTGTCCTGCGGCCACCGCACGGTCCCGCGCGCGCTGAACTGCGTCGCGGGGAAACGCACGCGCGACAGATCCACGTCGAGCGTGCGCCCATCGAGCGTGACACGCCCCACGGCATCGACGATCGAGAGTTTGGGGTCGCTGGCCTCGGTCGCGAGGCGCAGGACATCGATGCGGATGCCTTTCTCACGGGGCGATTGAATCCGCAACGCGGCGAGCCGCGCGTTCAGGTGCTCGAACCGGCGCACGCGATAGCGTCCGTCCTCACCGGAGAATTCGATCTCCTCGTTCGCGTTGGTCACTTCGCCATGCTTCTGCAGCCGCAGCGTCAGCGAGCCGTCCATGATCTGCACGTTGCGTAGCAGGATGAGCGAGCGCGGGCCGCTCGGACCGAGCGGCTTCACCGTGACGGTGTCCTTTTCACCGAGGCGCAGCAGCTCGTCGAAATTGGTTCGTCCCGTCGCGTGCTGGACAATGTTGATAATCGGCCGTTCGAGCCGTACCTCCATGAGCACCACGCGGCCCGCCGCGAAGTCGATCGGGTTGTAGCCCAGCTCCGCGCGCGGCAGCCACGCGACGAGCGTGGAGTCAGGATCCATCAGCCGGACGTCGGTGAGGACGATGCCCGTCAGCAACGAGCCTCGCACCTCGCCCACGTCGATCGAGCCGTGCACGGCGCTCCGGACCACCGAGCTGGCAACGCGCGCGAGCAGCGTTCTCCCGGCGCGTGTCCCGACGAGCCCGTTGAGTGCCCCGAGAAAGCAGGCGAGCAGCCCGACAATGGACCAGAGCGCGACACCCAGTGAGCGGCGGATCATCTAGAAAGCCTGCCCCACGGCGAACTGGATCACGACCTTCTGCCAGAACGTCTTCTCGGCGCGCTGCGGAGGATACGAGGTCCGCAGCACGACGACGGGATCGGTGGACGGCTGCTTGGGCACGAACAGCAGCGGCCCGCGATCGAGCGGGTAGCCGTTGTAGGCCGCGTCGATCCGCACGGGCCCCAGTGGCGTCGCAAATCGGACACCGAGACCCGGCGTGACGCGCATCCCGCTCGTCGCGACCACCTTCTCACCCCGCTCCCATACCTGCCCAGCGTCCACGAAGAGTCCGAGGCGCATGCGTTGCGGGAATATGGGCGACGGAACCCGCAGCTCGGCATTGAAGATGACCACGGAGTTGCCGCCGGTGGGCGCCGTGATCACACCCTGATAAAGCGTGTCGCCCGTAGGTGTGACATCGAAGGCCGTACTGTCGTCGATGAAGTAGACGCGCGGCCCCAACTCGTTACGGCCATAGCCGCGCACCGACGTGGGTCCGCCACCGTAAAAACGCTGGTCGGGCGGCACATAGCCGACCGCTTGCCCGTTCAACGTGATGTTCTTGGGTAGAATGGTGCCGCCGCGTACGCGCCATGCAAACACCGTGCTCCTGCCGATGAGGTGGTACCTGGCAGTCTCCACTTCAGCCCGATTGAATTCGTAGGGCGGCTGCGAACCGAACGTCCGGGACGCATGGAGAATGGTGACCGTTGTGACGCTGCCGAACGATGGATCCAGGACGTTGTTGACTCGGTCGCGCGAGATACTCGCGCTGATCGCCCCGAACTGCCGCCGGTCGCGGAGAAATTTGCGGCTGGCTTCGTCGCAGAGCCGGAACAGACTGCAGTAAATCGCATCCGAGGCCGTCGTTCGACCCACCGCGTACGTGTACCCCAGGGTGAAGGGAAGACGTCCGCGCGCGTTGAACGTCACATCGGCATTGCCGCCGACCGCCTCACGCTTGTACACGCCGAACTCCGACGTGCGCTCCGCGATAAATCCCAGGTTCAGCACATGCGAGCGCTTCAGGAACGCGGGCTGCCGCACGCCGACGCCGAACGTGTAGTCGAGCGTGTCGATCGTCGCTGTGCCGGAGAACGGATTGCAGAACTGATTGAATCCGGTGGTGTGCTTGGGCGTCCCGGCGCCCAGCCTGGAAACCTTGGCTGACAGATCGAGCGCGCGCGCCCCGCCCAAAAAGTTGTGTGCCGTCCACCCGCTCTGCACGCGGAAGCACTCTACCGTCGCATACCCTCCCCCGACGCGGACCTGATGAGCGGGACCTTCCTGGACCTGAATCAAGGTGCGCACCGTCGAGTCGCGCGGCACCGTTTCCTGCGGCGCGACGGAATCGATCAGCTGGACATTGACCGAGTTGAATACGCCGATGCCGTAGAGGTCGCGCTGCGTCTGATAGAGGGCGTCCTGCTTGAAGTAGGTGCCGGGTCGTAGCGACATCACACGCTTGACGGCGCTGGTATCGACGCGGCGCAGACCGCGGATCTGGACCTCACCGATCCGCATGCGGGGGCCGGGGAGCGCATCGAGCTCGATGTCCGCTCTCAGAATTCCTGCCTCGGAATCGAAGTTGCGCAGCACCTCGGCGTAGGGATACCCACTATTGCGCAACCGCGCGACGATCGTGTCGGCCGACGCCTGCATCAAGAAACGATTGAACGGATCGCCCACGTGCAGCGGCAGGTCGCGCTTCAGTTTGGCAACGTCAGCGATGCCCTCGAGTCCATTGATCTCGAGCCGTTCGACCCGCACGGGGTCGCCTTCATGTATCCGGAACGTGATGTACACATCTCGCGACGTGCGCTGCACCGACGTATCGACGACGGCGTTCATGTAGCCGCTCTGCCGATACAGCAGAATCAGCCGCACGACGTCGCGCCGAAATTCGACTTCGTTGAAGTAGCGCTTTTCGCCGAGCCCGATCCAGCGGACCAACGTGTACCGCGCCCACGCGCTCGACTTGGTCGTCGCGATGGCGCTTTCGAGCGTATAGTCGTCGAGTGCCTTGTTCCCGACGAACCGCAGACCGCGGACTACGCGCTCCTGTTCTTGGGCAGAGAGGAGCGTCGTCGCCGCGCAGACCGCGAGCAACATGGAGGATATGACGCGCAATTGACGTAGTTTGGCAATTTTGGCTATGTTGCGACACTTGCTCCGCACTGTCAACCTTTTCGACACCGCCCAGAGCGTCCTGTTCCTGTGCTTTCTGGCCGCCTGTCATGGTCCCTCCGCCGGCGGTTACCAGGCGCGGGGCCTTGTCTACTACGAGCGGGACGACCCGCGCTCCCTCGATCCAGCGCTTTCGACTGACGTGACCACGGGCGAAATGGTGACGCTCGTGTTCGACGGTCTCACGCAGTTCGATGTCGACGGGCACTTGCGTCCTGGCCTGTCGGACCGCTGGAGCGCGGACCGCAGGGGGCAGCACTACGTCTTTCACTTGCGCCCCGGCGTCACCTTTCACGACGGCAAGCCGCTCGACGCCGCCGCGGTCAAGAGCGCGTTCCTGCGCGTGCTGAGCCCGGGAACGCTGGGCGGTCGCGTGTGGCCGCTGCTGCCGATCGCCGGTGCGCAGGACTTTGCCGAGGGCCGTGCCCGCGACGTCCGCGGCATCGAGGTGCTGGGCGACACGGCCATCGCGGTCACGTTGAGTGAGCCACTCGCGATCTTCCCCACGTTTCTCGCCATGCCGGTGGCTTCCGTCGCGCCGACACCTGTTCCCGAGGACTTCGGCCAGCATCCGATCGGCACTGGCCCGTGGCGTTTTGTGTCCTGGGAGCATGACGACTATCTGCGCTTCGCCAGGAATCCGACCTACTGGGGCGGCGCGCCCGTCGCCGATTCGCTCACAGTCCGGATTGTCCCAGAGGCGCTGACGCGCGCTGCGGAGTTTCTCGCCGGCCGCCTGTCGGTCTCAGAGATCCCGTTTGGCGAGACGGCAAAGTGGCAGCAGGAACATCCCGACTGGCTGAAGCGCAAACCGGCGCTGCGCGCCGTGTATGTGCCGCTGAACAACCGCCGCGGACCGCTGCGCGATCCGCGCGTGCGCCAGGCGATCAATCACGCGGTCAACGTCCCTGAGCTCCTCCGCACCGTCTGGAACGATCGCGGCGTCCTTGCCGCAGGCGCTATTCCGCCGACGCTCGGTGGCAGCGATCCGGGGCGCCGACCCTATGCGTATGACACGAGCGAAGCCCGGCGTCTGCTGCGCGCCGCCGGTTATCCGGACGGCTTTGCGGTGCAGCTCTGGCGGTCCGGAACCAACGTGGAAATGGGGCGCGTAGCTCAGGGTATTCAAGCCCAGCTCGCCGCCGTGGGCATTCGCGTGGAGATCGTGTCGCGCGACGCAGCGAGCCAGCGCGAGGCGGTCCGCAAGGGCGACACCGACATGGCGATCCTCGACTGGTGGGCCGACTACCCCGATGCCGACAACTTCCTGTATCCGCTATTCCATAGCGCGAGTTTCGGCCCAGGCGGCAACTATTCCTTTTATAGCGATCCCGTGACTGACTCCCTGATCATCGTCGCGCGCCGCACGGTGGATCAGCCGGCGCGCGAGTCGCTGTACCGGCAAATCGACAGTCGCGTCTTTGAGGCCGCCCCCTGGATTTACCTCTGGTTTCCGGTGGATCTGTGGGCAGAGCATCCGGCCGTGCAGGGCTGGGACGTCCCCGTGATCTTCAACGGCCAGCGCTGGACCCAGGTCCGTGTTGCAGCTGGTCGGTAAACGGCTGCTCGCGACGATCCCCACGCTGTTCGGTGTCCTCGTCGTCGCGTTTCTCCTGCTGAACGTCGTCCCGGGCGACCCCGTCGCCGAGATGGTGGGCGAGCGAGCCGACTCGGCCACGATCGCGCGACTGCGCGGCGAGCTCCATCTCGATGATCCGATTCCCGTGCAGTTCGGCCATTACCTGTGGGGTGTGGTGCGCGGCGACCTGGGCCGATCCTATGTCACGCAGCGCCCGGTGCTCGGCGACCTGGTCGAGCGATTCCCCAAGACGCTGCAGCTCGCGGGGTCTGCCATGCTGCTCGCGGTGACGATCGGCATCACGCTCGGTGTACTCGCGGCGATTCGTCCTGGTGGAATGATCGACCGTTTCAGCATGCTGATCGCCTACGTCGGCGTCTCGTTTCCGGTGTACTGGGTGGGCTTGCTTCTGATTCTGCTGTTCGCCGTGGCGCTGCGCTGGCTGCCACCCTCCGGATATGGCGGCATCGGTTTTCTCGTGCTGCCGGCGCTCACGCTCGGCATGCGCTCGATCGCCTTTTTGGCGCGGATGACGCGCGGCGCGATGCTCGAGGTCCTGCCGTCCGATTTCGTGCGCACGGCGCGCGCCAAGGGGGTCGTCGAACGGCGCGTGATCGGCCGGCATGCCCTCCGCAATGCACTGCTGCCCATCATCACCGTCGTCGGACTCGATGTCGGCAATTATCTGACCGGCAGCATTCTGACCGAGACCATTTTTTCGTGGCCGGGTGTAGGACGGTACGTCTTACTCGCCATTCAGAAGCGCGACCTGCCCGCGGTTCAGGGCAGCATCCTGTTCCTGTCCGTGGTCTTTGTGCTCGTCAACCTTTTCACCGACGTCCTTTATGCGAAAGCTGATCCTCGCGTCGCTTACGATTAGCGCGGTCTGGACTCCGGGGAGCGCACAGGGTGGTTCGCTGCAGCAGCGGCTGAGCCGGCTGCTCGACCAGCCGCCGTTCGATCGCGCGACATGGAACATCTACGCGCAGGACGATCGCGGGCGGGTTCTGTTCAACAGAAACGGTGACCGGTTTTCGGTCCCGGCGAGCAACACCAAACTCATCGTTGCGGCGGCCGCCACGGTGCTCCTGCCGCCCGACTTCCGCGTCCGGACGAGTCTGTACATCAACGGCACGATCACGAACGGCGTGCTCCTGGGCGATCTGATCGTCTACGGTCGCGGCGATCCCACGTGGTCGGAGCGCTGCTACGCGGTGGACACGCTGGCCGCGGGCGCGTGCGACTCGACCTGGACGGCGGTGGACGCCATCGCCGATTCGCTGCGCGCCAAAGGCGTCAAGCGGATCACGGGCCGGATCGTCGGCGACGGCTCGTACTTCGAGCCGATGCTGACACATCCGGGCTGGAATTCGTTCGACCTCAATTGGTGGTATGCCGCGCCGGTGTCGGGACTTGGCTTCCACGACAACAGCGTCGATTTCCGGATCGGCCCGGGCCCGTTCGTCGATGCGCCGCCGGTGATCTCCTGGACGCCTGATCTCAGCATGTTCTCGTTCGAGAACCGGGCGCGCACGGTGCCGAACGACTCGAGCACCACGATCGGCGACAACTTCTTCCGCAAGCCGGGATCCCTGGATATCTGGGCCGAGGGGACGGTTTCGCTGAGCCGCTCGCCATGGATCGAAAGCTTTGCGCTGCCCGATCCCGGCCTTTACGCCGCGCGCGCGCTCGAGGCATCGTTGCAGCGCAAGGGCATTGCCGTGGGCGGTGGCGCGGCCAGCACCACCGACTCGCTCGTCTACCGCAGCCTGCGCTGCTGCGACAACCCGATCGCCGAGTACCACGGCCGCCCGCTTTCTGACATCGTCTTTCCGATTCTGAACACGAGCCAGAACTGGTTTGCCGAGACGCTGCTCAAGATCTTGGCGCGGGAAGTCGGGGACACGGGGAGCTGGGAAACGGGGCTGAATGTCGAGAAGCAATTTCTCATTGATTCGGTCAAAATTGATTCCACCGCGTTTTCACTCGAGGACGGCTCCGGACTCGCGGCCGGCAATCTCGTGACCCCGCACGCGTTCGTGCAGCTCCTGACGTACATCTACCGCCATCCCAAACGCGCGCCGTTTCTTGCCGCGCTCCCCCGCGCGCAGCAGCCCGGCTCCTTGCTGCGGCGCTTTGTTCGCACGCCCCTGGAGGGACGTGTGCTCGCGAAGACCGGCTCGATCGATCGGGTGAACACGTTGTCGGGATACATCGAGAGGAAGGACGGCCGAGTCATCACGTTTTCGATCCAGGCCAACGCGCACGACGTGCCGACGAGACAAATGTTGGCTCAGATCGATTCCGTGGTGGTGCAACTAGCGAGGTAGCTTAGTCATCTTTCTGCCCAAACAGCGCCATGTTCGACGAGTGCCCCGGCATCACCTTCGCTGATGGATTCAGAAAGTGCGCGATCTGGTTGACCGCCGTGCACGCCTCGCCAAAACCGGTCGCGATCAGCTTCAGCTTTCCTGGA
This sequence comes from Gemmatimonadales bacterium, assembly GCA_036558345.1. Taxonomy (GTDB): domain Bacteria; phylum Gemmatimonadota; class Gemmatimonadetes; order Gemmatimonadales; family GWC2-71-9; genus 20CM-2-65-7. The sequence continues at coordinate 23,081 of DATBFV010000157.1, read as the reverse complement.
TAGGTCGCGATGTCGCCCGCCGCGTAGATGCCGGCAATGTTGGTCTCCATCGTCTGCGTCACCCTGATGTCGCCCTTCTCGATCTCGAGCCCCCATTCGGCGATGGCGCCCAGTGATGACACAAAGCCGAGCTGGGGAATGACGCAGTCCATCGCGACGGTTTCTTCTGCTTTTGTCTTGTTGTTGAAGATCGTGACGCGCTCGATGCGGCCGCTGCCGGCAATCGCCTTGAGCTCCCAGAACGTGCGGAGCTCCATCTTGCCCGCGGCCGCCAGCGCCTGCACCTGATCGACGGTGGCCTGATGGGCGCGGAAGCCGTCGCGCCGGTGAATCATCATGATCGATTTCGCGATCCCCTGGAGATTCACCGCCCAGTCGAACGCCGAGTCGCCACCACCCACGATCAGGATTCGTTTGCCGGTGAAGATTTTTGGATTCAACACGCGGTCGTGGAGCCCTTTCTCGTTCCACTGATCCACGTCGTTGAGCGGCAGTTTGCGCGGCGTGAAGGCACCGATGCCGGCGGCGATGAGCAGCGAGCGTCCCGCGTACTCGTCTCTGTCGGTGACGATCGTGAAGAGCGGCTTGCCGTCCGCTTCGCCGCGCCGGAGTCCGATCACTTTCTCGCCGAGATGTACGGGAGGATTCCAGCGGAGTCCCTGCTCCGCGAGCGACTTCACCAGGTCTTTGGCGAGGATCTGCGGAAAGCCTGCGACGTCGAAGATGTATTTCTCGGGATACAGCGCCGTCAGCTGGCCGCCCACTTGGTCGAGATTGTCGATCAGTCGATGCGTAGCGCCGCGCATGCCGGCGTAAAACGCGGCGAACAGGCCGGTCGGACCGGCCCCGATGATGATGATATCTTTTGATTCTTGCATCGCGCAAACGCTAGCCTGCTTCTCGTCATCGGGCTACTGGCGGACTCTCTAGCCTGCGCCAGTGCTGGGACCCACGCAGCCCTTGGCTGGAGCCTGGGCGGCGAGGCGCACGTCTTTGTCGCCGACGACCGGTTTGCACGAGACCTCTATCATCAGCTGACCGGAGGGCGCGACCTCGGGACCGCCTTGCGCGAACATCCTCTCGTCGCCGTCGATGCGCCTGCCACGCGCACCGTGACGGTGCTCTCCGCACGCGGCGCGGCTCCGGCCCGGCTGACGCTCGCGCGATTCCACACCGCGGAATCGTGCGGCGCCGGCGCCACGGTCAGTGAGCTCGTATTCGCGTTTCCGCCCGGGGGCGGGAGTGGCCACAGCACGCCTCCCTCGCACGTTCCGGTCGTGGTGCTGCTCGACGAGCGGCCGTTTGCCGGCGGCACCGGCGCGCCGGCGCGGGCGCTCACCCGCGCCGAGACACGCGATCTAGTGAACCGCATCGCCCAACGTGCCGAGAGCACGAGCCGTGGCCCCCGCGGAACGCTGCTCCGGCAACTGATCGTTGACGCGGATCAGTCCGCGGACGCCGGCGAAGTCGTCCCGATACACGGCGGCTACGCCGTAGGATTCCGCGCGCGGTACGCGACCGCTGCGAATGACACATTGCTCGTGACGGGTGTCGCGATCACCGACCCTCCGGTGCGCGAGGTTCGCTGGGTTGCGCGCCCTCAGCGACTGCCGTTGCAGGGGGGAATGGCGTCCCAGGGCGTACGCTATTCCGTCCGAGGTTGGGTTGCCGGCAGCGGTGGCGGCACGCTCCTCCTTATCGATCAAATAGCCGACGGCTCCGTCCGTGACTCACGCGCCACCGTGCGCGATGCCACCACGCGAAGCCTGGTGGCTTCGCAACCGCTCGCGCTGCGATGCCCGTAACGATACGTTCCGCCGTTCCCCCTCTCCAAAGGGAGATGGGGTCAGGGGGTGAGGAGTGAAGATCTACACGAAAACCGGCGACGCCGGGGAAACCGGACTCTTCGGCGGCGGCCGAGTTCCTAAAGACGACGCGCGTGTGTGCGCGTACGGCGACGTCGACGAAACTAATGCCGCGATCGGTCTTGCCGCATCGTTCGAACCGAGTGGCTTTGAGTCCGATGCGCTCCAATCGATGCAGCGTGATCTCTTCGCCGTCGGCGCCGAGCTGGCGACACCGGATGCCGCGAAACGGCGCGCGGCGCTCGAGCCGGACCGCGTGAGCGCGCTCGAACAATTGATCGACAGATACGAGGGGTCGCTTCCGCCACTGAAGAACTTCATCCTGCCTGGTGGAACGCCGAAGGCTGCCGCTTTTCATCTGGCCCGCACGACCTGCCGGCGCGCCGAGCGGTCCGTCGTGCGGCTCGCGCGGGATGAACAGATCAATCCCGTCATCATTCACTACCTGAATCGCCTATCCGACTTGCTGTTCGTGCTGGCGCGCGCCGTGAATCAGCAGGCCGGGCGACCCGACATCACGTGGTGACGATCCGCGTCCCGCTCATCGAGCAGCGGGATGCCTCCTACGATATCCTCATCGGCGCGGGTCTCGTCCGGCAACTCGACAAGATCCTCCCCGAGTACTGCCCCGCCGAGGCGTACGCGGTGATCTCGGATTCGCATGTCGGGAAGATGTACGGCGAAGAGCTCGTGAAGCAGCTATCGGCTATCGGCTATCGGGCGGAACTGCTCCTGTTCCCCGCCGGCGAATGGAATAAGACGCGCGATACGTGGGCGTCGCTCTCCGACCGAATGCTCGCGGCCCATTATGGCCGCGACTGCGCCGTAATTGCCTTCGGTGGCGGTGTCGTGAACGACGTCGGCGGTTTCGTCGCCGCGACCTACCTGCGCGGCGTCCCGCTCGTGCAGATCCCGACGTCATTGCTGGCGATGATCGACTCGTCGATCGGCGGGAAAACCGGCGTCGACGTCCCCGCGGGCAAGAATCTGCTCGGCGCTTTCCATCAACCCCGCGTCGTCGTCGCCGATCCAGAGCTCCTGGCCTCGCTCGCGAGCGTCCAGCTCGCGGCAGGGCTCGCCGAAGCGGTGAAGCACGGTGTGATCGCCGACGCGGCGTACTTTGCATTTCTCGAGCGCGAGTACGCGGCGATCTTCGCGAAGCATGCGCCGGCCCTCGAACACGTCGTGCGCCGCTCGGTGGAGATCAAAGCCGCCGTCGTGGCGCAGGACGAGCGCGAAAACGGCAAGCGCGCGATTCTGAACTTCGGGCACACGGTCGGACACGCCATCGAGGCAACGTCCAAATACGAAGTGTTGCACGGCGAAGCGGTGGCGATCGGGATGGTCTACGAAGCACGACTTGCCGAATCACTCGGCATCGCGGCGACCGGCACCGCGCGCCGCATCACATCGGTGCTCGAGCGGCTGAACCTGCCGGTCGAACGCCCTGACGCGAGTGACGTCGATGCGCTCATCGAAGCAATGCGTGCCGACAAGAAGGTCCGCGCGGGCGAAATTCACGTCGCGCTGCCCGAGGCGATCGGACAGACCCACGGAGACGACGCACACGGTTGGACGGTGGCCGTCCCGGAGGCTACGATTCGTCAGGTTCTGGTGAACACGTAGCCCACATTCCTTTCCACCTCTCCACACGGCAAAACTCATCCCTCGGATTGAGTTGACAGGCATGCGGTTATCCCTTGCGAGGCTCTGTTTTCCACAGGTTGTGTGGATAGTGGACAACCGGGGGAATCCCTACAAAGCCAATAATTTGTGATGTGGAAAACTGCGTGCATTTGCACGTATTGGCAGGAAAACCTATATTGCCACGTGATTTAGGTCGCCTTAATGGCGGTCCTAGCAGCCATATCAACACCCAACTCGCGTTTCAAGGGGAGTCGCGCATGGCGAGGTCGAATGGCGGCAAGGCGAAGGCTTTTTTCCGCACCACCCCTTCCGGAGCATTCGACCAATACCTGCAGGACATACAAAAACTCCCCCTCATCAAAGATCCAGCTGAAGAACGTCGTCTCGCGCGTCGGGTGCAGCGAGGCGATGAAAAAGCCGCCGAGCGTTTGGTAACAGCCAACCTCCGATTCGTCATCTCCTACGTAAAAAAATATCAGGGCCACGGACTCGATCTCTCCGAGCTCGTCGCCATTGGTAACGAAGGTCTGCTCAAAGCGGTCAAGAAGTTCGATCCCGATCAAGGCGTCAAATTCATTTCCTACGCGGTGTGGTGGGTGCGCCAGGCGGTGCTGAAAGCGCTGGCCGAGCAGACGCGCAGCGTTCGCATTCCGCTGAATCAAAACTCGCAGCTGATCCGCATGAGCCGCACCGAGACGTACCTCTCGCAAGAGCTCGGTCGCGAACCCACCGACAACGAAATCGCCCAGGCCCTCGAAGACTCCGTCGAGAACGTCCGCACCGCGCGTCGCATGACGGCGGCGGAGCTGTCGCTCGACGCACCGGTCGACCGCACCGACAAGGACGCGGCGACGCTCGGCGAGCGCTTCGCGGGGCAAGAGGGCGGTGAGATCGAAGAGCGCACCGACGGCAAGTTGATGCGCGAATTCATCGACCGGATCTTCCAGAAGTATCTCACGCCGCGCGAGCGCAAGATTCTGTACCTGTATTACGGACTAGAAGAGGGCAGCGAGGCGATGACCCTCGAGAAGATCGGCGCGCTGATGGGAGTTACGCGTGAGCGCATCCGCCAGATTAGAGAGCGCGCCTTCGAGAAGCTCCGTGAATCGCCGGACGGCAAAGCGCTCAAGGGATTTTGGAGAGCCGCCTGAGCGCCTAGCCGCCGAGCCGATACGTGGTCTAAGGGGCCAGGAAAGCAGAATTCCTGGCCCCTCTTCATTTGTGGGCTACTATATAGTATGAGCCTCGCTCAAGACCTGGCGGCGATTGTCGGCGAAAAGCACGTGCGGGACTCGCGAGCCGAGCGAGTCACGTACTCGATGGATGGCTTGCCGACGCACCGCCGAGTTCCCGATCTCGTTGTTCTCCCCGGCACGCGTGAAGAGCTCATCGCAGTCGTGCGACTGCTCGCCGCGCTGGGATTGCCGTTCGTGCCGCGCGGTGCGGGAACGGGATTGTCGGGCGGCGCGCTCGCCGATGAAGGCGCGGTGCTGCTCGTGCTCACGCGGCTCAATCGAATTCTGCAGATCGAGAACGCCAATCGGCGCGCAGTCGTCGAGCCCGGTGTCGTCAATGCGAAACTCGGCGCGGCGGCGAAACCGCACGGTCTCCAGTACGCACCCGATCCATCGAGTCAGACCGCGTGCACGGTGGGCGGCAATGTGGCCGAGAATGCAGGTGGCCCGCATTGCCTCAAGTACGGGGTCACCGCGAATCACATTCTCGCGCTCGAGGTCCTGCTCGCTGACGGCTCACTCGTCGAGCTCGGCAGTCCGAGTGGCGAGCCGTGGGGACCCGATCTGGTCGGTCTCTTCGTCGGGTCGGAGGGGAATTTCGGCGTCGCCACGAAGATCACCGTGCGCCTCACGCCCCTGCCCCGCGCCATCCGCACCCTGCTCGCCGACTTCACCAGCATCCGCGCGGCCAGCGAAGCGGTCTCGTCGATCATCGCCGGCGGGATCGTGCCCGCGGCGCTCGAGATGATGGATCAATCGTGCATCCGTGCCGTCGAGGATTCGGTCTATGCCGCCGGATATCCGCGCGATGCCGCCGCGATCCTGCTCGTGGAGATCGACGGCCGAAACACCGACGGCGTGGTCGCCGAGACGGATGCAGTAACGGAGCTGTTGCGCCAATCCGGCGCGCGATCGGTACGCTCGGCGGCCTCGGAGGCCGAGCGCGAACGGCTCTGGCAAGGTCGAAAAAAGGCATTCGGCGCCATGGGACGGCTGTCGCGCGACCTCGTGGTCCAGGATGCCGTCGTGCCGCGCTCTGCGCTCCCGCGCGTGCTCGAAACGATCTGCTCAATCGCGCAGAACTACGGCCTGGTCGTCAGCAACGTCTTTCACGCGGGCGACGGCAACCTCCATCCCAACATCTCGTTCGACGCGACCGACCCCGCGCTCAAGGAGCGAGTTGAAGCCGCCAGCGCCCAGATCATGCAGGTGTGTATCGACGCCGGTGGGACCATCACTGGCGAGCATGGCGTGGGGATCGACAAGTTGCGGTATATGCCGTTGATCTTCGATGCCGAGTCGCTGGGTGCCATGCAAGCCGTGCGTCGGGTATTCGATCCCGAGGAGCGCGTGAATCCCGGGAAAGTCGTACCCGTACACGCATGCCGCGAGTGGACTGCGGCGGCGCCCCGCCCCCGGGGTCAGCTGATGGCACGGGCATCGTGACGATTCTCGAGAAAGTCACCGCACTGCTCGGCGAGGGCGCAGTGTTGGAAGCCGCCGCCGACCGCGTGCCGCGCGTCGCCCCCGGATCTCCCGACGCCGTCGCCTTGCTGCTTGGCACGGCGCACCAGGAAGGTTGGCGCGTGCGGATCGAAGGCGCGGGCACCTGGCTGCAAAGCGATGCTCCGGCTGATCTCGCGCTGACGACCCGTCGACTTGATCGCGTTCCCGCGATCGAGCCTTCCGATCTCACCGCCACCGCCGAAGCAGGTATCGGGCTCGACCAATTGCGGCAGCAGCTCGCCGACCGCGGGGCGTGGCTCGCGATCGACCCTCCAGGACTCGCGGGCCGCTCTCTTGGCTCCGTCGTCTCGACCGCGACCGCCGGCCCGCTGCGGCACGGCTACGGACCCATCAAGGATCATCTGCTCGGCGTCACCTTCGTGACCGGTGATGGTCGCATGGTTCAAAGTGGCGGGCGGGTCATGAAGAACGTCGCCGGCTACGACCTCACCCGATTGCAGGCGGGGGGCTTCGGAGCGTTCGGCGTGATTGTCCTCGTGCATCTGCGCCTGCGCGCACTGCCGCGCGCAGACGTCACGTACGTGCTCGAGGGCGCGCGCGAAGATCTCACCCAAGTCGGCGAGGACATCGCCGCGGCGGCTCTCACCCCGGCCGCGCTGGAGCTCGTCTCCCCGGCGCTCGCACGGCGCGAGGGTTGGGTCCTTGCCGTGCGCCTCGCGGGATCGCCAGCGCTGGTCGCCGCGGACGAGACGGGACTCGGGGCCGCGAGCGGTGGCGGCCGCTTCACGCCGCTGCGCGCCGAGGAAGCGCATGCCTTCTGGATGCGGTTGGCGGAGGGCTTCGCCGTCCGGCCTGTGACCTTCCGCATCGGCGGCGTGCCCACCGCGAGCGATGAGCTGCTCGATCTGCTCCAGCATCAGCTCGGCGACGAATGGATCTCCGCATCGCCCGCTGCCGGCGCGATTCGATGGACCGGCGACGCGAGTATCGATCGCCTGCAGCGGCTGCGCCGCACGCTTGCGGGGCTGGAGGTGCCGCTCACGCTCGAGCGTGCGCCGTGGCCGGTCCGGAGTGCCGTCGGCCACTTCGGCGCGTACCGGGAGGGTGTCGGTCCCCTTGTAGCCGGCTTGCGCCGCACATTCGATCCCGGCGGTGCACTGGTAGTCGCCACAGAAGGCACATGACACGAGGAGGTTTTGAAGGGCTGGACGCGTGCGTGCACTGTGGGTTTTGTCTTCAAGCTTGTCCGACGTTCCTCGCCACCGGAGATGAAGCCGACTCGCCTCGCGGCCGCATCGAGCTCATGCGAGCGCTCGAGCGCGGCGAGCTCGCGGAGACGGATCCGGCGCTCATCTATCATCTCGATCGTTGCCTCGGCTGCCGCGCGTGCGAGCCGGTCTGCCCCTCGGGCGTGCAATATGGACGCGGGCTCGAGGCCGCGCGCAGCCGCATCAACGCGGTACGAGGAGCTATCTGGCTCACGCGGCTCGCGTTGTGGGCGCTGACGACGCCGGGAGTGCGCGGAGTGGTGTACGGGCTGGCCCGGCTACTGAGAACTGTGCTCCCACGGGGAATCGCTGGATGGGGACGGATTCGGTTTGCGATGGGGATGCTGGCAGCGACAAAACCAAAGGGCGGCAAAAGGCGGCAAAAGGCGACAACGGGAGACCATTACCGCCCGTTGCCGCCAGTTGCCGCCCTCTTGTTCCGCGGTTGCGTCCAAGACGGCCTGTTCTCCCACGTGCACGATGCGACCAAGCGGGTCCTCGAGGTGAACGGGTACCAGGTCCAGGCGCCGGCCGGTCAGGTCTGTTGCGGTGCACTCCACGCGCACGCCGGACTCCTCGACGAAGCGCGGGTCCTTGCTCGCACGAACATCCAGGCTTTTGGAGATGGCAGCGAGTCCATCGTTGTGAACAGCGCGGGATGCGGTGCCCTGATGAAGGAGTACGGCCATCTGGTGGGCGACGAGCGGGCAGCACGGTTCGGGGCGCGTGTGCGCGACGTTACCGAACTCCTCGCCCCGCGCGGAAACGGCGACAAGGGGCCGATCGCCGGTGCTCCGCTCGATCTCCACGTGGCCTACGATCCACCCTGTCACTTGCTCCACGCGCAACGCATCAGCGTCCAGCCGCTCAAGCTGTTCGCGGCGATTCCGCTCCTCGAGCTCGTGCCCGTCCAAGGCGCCGCGGAGTGTTGTGGCAGTGCCGGACTATACACCATGCTCGAGCCCGAGATGTCGCGCGCCGTGCTCAAGACCAAACTGGAGTATTTGCGACAAGCGGCGCCACAGGTCGTCGCGACCGGTAATCCCGGTTGTCTGATGCAGCTCGGCGCCGGACTCGCCGCCGCGGGAATTCGCGCGCAGGTGCGCCATCCCGTCGAACTCCTCGACGACTCCTACAGAGCCGCTGGCCGGTACGAATGACGGGAGGCGCGCGCCGCGTCACGACCCCTGACGGCGTGGAGTTGGCGCTGCACCGTCTGCGCGCCCATCGGGACGGCCGCCCCGCCGTCCTGCTGGTGCACGGAGCCTTCACCAACCATCGATTCTGGCTGCATTCTCCCGAGGGGGGAGAGGGGGGAGAAGGGGGGGAAGGGGGGGAGGGGGGCGACGGGAGCGGCGGCGGCGGACTGGCGCACTTTCTCGGCGCCGCTGGTTTGGATGTCTGGCTCGCGGATTTGCGTCATCACGGCGACAGCGCGCGCGAACCGCGACAAGGTGCCTGGACGTTCGAGGACTGGGTGCTGCACGATACCCCGACGCTCGTCGCACGCGTACGCGAAGAGACGGACGGCGCGCCGCTTGCGTGGATCGGACATTCGGCTGGAGGCGCCGCCGGCTTATGCTGGCTGGCGCGCGTCGCTGCCGCAGCGCCGATTGGAGGGATCGTGACGCTCGGCACTCCCGGACCGCGCCGCGTCGGACCGGTGCGGCGCGCGGCCGCGGCGGCCACGATGGCGCTGTCACGGGCGCTCGGCCACTTCCCCGCCCGCCGGTTCCGAATCGGCAACGAGGATGAGGCGGCCGAGATCATCGGGGCGTGGATGGAGTGGAACGTGCGCGGAAAGTGGATGGGGGTCGACGGCTTCGACTACTTTGCCGGTCTTGCGGCGCTCACGACGCCGTACCTCGGCGTCGCCGGAGGCTCCGACTGGCTGTTTGCGCCGCCGCGCGCGTGCCGCCAGGTGGTCGATCGCATCGGGTCGACGCGGAAGTCACTCGCGATCTCACGCGGCCTGTCGCACCGCGGCCTCGTGGTGAGCCCGCGCGCACGCACTGAATGCTGGCCAACCATCCTCGCCTGGCTCAAGGAGACGCTGTGACTGAAGCGGTGTTGTTCGACTTCAACGGCGTGCTGGTCGATGACGAGGCGCAGCATTGCGAAGCATTACGAAGAGTGCTCGCGGACGAAGGCATCGAGGTCACGCGCGAGGACTACTATGCGCATTACCTCGGCCTGGACGACCGCACCGGATTCGTCGAGGCGTATCGGCGGGCACAGCGTACGCTGACGACCGAGCTGCTCAAGGTTCTCGTCGCGAGAAAATCGCAGGTGTATCTGAAGCTCGTGGCGACATCGTTGCGGATGGTCCCGGGGGCCACCGAGTTCGTGCACGACGCGGCGAAGCGCTTCCGCCTGGGCATCGTGTCGGGCGCGCTGCGACGCGAGATCGATCACGTGCTGGGCCAGACGGGCTTCGCGGATCGATTCGAAGTTATTGTCGCCGCAGACGACGTCTCCATGAGCAAACCCCATCCCGCGTCGTACCTTGCCGCCCAAGAGTTGTTCAGCCGTAACGAGCCGATCGCCGCCGGAGGCTGCGTCGTCATCGAAGATTCGTTCCCAGGGCTCGCGGCGGCGCGGGCGGCGGGGATGCCGTGCGTCATGCTGGCGACGAGCCACCCAGCTCCGACGCTGGAAGGCCGCGGCGCGGCGCGCGTCTGGGATTCGTTCGTCGGACATTCCGCAAGCGAGCTCGCCACGTTGTGAGCGACGTTTTTCCAACCGCTCCGCCACCTACGGTGACGCGCCTGGAGCGCGACGCTGTCCCTGCCGAAGTCGTCGACCGGCTGCGGGCAGGAGCGATCGTCGCTCCTGCCGACGTCGGCGTCCTCGATCTCACCGACCCCTCCGGCGGTCCTGGCGCGATCACGTGCTTCCAGGGATTGCTGACGAACGACATCGAAAAGGCGGGCGATGGGGCCTTCGTATACGGCGCGCTGCTCACGCCCAAGGGGATGATCGTCGTCGACGGCTGGGCGGCACGGCTGGGGTCGCGCGTGCGGTTCAGCGTCGCCATGGAAGGCCGAGAGCGGGCATTGCTGATCCTGCAGCGATCGGTCCCGCCCCGGCTCGCACGGTCTGTCGATCGAACCAGCGAGTTGGCGGTCATGCGCGTTGCCGGGGCGCATGCGGTCGCTGTCGTGGGCGCGACAGGATTACCGGTCCCACACGTGTCCAACCACGCCGTAGACGGCGTTGTCGCGGGGGTGCCTGTCGAAGTCGCGCGCACGAGTGATGTCGCTCCGTTTGTTTTTCAGGTCACGACGGCCAGAGATCAGCTCGATGCCATCAAGAACCGGTTGATCGGCGCCGGGGCGCACGCGGCAAGCAGTGAGGCCCTGGAGCTCGCGCGCATGCTCGCCGGTTGGCCGCGGCTCGCGTCCGAGGTGGACGAGAAGACGATCCCGCAGGAAGTGCGATTCGACGAAATCGGCGGTGTGTCGTACACGAAGGGCTGCTATACGGGTCAGGAAACGGTGAGCCGCCTGCACTTCCGCGGTCATGCCAACCGTCAGCTGCGTGGCCTCTTGTTCGAGGCCGATCCTCCTGCTGCGCCTGCCACGGGCTGGAGCGCCGTCACGCACGAGGAACGGGACGTCGGCCGCGTCACCAGCATCGCCTGGCTACCCGATGGCGGTGGCTCGGTGCTCGGCCGCTGGATCGGACTCGCGATGCTGCGTCGCGAGGTCGAAATCGGCGCCACGGTCCGCGCCGCGGGCCGAGAGGCGCGCGTCACCGACCTGCCGTTCGATGCTCCGCGCGTCACACCGGCGTGACGGCTTCCCTCCCCATCCTCGTGACGGGCGCCGGCGGCCTCGTCGGCACGCACGTGCTCGAGGCCTTGCGCGCGCGGGGGGAGCGGCCCTCTCCGCGGGCTCTCGTGCGCGAGCACTCGCGCGCGTTAGTCGAGTCGCTCGGCGCGGAGCCGTTCATTGGTGACGTCACCGACGCCATCACGTGGCAGCGCGCGGCGCAGGGTGTACGCGCCATCATCCACGCCGCTGCGCTCGTCGCGTCGCACGACTCGTACGAAGAGTTCACGCGGGTCAATGTCGGTGGCACGCGTCTCGCGCTCGACGCCGCGCGGCGGAGCGGCGCGCGTCTGATTCACGTCTCGACCGTGGCCGTCTACGGGCGCACCGCCGTCTATCAGGCCGGCGCCCAGGCGGTAACCGAGGACTATCCATTCCAGCCGCTGCCTGAACGGGACTACTATGCCCGCAGCAAACGCGCAGCTGAGCAGCTGGTCCAGCAGGAGGCTGTGCGGGGCGGTCTCTCCGTCGTCGCGATCCGCCCCAACGTCATCTACGGCGAGCGCGATTTGTTGTTCACGCGTCGCCTCATCGCCAATATCAAGCGACGCGTCCTGCCGCAAATCGGCCCGGGGACAAATCACCTGTCGTGCGTCTACGCCGGGAATGTGGCGTCGGCGATTGTCGCTGCGCTCGACTCACCAACCCGCCCGGGATTTCGCGCCTACAACGTCACGCAGGATGCGCGGCCGCAGCTCATCCAGCGCGACTTCTTCGCGGCATTCGCGGAAGCGCTCGGCGTGCGCCCCATCCGCGTGCGAATTCCCGTGCCGTTGATTCGCGCGGGAGTGCGAGCCTGGGGTCTGGCCATGCGGTTGCTGATGCCGGGCCGCTACACGGCGCTCGGCAACGCCGCGATGTCGTTCATTTTGGGTGAGAATCCGTACTCAATCGATCGAATCCGCGACGAGCTGGGTTGGACGCCGCCATACGACACGCGCACCGCAATCATTCGTACGGTGTCGAAAACGAAAAGCCCGGGCGAGGCCCGGGCTTGAATCTTTCAACTGCGACCCGCTTGTTACGGTTTCTTCGCGGGTGCTGGGGCAGGTGCCGGTGCATGCGCCTTCGACGTATCGGACATCATCATATGCGTCGAGTCGCCCGGCGCCATCTTCATCGAGTCAGCCATCATGTTCGTACTATCAGCGGCGGTGTTGGCGTTCTGAGCCTTCTTGCACGCGCCAGCGGCCATGACAACCACCGCCACGGCCAATGCAATGCGCTTCATTGTCGCTCCTGTTGAAGTACGGGGGTCGGGACGCGCGAAACGTACATAGGGGACCTGCACAGTCAAGCAGCGCTAAATTACAGGAATCATGCTGAATTCTGACCGTCGCACATTCTTTGGCTTACTCTCGTCCATCGTTGGATGGGTTGCGACAACGCGTGGGCACGAGACGAGCCAACAACCCGTCGTCGACGCGCGCTCCACCGCGCTGTTTCAGCAACCCGATGGCCGCAAGAATCTGATTCGCATCACCGTGTCCGGTGTCTCGGCGCCGGCCGCGCGCGCCCGCGTCACCGACGCACGAGGCGCGCTCGTGGGAACAGCCGGATTGTTGCCGGCTTCCACCGGCCCGGCGTTGAGCGGCGAAGTGTGGGTGCCGCTGGCGGCGCCGGCGGATTTCCAGTTCGACATCGAGGTGGGACGAGATCGCGTCGCGCGCCGTCGCGTGCGGCTCACGCCGGCGAAGCGCTGGACCCTGTATTGGCTGTCCTCGATTCACACCGACGTCGGTTACACCGATCTCCAGGAACGCGCACTCGAAGTTCATCGCAAGAACCTCGATGCCGCACTCGCCTGGACCGCGACGCATCGCGACTTTCGCTTCACGGCCGAATGCGCATTACAGGTGTTGTCGTACCTCGAGAACCGTTCGCCCGATGCAGGGAACGCGCTGGTCCAGGCGATTCGCGATGGCAAAGTCGGGTGGCAGGCACTGTTCGCGAACATGCTGACGGGGATTCTGGGCCATGAGACGTTTGCGCGACTCGTCTGGCCCGCGGGCAAACTCGCGCGCGAGCGTGGGCTGACGTTTCTCTCCGCGCAGATCACCGACGTGCCCGGCCAAACACTGACGTTCCCAATGCTCCTCGCCGCGAGCGGGGTGAAATACCTGGCGAGCGGCGCGAACCCGGAACGGGCGGTGCCGCTGCTGCCGGCGAGCGGCAGCGAGGGAACGGTCTACCCGCAGCTCTACTACTGGGAGGCGCCCGACGGCAGCCGCGTGCTGCATTGGCGCGCACACCATTACGGCGACGGCACGCGCTTCGGCTTCGACGTCAGCCCCGAGGAGATGGGCCACCGGCTCTCCGACTGGCTGCTGAATCAGCCCGCATTTCTGGCCCAAAACTGGCCGTACGACATCGCCCTGCTCTACGGGGCCGATTGGCAGGACAACGCCCTTATGAAGGAAGCGATCGTCGCCAACGTCCAGGAGTTCAGCCGTCGCTTCACCTGGCCCCGTATCATCGCCGGCCGTCCGGAAGACTTCTTTCGAGACGTCGAGCGCCGCTACGCGGCCAAGATCCCGGTGCGCCGCGGCGATACCGGCCTCTACTGGGAAGACGGCGCCGCTTCGACGGCCGCCCAGCTGGCGGCGTTCCGCGCCGCGCAGCTCGCGGCCCGCGCTTGTGAAATCGTCGCGCTCTGGGACGATCGGATCGAGCCACACGATGAAGACGCGCTCCAACCGCGGCGCGACCGCGCCGACGCGCGCGCCGCGATGTGGCGCGACCTGCTGCTGTTCGGCGAGCACACGTGGGGAGCAGCGGAGAGCGTCGCCGAGCCGGAGTCGCGACAGACCGTCGCACAGTGGGAATACAAGAAGAGATTCATCGATGCCGGCTCCGCGGCTGCGCAAGAACAACTGGCCGCCGGGTTGCTGCGTCTCGGTCACGCGTCGCGCGCAGGCCGCGGCCGGATCGTGTTCAACGCAGGTACGTGGGAGCGGACCGATGTCGCACGCATCCCGGGCGGCGCCGGGAAGGCGCTGACCTTTGACGGCCGAGAGCTGGCGGCCGTGGATCAGGACGACGGTGACGCGCTCGTCCTTTTCCGCGACGTGCCACCGCTCGGGTACCTCGCCCTGACCGAAACCGATCGCGACGCGCGACCTCCCGCCGCCGACGGCGAGGCGCTCGACGCGAAGGCTGGTGGGTTCACCGTGGCCCTCGATCCGGCGACCGGAGCGATTCGCTCACTGACCGGACCCGACGGGAAAGAGCGTGTGAAGCAGTCGGACTGGTCGGGTCTCAACCAACTCGTGTACGTCCGCGGCGGCGCGCACAGCGCGCTTTGGACCTCCGGCGATCGCGACGACCTCAAGAACGCGCCGCAGCTCGCGCTCACGCAGACCAAGTTGACGCGGTGCCGGCGAGAGCGACTCCCTGGCATCGGCGTTCGCCTCGTCGTTGACCGCGCGCTCGAGGGTTTTCCGTCGGTCACGTCGATCGTGACGCTGTATGACGAGCTGCCGTGGGTGGATATCGAGAATCGCATCCTGAAGACGGCAACGCTCGAGAAAGAGGCGCTCTACATCGCGTTTCCTTTCGCGTTCACCAAACCCGTTGTGGAAGTGGAAGTCCCACTTGGCCGCATGACGGTGGAGCGTGACCAGCAACCTGGTAGTTGTCGCGACTGGTTCTGTCACGCGCACTGGGTCTGGCTGCACGAAGGGAGCGATGGCGTGCTGTGGAGCGGGCCTGACACGCCTCTCTTCACCCTCAACGATCTCTTCCGCGGCGCGTGGCGGCGGACGATCGTGCCTCCCCCCGATGGGACACTCTTCGCCTACGCGATGAATAACTACTGGCACACGAACTACGCGGCTTCACAGGG
Organism: Gemmatimonadales bacterium; assembly: GCA_036558345.1. Classification (GTDB taxonomy): domain Bacteria; phylum Gemmatimonadota; class Gemmatimonadetes; order Gemmatimonadales; family GWC2-71-9; genus 20CM-2-65-7. The sequence continues at coordinate 7,922 of DATBFV010000157.1, read as the reverse complement.
AGGGCCGGTCACGTTTCGCTACCGGCTCTCGCTGCTCGCGCCGGGCGATGCCGCCGAGCCGGTGCGGCGTGGCTGGGCGGCGTGCGATCCGTTGTACATCAGCGCGTCGTACACGAACGACAGACCGGGTCCACTGATCGCCAAGGACCGCGCGCTGTTCTATGCCGACAAGGGCGCGATGATCGTGGGCGCCAAAGCAGCCGACGATGGCGAGGGCGTGATCGTCAAGCTGCTCGACGTCGCGGGCCAGGCGCGCAGCGTCGGCCTGTGGCCCGCGGCCTACGCGTACAAGCTCGCGCGTCGCACCACGCTGGTCGAACAAAACGGCGACGCCATCACGGTCGGCGGTGACGGGCGGGCGTCGGTCGAGCTCGCCGCCTGGGGTGTGGGCGCTGCCCGCCTCTTTACACCTGCCGAGGGCTCCTGACCGAGTTTGCGCCGAAGGATATCCCGCTCAAGGACGACGTCCGCACGCTCGGCGCGCTGGTCGGCGACGTATTGCGGGAGCAGTGCGGCGATCAGTTTTTCCAGCGCGTCGAAAGCGCGCGCCTGGCCGCGATCGCCGGCTCGGACGATGAACTGCAAGGACTGGTGAAGGGACTGCCGGCGCGCGATGCCGAAACGCTCGTACGCGCATTCTCGACGTACTTCGAAGTCGTCAATCTGGCCGAGCGGATCCACCGCATCAGGCGGCGACGCGACTACCTGCGCGGCGCCACCGAGCCCCAGGAGGGCAGTCTCGCGGCCGCGATCGGGCAACTCTCTACCGCGGGCGTATCTCAGCATGCGCTCGTGGCGCTGTTACAGGGACTCCAGATCGAGCCGGTTTTCACCGCGCATCCCACCGAGGCCACGCGGCGCACCCTGCTCGAAAAGGAACAGGTGATCGGTCGTTTGCTGGTCGAACGGCTCGATCCGGGGCGGACGCCGGATGAGGAGCGCGCGGCACTGGCGCGCATTCGCGAGGAGATCACCACGACCTGGCAGACCGATCCCCAGCCCTCGGCGCGGCCCTCCGTCATGGATGAGCTCGAGAACGTGATCTTCTATCTGACTGACGTCGTGTACCGCATCGTCCCGCCGTTTTCCGAGGAGCTGGAACAGGCGGTGCGCCAGCTGTACACGATTGAGGTGCCGGCTCGCCCCGTCCTTCGATTTGGCTCGTGGGTCGGCGGAGACATGGACGGCAATCCCAATGTCGGCGCGGACACGCTGCGCGCTGCCCTGACTCGGCAGCGAGAGCTCGTGCTGGAACGATACCAGAGTGAAGCGCTGGAACTGTCACGTCGCCTGTCGCAGTCGGGAGCGCGGACCGGTGTGAGCGATGCGGTGCGCGACCGGGTGGCGGCGTACAGCGCCCGTTTTCCGAAAGCGCTGGCGACGATTCCATCCCGATACTCCGACATGCCGTACCGTGTTCTGTTTCGTCTCGTTGCTGCGCGGCTCAGCGCCACGCGCGCGGAGGCGCCAGAGGGGTACGCCAATCGCTCCGAGCTCGAGGCGGATCTCGGCGTGGTGCTCGCGAGCCTGCGCGCTCACAAGGGCGAGCATGCCGGGCGGTTCGCCGTGCAGCGATTCCTCAGGCGCGCGGAAACCTTCGGCTTTCATCTCGCGACGATCGACGTGCGCCAGCACGCCCGGGTGCATCGCGGCGTGCTGGCGACGTTGCTTCAGGATTCCGGATGGAGCGCGCGCAGCGCCGCCGATCGCGCGGCGCGGCTGCGAGACTTGCTGCAGGGTCCGCCGCAGCCACCTGGCGCCGCGGATGCGGACGCTAGGCGCACGCTGGAGGTGTTCCAGGCGATCGCCGAATGCCGCGCGCGATTCGGACCGGACGCCGTGGGCCCTTACATCATCAGCATGGCTGAAGGCGTCGATGACGTGCTGGCGGTCCTGGTCCTCGCACGTTGGAGTGGGCTGTCGGCCCTGGATGTCGCGCCGCTCTTCGAAACGGTCGCCGACCTCGCGCACGCGGCCGACGTCCTACAGGCGCTGTTCGATGATCCGCCTTACCGCGCGCACCTCGAGACGCGGGGCATGCGCCAGATGGTGATGATTGGATACTCCGACAGCAACAAGGACGGGGGGATCGGCTCCTCGCGCTGGGGGCTGCAGCGCGCCCAGGCGGGGCTGGTCCAGACGGCCGAGCGCGCCGGCGTGGATCTGACGTTTTTCCACGGGCGCGGCGGCACGGTCAGCCGCGGCGGCGGCAGAATCGCTCACACGATCCTCAGCGCGCCGGCTGGATCGGTCCGCGGACGCTTCCGCGTCACGGAGCAGGGCGAAGCGATCAACGCCAAGTACGGCTTGCGCGGGATCGCCATGCGGACGCTCGAGCAGACGACGAGTGCCGTCATGCTGGCCAGCGCCCTCCCCTCCCCTCCACCTGACGCCCGTCAGGCGCGCTGGGTGGAGATCATGGAGGAAATCGCGCAGGGCAGTCGCCAGGCGTACCGCCGGCTCATCTACGACGATCCCGAGTTCGTGCAGTACTTTCATTTGGCGACGCCCATCGATGTCATCCAGCGCATGGAGATCGGCAGCCGGCCGACGTCACGGCAGGGCGACAGTCAACCGGGAGAGATCGAACGCCTTCGAGCCATCCCATGGGTGTTCGCGTGGACGCAAAGCCGGCACTTGTTGCCCGGTTGGTATGGCATGGGCGCGGCGCTGGAGCGCGCGGGGGATCGCCATGGCACGGAACAGCTTGCGGAAATGGCCCGTGACTGGCCCTTCTTTCGTGCGCTCATCGACGATGTCGAAATGGTGCTCGGCACGGCGCACATGGCCATCGCGGCGCGATATGCATGCCTCGCGGGAGGGCTGGGCGATCGCTATTTCCCCGCCATTCGGGCCGAGTTCGACCGGACTGTCGCGCAGGTGCTCGCACTGAAGCAACAGCGCGCGCTGCTCGACTCCGATCCAGCGCTGCAGCGATCGATTCTACTCCGCAATCCGTATGTCGCGCCGATGAGTCTGTTACAAATCGACCTGCTGGAGCGCTGGCGCGCGGCGGGACGTGCCGATGACGAAGTGTTCCGCGCGCTGCTCGCAAGTGTACGGGGAATCGCGCAAGGGTTGCAGAGCACAGGCTGAAAGGTTTAATGTCGAACTCATGACACAAGCGACGACACTTGGTGAACTGAAGCGGACGGAGTGGGCCAGCGCCGCACGGCGCCAGCGCACCGTCAAAGATGAAATGCGGGAGAACCTCATCTGCCTGTTGGAGAACGGCTCGCCGCTGTTTCCCGGCATCGTGGGCTACGAAGAGACGGTCCTGCCGCAGCTCGTCAACGCGATTCTTTCACGCCACAACTTCATTTTGCTCGGACTGCGCGGGCAGGCGAAGAGCCGTATCCTGCGCCAGCTCGTCACGTTGCTCGATGAAGAGATTCCGATCATCGGGGGCAGCGAAGTCAACGACGATCCGTTCGAGCCGCTCTCCAAGTATGGGCGCGAGCTGATCGCCGAGCGTGGCGATGCGACGCCGATCGCCTGGCTGCCGCGGGAGCTGCGCTTCGTCGAAAAGCTCGCGACGCCGGACGTGACCATCGCCGATATCATTGGCGACGTCGATCCGATCAAGGCGGCACGCGGCGGGCACCTGCTGTCCGACGAGCTCACGATGCACTTCGGGCTTTTGCCGCGGGCCAACCGCGGCATCTTCGCGATCAACGAGCTGCCCGATCTGGCCGGCAAGATCCAGGTGGGACTGTTCAACATCATGCAGGAGGGCGACGTCCAGATCAAAGGCTATCCCGTCCGCCTGAATCTCGACGTGGCCCTGGTGTTCACGGCGAATCCCGAGGACTACACGGCGCGGGGTAAGATCATCACGCCGCTGAAAGACCGCATCGGCTCCGAGATCACCACGCACTACCCGCTGAGCGTCGAGCTGGGCACCGCGATTACGCACCAGGAAGCGTGGGTGGACCGCAACGGGGGGGGCGGCAATCGCTCCATCCGGATCCCCGACTTCATGTCGGAGCTCATCGAGCGCATCGCGTTCGAGGCACGCGAGGACAAGCGCATCGATCGCCGCAGCGGCGTCTCGCAGCGCCTGCCGATCAGCGTGCTCGACAACGTTGTCTCAAATGCCGAGCGCCGCACGATTCAGAGCAAGGAGAAAATGGTCGTACCGCGCATCTCCGATGTGTATGCGGCATTGCCGGCCATTACCGGGAAGCTGGAGCTCGAATACGAGGGTGAGCTGCAGGGCTCTGAGGCGATTGCGAAGGATCTGATTCGCCGGGCCGCGGGCCGCACCTTCGAGGGCCGCGTCGGTGGCGCCAATGTCGATGACATCGTGCATTGGTTCGACGAAGGCGGCGCCCTCAAGATCACGCCGGACGAGCGCTCGGAGTCGCTCCTCAAGGGCTTCACCGTCGTGCCGGGACTGCTCGACCTGATCGACCAGGTTGGACTCGCGGTCAAGAAGGATCCGGCGACGGTCGTGTCGGCGTGCGAGCTGGTACTGGAGGGATTGGTAGCGGAGAAACGGATCGCGCGCAGTGAAGAGCTGGGCTATGTGCGCGCGCGCGCCGAGCAGAAGCCTCCTTTTGGAAAAGGGTCCGGTGGGTCGGGCCCTGGAACCGGGCCGAACCTCTTCACGTAAGTCCTCCCCGTCCCTTCACATTTCGGGAGTCGCCATGGGCAAGCTCGTCTTTGGTTTCGTACTCCTCGGCATCGCGTTCGTCCTCCGTCTGAGCGCGGCCACCGTGCGCAGCGACAGCGGGCCAGGCCGCCCGGTCAGCAACGTGCTGCGTCTGGTCAGCTATGTCGCGATCGTGTTCGCAGTCCTCACGATCCTGGGCTCGACCACGGTGGTGATCAATGCGGGTGAGGTCGGCGTGCGCCATGCTTTCGGTACAGTCGATCCCAAGCCGTTGCTCGCTGGGATCCGCTTTGTCTCCCCGTGGTCGTCGGTCGAGCGGTTCTCAACGCGCGAAGAGCAGTGGCCCGCGGCGGGCGCTCAGGTGGAGGAGATCGAGGCGCTGTCTTCAGAGCAGATGGGGATGCATGTCGAGGTATCGATCCGCTGGCAGATCGACCCGCAGCAGGCGCCCCGCATTTACACGGAGATCGGCGACGAAGAGCAGATCCGCGGGGCGGTCCTGAATGCGATCCGCAAAGGGGTCCGCGACGGGATGGTGCAGTACTCCATCAACGACATCGCCAAACGCACGCAGATCGCCAACACCATGGAAGCCCTCACCGATTCCGCGCTCGTCACCCAGCCGCGCGCGGGAGGAGCGGAATTCCGAATCGCCCAGGTCACGGCGTTCTTCTTGCGCGACTTGCAGCCGCCGGCGCAGGTCGTACAGGCGATCAACAACAAGATCGCGCAGGAGCAGCAGGTCGAAACGGAGCGTCACCGGGTAGAAGTCGCGCGCCTCCAGGCCGAGCAGCAGCGGCTGCTGAACACCACGCTGACGCCCGAGGCACTGATGCGGCAGTACCTCGACGTGCTGCGCGACATGAAAACGTCGAACAATCTGGTGATTCTGGTGCCGACGCAGGGCGGCGTGCCGATCCTGAACATCGGAGATCTCCGACGGAATCTGCGGCAGCAGTAAAGCCTCTCGTCACGATCACGCGGCAGTACGCGTCCGGCGGATCCGAGATCGCCCGCCGGGTCGTGGAGCGACTGCCCGGCTGGACGCTGATCGACAACGAGTTCGTCGATCAGGTGGCGCGGCTCGCCGGCTTGCCGAAGGACGAAGTGGCGCGCCGCGAGGAGCGCGCGCCGAGCCTGCTCGAGCGGATGGCGCGCACCCTCGCGGGCGCGTCGCCCGAGGTGTTCGTCACAACCGGTGAGCAGCCCGTGCCGGTGGAAACGGAAGAGGCGCTGGTCACCCAGACGACCGAGCGCGTCATCACGGAAGCCGCCCGGGAGGGACACGTGGTCCTCGTCGGCCGCGGCGCACAGGCCCTGCTCGCGACCAGACCCAACGCGCTGCACGTCTATGTCATCGCGTCCAAGCCCTTCCGCCGGAAGATCGCGGTCGAGCGGTTGCACGTCGATCCGGGCACAGTAGACAAGCTGATCGACGAGACGGACAAGGAGCGCGATCAGTACGTCAAGTCACACTATGGCCGCGACCGGCAGGATCTCAGCCAGTACGACATCGTGCTCAACGCCGAGCGGTTGGGATTCGACGGAGCCGCTGATCTGGTAGTCCGCGAGGTCAAGCGGCGGGATTGGGATTGACGGTAGTCAGTTCAGGCACTGTGAGTCCTGCGACGACAACCGCCAGCGTGACGACCGCACCGCCCCCTGCGAGGGTGAGCGGCACTCCGATGTGCTCGCCCACCAATCCGAACAGAAACGCTCCGAACGGCGCCATCCCGACAAACACGAACGAGTAGAACCCCATCACCCGTCCACGCAGATGATCGGGCGAACTCGTCTGAATCATCGTGTTGGCAAGCGAGTTGTTGACGATCATCGCGCAGCCCGTGAGGGCGAGCAGAGCCATCGACAGCCAGAGCGCGCGCGATGCGGAGAAAAGGACGAGCAGAATTCCAAACGCCGTGCCCCCGGCCAGCATCAGGCGGCCGCGAGCGTGAATGCGTGACGAGGCAAGCGCGATGCCGAGGGCGCCGGCCACCGCGCCAATGCCGATCGACGACGTCAGCGCCCCGTAACCCGCGGCACCGCGGTGCAGCACGTCGCGCGCGAAAACCGGCATCATGGGAATGTACGGAAAGCCGAAGAGGCTCAGGATGGCGGTGAGAATCATGAGGACGCGCAGCCGCCGGTCGCTCCGCAAGTAGGTGAGGACCTCGCGAAATCCGCTCCATGCCGAAGTGGTTTTCGGCGGCCGCGGATTGTGCGGCAGGTCCATCTTCACGAGCCCGGTGATCACCGCGATGTAGCTCAAGCCGTTCAGGAAGTAGCACCACGGAATGCCGACCGCGCCAATGAGGAAGCCCGCGATCGCCGGGCCGATGACGCGCGCCCCGTTGAACAGCGACGAGTTCAGCGCGATCGCGTTCATCAGATCTTCTTTGCCCACCATCTCGATGACGAATGCCTGGCGCATCGGGATGTCGAACGCGCTCGCAATGCCCAGAATCGTGGCCAGCACCAGCACCTGCCAGACCGCGATGACGTGCGTCCAGATGAGGATGGAGACGGCGAACGCCTCGAGCATGAACGCGACCTGCATGAGGATGATGACGCGCCGTTTGTCCACGCGATCGGCGATCACACCGGCGTAGAGACTGAACAGCAGCACGCCGACCGAGCTGAGCGCGGATGTGAGACCGACGTAGAACGGCGAATTGGTGAGTGTGAGAATCAGCCAGCCCTCGCCGACGTTCTGCAGCCACGTACCGACGAGCGAAATCCCCTGACCGATAAAAAAGAGGCGGAAGTTGCGGTGGGAAAAGGCGCCCAAGGACCAGAAACCGGAGCGTCTCGCGGCTTGTGAGGCGTCGGTCATTGCGTGAAAGGTCGCGAGGCCACGACATTGTGGGTAGACATGCGCTACACAACCTACAGCCGCTACGTGGCAGGACTCCTCGAGACGCTGAATTTACAGGCGCTGCTCGATCAGCTCGCCGATTTCCTGTTGCAGTCTGGATTCGCCGGCGGGCCCTATTCACACCCGTTTTGGGGGGAATTCGGCGAGGAGGATCCCGACCGCTCGCTCGACGCGCTGCGGCAGGCGATCCTCCAGGCGCTGATGGATTCGGGCCAGCTCACGCCCGAAATGCTCAACGTGCTGCGCAGTGAATCGACCGGCGACGCTCAGAAGGATGCCGACCTCCAGAAGCAGCTCGCCGATCTGCTCGACCAGATCGTGCAGAAGCTGATCGACGAGGGATACCTCAACCTGCAGCAGGCGCCAAAGATGCCCGGTGCGCAGCAACCGGTGTTCGGGCCCGGCGGCATGGCCAAAGAAGCCGCGCAGCAA
>DATBFV010000156.1:0-1989 GCA_036558345.1 Gemmatimonadales bacterium | reverse complement strand
CCCCTGTACCATTGTCAGCGAAGGAACTGGCGCGCCGAGAGGGTACGCCAGCAACGCAGCATCTTCGGCCGCCTCATCGAGAGCGCCTAGCGGCCCCACGCGCCTCGAGTCGCCAAGAGGGGACTTGCGCCTCGACGAGGTGGGCCGTGGTGTACGCCCAGTGGGGAGTTGCGCCACGAGCGCCTGTACAGGGGTGATGAGACACCACGGTCGGTCGAGACGTTCAACCATTCCTGAAGGGAGGGAACCATTGGCGTTGCAAGACGAGGCGTATAGCTGGTGGGTCGGCATCGATTGGGCGACCCAGGCACACGAGGTGGTGATCGTCGATGCACACGGGCGTCCTGCGGCGGAGCGGAGTGTGGCTCACACCGGCGGTGCTATCGGAGAGTTCATCGAATGGCTCGTCCACTTGGCGGACGGTCGACCGGAGCGAGTGGCCGTCGGGATTGAAATTCCGCGCGGAGCGATTGTGGACACGCTCGTGGAGCGCGGGGTGCACGTATACGCGCTCAACCCCAAGCAGCTCGATCGCTTCCGCGACCGTCACACGGTGGCGGGCGCGAAGGATGACCGCCGCGATGCATTCGTGCTGGCCACCTCGCTCCGCACCGATCGACCGGCCTTTCGGCGGGTGCGTCTCGAGGATGCCGTCATCATCGAACTGCGTGAGTACTCGCGCATGGACGACGATTTGCGGGACGAGCTGAGCCGTCTTACCAACCGGCTTCGCGATCAGCTCCATCGGTTCTTCCCTCAGATGCTCGAATTGGTTCCAGCGGCCGATGAACCGTGGCTATGGACATTGCTGGAGGCTGTTCCCACTCCGCAGCACGTGCCGCGTGTGCCCCGTCGGCGGATCGAGAAACTCCTGGGCGCACACCGCATCCGACGGTTCGATACCGAGACCATTCTCGCCACACTGCGAACACAACCACTGCCGGTGGCGCCGGGGACCGTCGAGGCCGCCAGAGCGCACGTGGCCTTCCTGCTGCCCCGCCTGCGGCTCGTCCGCGAGCAGCGGGCGAGGTGTGAACAGCACATCGAGGCGCTGCTGGCCCGCCTGGAAGAAACCGAGGCCCCTCCGGGACAGAGCTCCGCGCGTCATGACGTGCAAATTCTCCGATCCTTGGTGGGGGTGGGCGTTCGGGTCGCCGGCATCATGTTCGCTGAAGCGGCCCCGCTTCTGGCTGAGCGGGACTATCAGGCCCTGCGGAGTCATAGCGGCATCGCGCCCGTGACTCACCAGAGCGGCAAGCGCAAACAGGTCGTGATGCGCCACGCGTGCAATGGCCGCCTCCGGGAGGCGGTCTACCACTGGGCACGGACAAGCGTTCAACATGATGAACGGAGCGCCATTGCCTATGCCGCAGCCCGCGGTCGCGGTCATACACACGGTCGTGCCCTGCGTAGCGTGGCGGATCGATTGCTGCGAATACTCATCGCGATGCTCAAGGCCGGAACGCTCTACGATCCCCACCGATTCACACTCGGCCCGGGACGCACTGACCCGGCGAACACAGGAGCAGGGGCGATTCGCGCATGAGGCGAACGCCCAAAAAGTCCTTGACAACTGGTGGGGAGTCCCTCCTCGGATGCTGAGGACGCCGACGTGCACGTCGGCCAAAAAGCGCTCCCGCTCTTGTCTCGCCATCGCGGGCGTTACAGGTCACCTCCAGCCGTCGGCGCTGAGCCGACCGAGTGCCGGGCCCCAGGAGCCAGTCTACGCGCTCAGCGGAGCGGGCGGGTCACCCGGGGGCTTCCAGCCGCGCGCGCGTGATCGCCCCGAACGCTTGCTCCGTCCCGGCACCAGCGAGCAAGATCGCGCGAATCGCGGCGGGATCGTCGACGGTGGCGATCAACCGAACGCGGCCGCCCAGCAGGGGGCCACCGCCGGCCGCAGCAGGTAGCGGCACAGCCGCTCGAGGCGCGCGCGATCCGCCGCCGGCACGTCCAGGTTCGCGTGCAGATCGTCGCCGGCGAGGTGCG
>DATBFV010000155.1:0-30247 GCA_036558345.1 Gemmatimonadales bacterium | reverse complement strand
AGCACGTCCTCGACGTGTCGCGCACCATCGGCGATCACATGAACGAGCCGAAGCTCGTCGTGACCAAGAGCACCGTCCCCGTCGGCACCGCCGAGAAGGTCCGCGCCGAGATCGCCAAGCGCACCAAGACCCCGTTCCACGTGTGCTCCAACCCCGAGTTCCTGAAGGAAGGGGCAGCGGTCGAGGATTTCATGAAGCCCGACCGCGTCGTCGTCGGTGTCGACTCCGATGAGGCCGCGAAGGTGATCGAAGAGCTGTACGCCCCGTTCGTCCGCACCGGCAACCCCCTCATCGTGATGGACATCCCGTCCGCCGAGATGACGAAGTACGCGGCCAACGCGATGCTGGCGACGCGGATCTCGTTCATGAATCAGATCGCCCGGCTCTGCGAGGCGGTCGGGGCGAACGTGGGACAGGTGCGTCGCGGCATCGGTACGGACCGGCGCATCGGCCAGGCATTTCTGTTCCCGGGACCCGGGTACGGCGGTTCCTGCTTTCCCAAGGACGTGAAGGCGCTGATCCGCACAGGCACGGAAAACAAGGTGCCGCTCGGCATTTTGGACGCGGTTGAGAAGACGAACGAGGCGCAGAAGCGGGTGCTGTTTGAGAAGCTCCAGCGCCACGTCGGCGACCTCCATCAGTGCACGATCGCGGTGTGGGGATTGGCGTTCAAAGCGGAGACGGACGACGTGCGGGAGAGTCCCGCGCTCGTGCTGGTCGAAGCGTTGCTGTGCGCTGGTGCCAAAGTCCAGGTCCACGATCCCGCCGCGATGAAATCGGCCGCGCGGCAGCTCGGCAGTCGCGTGAAGTACGCCAACCACGCGTACGATGCACTCGCTGGAGCCGACGCACTCGCGATCGTCACGGAGTGGCTGGAGTACCGCAACCCCGACTTCACGAAGATGAAAGGCCTGTTGAGCCGGCCGCTGATCGTGGATGGCCGGAATCTCTACGACCCGGCGAAGCTCGGCCGGCTCGGGTTTACCTACGACAGCATCGGCCGCCCGCTCGGATGAGGGTCCTCGTAACGGGCGCAGCGGGGTTTCTCGGTTCACATCTCGTCGACAAGTTCCTGGCGCTCGGCTACGACGTGCTGGGAATGGACAACCACATCACCGGAAATCCGGCAAATCTCGAGCATCTCGAAGGTCACGGGCGGTTTCGGTTCGTAAACCAGGATGTCACTCGTTACATCGAGGTCGAAGGCCCGCTCGACGGCGTGCTCCACTTCGCGAGCCCGGCGAGCCCCGTGGACTACCTCGAGCTTCCGATCCAGACACTCAAGGTCGGCGCGCTCGGCACGCACAAGGCCCTGGGCCTCGCGATGGCGAAGCGCGCGAAGTTCCTGCTTGCGTCCACGTCGGAAGTGTACGGCGATCCTCTCGTCCATCCGCAGCCGGAGTCGTACTGGGGCAACGTGAATCCCGTCGGCCCCCGCGGGGTGTATGACGAAGCCAAGCGCTTTGCCGAAGCGCTCACGATGGCCTATCACCGGTTTCACCATCTGGACACGCGCATCGTCCGTATCTTCAATACGTACGGACCGCGCATGCGCCCCAACGACGGACGCGTCGTGTCCAACTTCATCGTTCAGGCGATCCGCGGTGAGCCGCTGACGGTCTATGGCGAAGGGACGCAGACCCGCTCGTTTTGCTATGTGGACGATTTGATCGAAGGAATCGTGCGGCTGTTCGAGCGCGGAACCTCAGAGCCCACCAACATCGGCAATCCCCATGAGTTCACGGTCCAGCAGCTCGCCGAGCGCGTGTTGGCGCTCACCGGCAGCAAGAGCGCGATTGTGCGGCGCCCGCTGCCGATCGACGATCCGCAGGTGCGTCAGCCCGACATCGCGCGCGCCCGGCAGACGCTGGGATGGGAGCCGCAGGTGAGTCTCGACGATGGGTTACGTCGCACGATCCAATACTTCCGGACCGTAGTCAAACGCGAGGCAGCGGAGAACGCGTGACGGACCACTATCTCGTCACCGGAGCCGCCGGCTTCATCGGGTCGCATCTCTGTGAAGCGTTGCTCGCGCGCGGCCACGAGGTGACGGGCGTCGACAACTTCGACCCGTTCTACGCGCGCAACGTGAAAGAGCGTAACCTCGAGGGACTGCGGCGCCAGCGCGGTTACAGGTTCGTGGAGGCGGATGTGGCGCGCGATCCGCTGCCGCTCGATGGCATCGAGGCAATCATCCATCTTGCGGCAAAACCCGGCGTGCGACCGTCCTTGGAGGATCCAGGGGCGTACATGGAGGCCAACGTCACCGCGACGGCGCGGCTGTTCGACGCGGCACGTCGCATCGGGCTGAACCGGATCGTCTTCGGCTCATCGTCGTCGGTGTATGGCAACGCGACTCCGGCGCCGTTTGCCGAGGGTCAGCCGGCGGTCTCACCGATCTCGCCGTACGCGGCCAGTAAGCGGGCGGGAGAGCTCCTGGCGCACGCGTTTGCACATCTCTACCCACTCAAGATCATTTGCCTGCGGTTCTTTACCGTCTACGGGCCGCGCCAACGGCCAGATCTCGCGATCCATAAGTTCACCGACCTGATCGCCCGCGGGCGTCCTGTGCGGATGCACGGGGATGGGTCGAGTGAGCGCGACTATACCTATATTACCGACTGTCTGGACGGGGTTCTGGCCGCGCTGGAGTGGACGGCCAAGGCAGCCCCCGGGACCGTCGAGACGGTGAATCTCGGGGGCGGCGAGCGCGTTCGCCTGGATCGCCTGATCGCACTTATCGGCGCCGCGGTGGACTTGGAGCCGCACATCGAGCGTCATCCCGACCAGCCCGGAGACGTGCGATTGACCGATGCCGACCTCGTGCACGCCGGCCGCGTGCTGGGGTTCAAGCCGAAGGTGGACATCGAGGAAGGCATTCGCAAGTTCGTCGCCTGGTACGAGGAGATTCATGGACGTCAGTCCCGAGCATCTGGTCGAGCAGGCTAACGAACGGTTTCAATTACAGGATTATTACGGCGCGATTCATCTCCTCGAGGAGGTGATCGCGACGGGTCGGGCCTTTGCCGATGCTCATCATCTCCTCGGCTTGTCGTATTCGCTCGCGGGACAAGCGGAGAAGGCGCTCGAGCAGCTCGATCGCGCGCTCGCGCTCAATCCCAATTACATCGAAGCATTGATTCATCGCGCGCTCGTGCTGAACGAGCTCGGACGCGAAGAAGAAGCGAATGCCATGCTGCGCCGCGCGCGGCAGGTGACGACCGAGCGCCGCGGTGGCTTCCACGGTCACGTCGCGGCGAAACTGGCGAACCAGCACGCCGCGCTCGGTCAGGCGTACTATGAAGCGGGCGGCATCAACGACGCGATCGCGCAATACGAGGCGGCGCTGAAGCTCGGGCCGGGGTTTCACGATCTGCGCTACAAGCTGGGCCGCTTGCTGCTCGAAGCGGGGCGCGCCCTGGAGGCACACGAGCATTTCCAGGCGATCGTCCGGCAGCGTCCGTCCTTCCTCGACGCCGCGGCCATGCTCGGCCTCGCCTGTTACCTCGCGGGAGACGGGCTGGCCGCGCGCTCGGTGTGGGAAGAGCTGCGGGCCCGGCGACCGGAGGACCCGCGCGTCGAGGCCTATCTCGCGCTGCTGTCGCGATCCGACGTCGCACCGGCGACGGTAGCGGCGGAGTCTCCGAGCGACGAGCCGGCTCAGAGGAAGAAGAAAAAGAAGTGAGTCGCCTCACCGCCGCATCATTGCTGTTCGTTGTCGCGCTGGCCTGCACGCGCTCCGCCGCCAATCACGAAGAGCTCGGCGACCGGTCCTATGCCGCCGGCTCGTATGCCGACGCGCTGGCCGAATACCAGCTCGGCCGCCGGGGGAACGAAGGGAACGCGACGTTGCTGGCCAAGGTGGCTGCGGCCGCGATGCATACCGAGGACTACGAGCTCGCTGCCGAGTCCTATCGAGCATTGGCCAAGCGCGACCGCTCGCGCGCGGAGGAAGCGGCGGACGGTCTCGATCGTGTGGCCCGCGCGGCCCTCGCCGCCAACGACCGGACGGCGCTTGCGAGTGCGCTGACCGGACTCCGAGAGGTCGCGCCGCGCCGCCCCATGGGCCGCTACGTGGTGCTGGCGGCGCTCGATGCGGTGGATCGCGGCGACACCGCCGAGGCGAGGGCGTTACTGCCCGTGGCCGCGGTATCGGCGGTCGACGCCGCGCGGGCAGACTCGCTACTCTACGTCTACGGCATGACGCTGGTCCGCGTGCGCGACTGCAGCACGGCGGTGCGCGTCTTTGAAGGCGTGGTGCGGCGTGACCGGGCACCGGCCGTGGCCGAGTCGGCGCGGGAAGGTCTCGGCCTGTGCGCGCTGGTCCAAGGCCAAATCGCGCTCGAGCAAGGCCATCCCGCCGAGGCCGAAACGTGGTTTCGTCGCGCTACGGCCCCGGGTGCGTCACCGGACGTCGTGCGAGGCGCGTTTCTGGGGCTCGGTGACGTGCGCCTGGCTCAGGGTGATATTGCGGGTGCCATGGAGAGCTACCAACAGGCGCTCGCGGGCGGTACGCCGGGAGACACGATCTCGCAGCGAGCCCAGGAAAAGCTCAATTCGTTGGGAAAGGCTGAGCCGTAATGAGGATGTCTCGCAGCATCGCAACGTTGCTCTTGGTCTTGGCGGTGGGAGTCGCGGCCTGCCGTCCGCGTGGGCGCGCGCCCCGCTCGGAGCCGATGTCCCAGCCCGATGTCGATATTCCGAAGGCGCTCGACCTGTTCCACCGCGGCAATTTTCGAAAGGCCCAGACGATTCTCCAACGCGTGAGCTATCAGCTGCCGCCTGGATCGCCGGAGCTGGCGGAAGTGCACTATTACCTCGCGGAGTCCTGGTTCCAGCTGGGCGACTACGTCCAGGCCGCTAGCGATTTCCGCAAAGTCGCCGACGAATACTCGCTGACGGAATACGCGCCGCTCGCGCTGCTGCGCGCCGGCGACTCCAATCTGCGGTTGTGGCATCGTCCCGAGCTCGATCCATCCTACGGCGAGACGGCACTGGCGATTTATCAGGAATTGGCGGGTCGCTTTCCTGACAGCGAAGCGGCCGGGCGGGCGCGCCCGCACGTCCGTCGGCTGGAGAACGAGTTTGCGGAGAAGACCTACAAGACCGGGATCTTCTATCAGCGCCGCAAAGCGTGGGACTCGGCGATCATTTATTTCAAGGACGTGATCGCCAACTATCCTACGTCGGCACGGGCGCCCGATGCGCTGCTGCGCCTGGTGGACAGCTACCGCGCCATCGGCTACAAGCAGGAGCTCGAGGAGACCTGCGAGCACCTGCGGCGCTTCTATCCCAACGCGGCGAAAGACGCTCGCGCTTGTCCGGCGGCGCCCGTGGATTCGACACGCACGACGTCGTCGACGCCGTCGACCCCCAACCCCTGACCCGAGTGACGGGCGAAGCCCTCTTCGGGGGCTCCTTTGACCCCGTACATCTCGCACATCTGATCGTGGCAGAGGCAGCGGCGGACGCGTTGGCGAGCGCCGTGCGGTTCCTGCCCGCGCGCGAGCAGCCGTTGAAGCGCGGCGCGCGCGCAGGCCATTTCGCCCCGCCCGAGCAGCGCGTCGAGATGCTGGAGCTGGCGGTCGCGGGCAATGCGCGCTTTCGCGTCGAGCGGATCGAGTTAAGCCTGCCGACGCCGTCTTATACCGTCCGGACGCTGAGGGCGTTGGCTGAGCAGCAGCCGGGGGGGAACCGGTTCACGTTATTGTTGGGGGCGGACGCGGCCAGGGACCTCGCCGAATGGTGGGAAGTCGAAGCGCTCCCGGAACTTGCCGACATCGTGGTGTTCGCCCGTCCGGGCGCCAGCGTGGTGCGGCATCCCTTGATCAAACGCGTCATTCCTGTGCCGTCGATCGACCTGTCCGCGACGCAAATCCGCGAGCGCGTCAAACAGGGCCGTTCCATTCGATATTTAGTGCCCGATCCCGTGCGCGAGTACATCGAGACGCACGGGCTCTATCGATAGAGGGTTAATGGCCAATCGCTGGTTTACCAAAATCTTCGGGACGCGGTTCGATCGCGAGCTGAAACGCATCCAGCCCATTGTCGATGCGATCAAGCAGCACGAAGTACGTCTGAAGGACTTGTCCGATTCCGACCTGCAGGCGCAGACTGCTCGGTTCCGCGCGATGATCGCGGAGCGCACCGGTGAGCTGCACGCCGAAGTGGAGCGCCTCAAGCAGGCGAAGCACGACTGTCCGGATCCGACCGAGCGGGCGAACCTCAGCGATCAGCTGCGCAAGGCCGAACAAGAATTCGTCGCCGCGCTGCAGCAGACCCTCGACGATCTGCTGCCCGAAGTGTTCGCGACGGTGCGCGAGGCCTCGCGCCGGCTGGTGGGCGGCGAAGTCGTCGTGACGGGCCACGCGCTGAAGTGGGACATGGTGCCCTACGACGTGCAGCTCATCGGCGGCATCGTGCTCCATCAAGGCAAGATCGCCGAAATGGCGACGGGTGAAGGGAAAACCCTCGTCGCCACGCTGCCGCTGTACCTGAACGCGCTCGCGGGTCGCGGCGCGCATCTCGTCACTGTCAACAACTATCTCGCGCGGCGCGACTCGCAGTGGATGGGCCACCTCTTCAAGTGGCTCGGCCTGACCGTGGGATGCATCGACGACACGCAGCCGGGCACACCGGAGCGCAGGGCTGCCTACCTGGCCGACATCACGTACGGGACGAACAACGAGTTCGGGTTCGACTACCTGCGCGACAATATGGTCGGCAACCTGGAGCAGCGGGTGCAGCGCGGGCACATCTATGCGATCATCGATGAGGTCGACTCGATTCTCATCGATGAAGCGCGCACGCCGTTGATCATCTCCGGCGCGGTGGGCACCGAGTCGGACGAGAAGTACGCGCAGTACAACGCGCAGGTTGTGCAGCTCGTGCGTAAGCAGACCGCGATCGCGAATGACTTGATCGCCAAAGCCGAGCCGCTGATCACGAATGCGGATTCGAATTACGAAGGCGCCACGCTGCTCTACAAGGCGCAGCTCGGCATGCCGAAGAACAAGAAGTTGCTCAAGCTGCTGAACGAGCAAGGTGTCAAGCAACAGGTGCAGCGTGTCGAGCTGGACCGCCTGGCGGACCGCAAGCTGCCGGCCCGCGACCAGAAGATGCGCGACATCGAGGACGATCTGTTCTTCGTCATGGACGAGCGCGGCCGCTCGGTCCACCTGACGGACAAAGGCGTAGAGACGATGTCGCCGCAGGATCCGACGTTGTTCGTCGTGCCCGACATCTCCCATGCCGTCCATGAGATCGAGCACGACCCCGATCTCTCACCCAAAGACAAGATCGAGCGCCGTCGCACGGTCGAAGCGGAATACGCCGCCAAGAGCGAGACACTGCACATCATCCACAAGCTGTTGCAGGCGCACGCCCTGTACGAGAAGGACGTCGAGTACGTCGTACAGGATGGTCAGGTGTTCATCGTCGACGAGTTCACGGGCCGGCTGATGCCGGGCCGGCGCTGGTCGGACGGGCTGCACCAGGCGGTCGAGGCGAAGGAAGGCGTGGCTGTGCGCGAAGAGTCGCAGACGCTCGCGACGATCACGATCCAGAACTACGTCCGCATGTACGAAAAGCTCGCTGGCATGACGGGCACCGCGGAAACCGAGGAGCGCGAGTTCCACGAGATCTACAAGCTCGACGTGTCGGTGATCCCCACGAACCGGCCGGTGCGTCGCGTGGACAAGCACGATCTCGTCTATAAGACGCGAAAAGAGAAGTACGACGCGATCATGGAAGAGGTCGAGCGCCAGCACAAGCGCGGTCTGCCGATCCTGGTGGGCACCACCAACGTCGAAGTCTCGGAGACGTTGTCGCGCCTGCTCAAGCGACGCGGCCTGAAGCACGAAGTGCTCAACGCCAAGTACCACCAGCGCGAAGCGGAGATCGTGGCGCAGGCGGGTCAGCCCGGTGCGATCACGATTGCGACCAACATGGCGGGACGCGGGACCGACATCAAACTCGGCCCCGGCGTCAAGAAGTGTCAGGTGTGCGGCATCAAATCGCGCGAGGCGCCGTTCGGCCAGACGATCGAGAAGCCTGATTTCAGCGACGCGCAGCTCAAAGAGCATAAGTGCAACGAAGATCCGCCGTGTGGGCTCGTCATCGTCGGCACCGAGCGCCACGAGGCGCGCCGTATCGACCGCCAGCTGCGCGGCCGCTCCGGACGCCAGGGCGATCCGGGGCAGAGCATCTTCTATCTGTCGCTCGAAGACGACCTGATGCGGCTGTTCGGGTCGGATCGCATTGCCCGTATCATGGACCGCACCGGAGCTGAAGAAGGCGAAGTGATCACCCACCCCTGGGTGACCGCCGCCATCGGCCAGGCCCAAAAACGGGTGGAGCTGCAGAATTTCCAGGCGCGCAAGAAGCTGCTCCAGTTCGACGACGTCATGAACCAGCAGCGCGAGGTCATCTACTCGCAGCGGCTCTATGCGCTCGAAGGTGGCGAAGAGTTGAAGGCCGAGGCCCAGCGCATGATTGACAGCGCCACCGAGCAGCTTGCCGATAGCTTGATCGCGGACTACGACGACCCGGCGCAGTGGGATCGCGCGCTGATCGACACGGAGTTCCTGCAGAAGTTCCTGGTGTCGGTTCCGGATGTCACCGACCCGGCCAAGGTGAGGAATCGCGAGGAGCTCGTGCGCGCGGCTCAGCAGGCGGGCCGAGAGGCATTCCAGAAGAAGATCGACTACCTCAAAGACCTCGAGGCGCGCGTCGGCGCGGCCAATCTCAGCGAGCAGGCCCTGTCCCACGTCACCCTCGGCGTCATCGACGAGAAGTGGAAGGACCACCTCTACGACCTCGATCAGCTCCGCGAGGGCATCTATTACCGCGCCTGGGGGCAGAAGGACCCGCTCGTCGAATACAAACAGGACGCGTACGAGATGTTCGTTGGGCTGATGCACGATTTGCAGACGACGTTCGCGGAACGCTGGCTCAAGCTGCAGATCGAAATCGGTCCGCCGCCCGGCCAAGGTGGAGGCGGAAGCGGACCGCGGCCCGGTGGGGGGGGGCCGAGTCGCGCCGTGACCGGACCGGCGGGAGGGTTGCCTGGGGGTCGACCGCGCCGCGAAACGCCCATGGTGGCATCGAAAGCCGCGGCCGACGGCCTCGTCACGACCGGTGAGCCGCCTCCACCTTCGGTGCAGCGCGGCCGTCCTGGACCAGCCGAGCCTGCGTTTGCGGCGAATCCCTACGCAGGCGTCGGTCGCAACGATCCCTGCCCGTGCGGCAGTGGTAAGAAGTTCAAGAAGTGTCATGGGGCAACCGGATAGCAGGCACCGCGTTCTTTCGGTACTGGTATCTCGGCGGCATGGCTTACGTTGAGTCATGCCGCTGCGCCTTTCTGAGCACCTCGAATCCGACCGTCCCCGCGAGCGTTTCCGGGCCGTGGGGCCCGGCGCGTTGACGGGGCAGGAGCTGTTGGCCATTCTCCTAGGAACGGGCACCCGCGGGCGGGATGCCCTGGCTGTCGCCGGCGAGATCCTCGCACGGGGCGATGGCTCGCTGCGACGCCTGGCGGGCCGGCCTTGGGCGGAACTGGCGCGGATTCCGGGCGTTGGGCATGCGAAAGCTGCTCGGATAGCCGCGGCGATCGAGTTGGGCCGACGAATCGGTGTGGAGGCGGACCCGCCGCCCGAGCGCGTCCGGGGGCCGGACGACGTGCAGCGCTATTACGGGCCTCGGCTGCGGGACCTTGCCGTCGAAGAGTTTCACGTCCTGGCCCTGGGCAGCCAGAGTCAGATCCTGGCGGACCTTCTGATCACGCGGGGCATCCTGAACAGCTCACTGGTGCACCCGCGCGAAGTGTTTCGGGCGGCCATTGCGGAAGCGGCCGCTGGCATCATTGTCGTACATAATCACCCGAGCGGTGACCCCACCCCCTCGGCGGACGATAGGGCGGTGACGCGGCAACTGGTCGATGCGGGACGCTTGCTGGATATCCCGGTGTACGACCATGTGATCCTCGGAGGCGGCGGGGAGCGGTACGTGAGCTTCGCGGAGGCAGGACTGTTGTGACGAGCACGGCGGGAGCACCGATTCTCGCACCCGAGTTGGCAAAGGCGGTGGCGGCGCAGCATGACCGCCTCGACCTGGCCGTGCTGTCGCGCGCCTATCAGATCAGCGCCCAGGCGCACCATGGGCAGAAGCGCCTCTCCGGCGACGACTACGTTTCCCACAGCGTCGCGGTCGCGACCATCCTGGCCGAGCAACAGATGGACACCACGACGATCGCAGCGGCGTTGCTGCACGACGTGGTCGAAGATTCCGACGTCACCTTGGATGTTCTGCGCAAGGACTTCGGAAACGAGGTCGCCGATCTCGTCGATGGCCTGACCAAGATCAAGGCACTGACATTCCGCTCGACGGCCGAGGAGCAGGCCGAGAACTACCGGAAGCTGCTGATGTCGGTGGCGCGCGATGCGCGCGTCATCATCATCAAGCTGGCCGACCGGCTGCACAACATGCGGACGCTCGATCCGCTGCCCGCGGAGAAGCGGCGCCGCATCGCGCAGGAGACTCGCGAACTGTACGCGCCGCTCGCGCACCGCTTCGGCATGGCGGGTGTGAAGGCCGAGCTCGAGGATCTCGCGTTCAAGTACCTGGAGCCGGACGATTACAAGCAGCTCGCGCGCCAGGTGAAGGCGCGGCGCGTCGAGCGCGACCGCACGATCGAGCGCATGCGCGCGCCGCTGTCGGATGAGCTCCGTCGCGCCGGAATCGTGGGCTGGGACATCGTCGGCCGCCCCAAGAACCTGTGGTCGATCTTCAAGAAGATGAAGAAGCGCGGCAAGCCGTTTGAGGAGATCTACGATCTCCTGGCGGTCCGCGTGCTCGTGAACAGTATCACCGACTGCTACCACGTTCTCGGGATCATCCACCACACGTGGACGCCGCTGCAGGAGCGGATCAAGGACTACATCGCGAGCCCCAAGTCGAACGGCTATCAGTCACTGCATACCACCGTCTTCGGGCCGGGCGGGCAGCTCTATGAGATCCAGATCCGTACGCGCGACATGCACCGCACGGCGGAATACGGCATCGCCGCGCATTGGCTGTATAAGGAAAACGGGAAGGGGGCCGACGAGCTCGACCACCATCTCTCGTGGTTCCGGCAATTGATCGAGCTGCAGCAGGACGCGCACACTCCCGAGGAGTTCCTCGAGTTCCTCAAGATCGACCTCTACCAGGACGAGATCTTCGTCTTCACACCCCGCGGCGACGTGAAGCGGTTGCCCAAGGGCGCGACGCCGATCGACTTCGCGTTCATGGTCCACACCGAAGTCGGCCAGCACTGCCACGGTGCGCGCGTCAACGGCCGCATTGCGCCGCTGCACCGGCCACTCCGCAACGGCGACACGATCGAGGTGCTGACGAGCCCGCAGGCGAAGCCGTCGCGCGATTGGCTGTCGCACGTCCAGACGGGCCGTGCCCGTCAGAAGATCCGCCAGTGGATCAAGCAGGAGGAGCACGAGCGCAGCGTCACGCTCGGGCGCGAGATTCTCGCGCGCGAGGTGCGGCGGCGCCGGCTCGCTGCTCCCACGGCCGAGCAGCTTGCGCAGGCAGCCGAAACGCTGTCGCTCGGTGTGGCCGAGCAGGTGGAAGCGTCCATCGGCCGCGGCGATCTCCAGCTCGGTCAGGTGATGAAGGCGATCTATCCCGATCTCCCGGCCGAGGACACGCAGTCTCCGCCGCCCAAGGCGTCGGCGTTCGGCCGCGTCATCGAGCGGCTGCGGCTGGGGCGGGGGATCAAGATTCACGGTGTCGAAGGGTTGATGGTGCGCTACGCGCAGTGCTGCCAGCCCGTCCCGGGCGATCCTGTGGTGGGCTACGTGACCCAGGGCCGCGGCATCTCCATCCACCGGAATGACTGCCCCAATCTGCTCACGCTGTCGGGCGAAGAAGACCGCCGCGTCGAGATCGACTGGCGGGAGGTCGAAGGCGAGACATTTGTCGTGCGACTCGCCGTCAGCGGTGAAGACCGGCGCGGACTCTACGCCGACATCTGCGAAGCAATCAGCGGCACCGGGACCAACATCCGCTCGGCCGAGCTCGCGTCGAAGGACGGCGTCGTGTTCGGATCGGTGCTGGTCGAGGTCGAGAACCAGACTCACCTGAACAAGGTTCTGAAAGCGGTCCGCAAGGTGAAGGGTGTGACCGAAATTGCGCGACGGGATTCCAGCGGCCCCGCCGAAGTCGTCGTCGGTTAGGTTTCTCTCTTATGCCCTTCGAGCTTGGAAACGCCCCGCCGCCCGCGGGTGATCAGCCACGCGCCATCCGCGAGCTGACCGAGGGCCTGCGCCGCGGCGACAAGTATCAGACACTCCTTGGTGTGACTGGATCGGGCAAGACGATGACGGTGGCACACGTCGTCGCCAATTTCGGCAAGCCGACCCTGGTGCTGTCGCACAACAAGACGCTGGCCGCACAGCTCTACGGCGAGCTAAAAGCATTTTTCCCGTCGAACGCCGTCGAGTTCTTCATCTCGTATTACGACTACTACCAGCCCGAGGCGTACGTGCCGGCCACCGACACGTACATCGCCAAGGATTCGTCCATCAACGACGACATCGAGCGGCTGCGGCTGCGCGCGACGTCGAGCCTGATGGAACGCGATGACGTCATCATCGTAGCCAGCGTGTCCGCGATCTACGGCCTCGGTGATCCCGAGCTCTATCGCGAGCTGCTCGTCACGGCGCAAAAGGGAGAAACTCGCGGCCGGGATGCGCTGCTCGCGGATCTCGTCGCCGTGCAGTACCAGCGCAACGACATCGGCTTCGAGCGCGGCACGTTTCGCGTGCGCGGCGATACCGTCGAAGTCTATCCGGCGTACGACGAGCAGGCGGTGCGCATCGAGTTCTGGGGTGACGAGATCGAACGCATCGCCAAGATCGATCCGCTCACCGGCAACGTCATCCGGCAGATGGATAAGTCGGCGATCTACCCCGCCACGCACTTCGTCACCCAGCGCGCCACGATCGAACGCGCCGTCGGTCGCATCCGGGCGGAGCTCGCCGAGCGCCTGGCGGTACTGCGGAGTCAGAACAAACTCCTGGAAGCGCAACGGCTCGAGTCCCGCACGCACTTCGACATCGACATGCTGATGGAAGTCGGGCGCTGCGCCGGCATCGAGAACTACTCCCGGCACTTCGGCGGACGGCAGGCCGGCGAACGGCCGGCCTGTTTACTCGACTATTTTCCGGACGACTACCTCTGCATCATCGACGAGTCGCACCAGACGCTCCCGCAGCTCGGCGCGATGTACGAAGGCGACCGATCGCGCAAGCAAACGCTCGTCGACTTCGGCTTCCGCCTGCCATCCGCGCTGGACAACCGGCCCCTGCGCTTCGATGAATTCATGGGGCTGGTGCCACGGATGGTCTTTGTGTCGGCGACGCCGGGCGAGGACGAGCTGCGGCTTTCGCAAGGCGTGATCGTGGAGCAGATCATCCGGCCGACCGGCCTCGTCGATCCACAGGTCGAAATCCGCCCAGTGGCGGGGCAGGTGGACGATCTCCTCAGCGAAATCCGACTGCGCGAAAAGAAAGGCGAACGCGTGCTGGTCACGACGCTCACCAAGCGCATGGCGGAAGACCTGACCGACTACCTCCAGCAGCACGGCGTCCGCGTGCGCTACCTGCACTCCGAAATCGACGCCATCGAACGTGTCGAGATCATCCGCGGCCTGCGTCTCGGCGAATTCGATGTGCTCGTGGGGATCAATCTGTTGCGTGAAGGACTCGACCTGCCTGAGGTGTCGCTCGTCGCCATCCTCGACGCCGACCAGGAAGGATTCCTGCGCTCGGATCGGTCTCTCATTCAGACCGTCGGACGTGCGGCCCGCAATCTCAGCGGCAAGGCGATCCTTTACGCCGATCGCCAGACCGGATCGATGGAGCGCGCGCTACAGGAGATGAGCCGCCGTCGCGACACCCAGCTGGCCTACAATGTCGAGCACGGGATCACACCGCGGTCGATTGTGAAGTCGGTCCTCGACATTCGCTTCGTCACGCGCGTGGCCGATGCTCGCGCCGGCCGGCCCGAAGCAGGCGTGGTCAAACGTCCCGCCGACGCGCGCGAGCGAGAAACGCTGATTCGGATGCTCGAGCAACAGATGCAGGCCGCCGCCGAAGAGCTCGACTTCGAGCTGGCGGCCGTCTTGCGCGATCAGCTCCTCGAACTGAAGGCCGCTGCCCCAGATGCGCCTGTCCGCGACCGAGCTCAACCGGTTCGGTGAGGAGCTCGGCGCCCAGCTCCGCGCCCCGGCCGTAATCGGGCTGTCCGGAGAACTGGGGACCGGAAAGACCACACTGGTCCAGGCCATCTGCCGCGGCCTGGGCGCAAAGGCCCGCGCCACCAGTCCGACGTACGCGCTCGTCCATCATTATGACGCTCACGCAATGCCCGTCTATCACGTGGACTGTTACCGCCTCCGCCATGCCGACGAAGCGCGGGACCTGGGCTTTGACGACATGCTTCGCGAACGCGCGATCATCTTGATCGAGTGGCCCGAGCGCGCCGGGGCTTGGAGCCCGCCGCTCGACCGTCATTTTCGGCTGTCCTATGACAGCGATCCGGGGCGCCGCGTCGTGGAAGAGATGGCGATCGCGTGACCACGCCTTGGCTCGCGATCGATACCGCGACCGACCTGGCGAGTGTGGCAATCGCAACGCACGACCGCACCATCGCGCAGTCGATTCGCGGCGCGCGCCAACAGGCGGCGCAGATCGTGCCGCTCATTCATGAAGTACTCAGCACGGCGCGCCTGTCACTCGAGCAGATCACGGGCATCGTTGTCGGCGATGGGCCGGGAAGCTTTACGGGTCTGCGCATCGGTTGGGCTGCGGCGAAAGGGTTGATTCAGGAGCGGCCCGTGCCCATGATGGCGATCCCCTCGCTGCTTGGTGCGGCTCACGCCGCACGAGGGAAGGTGGTCGCGGCCTGTTATGATGCCCTGCGCGGCCAGGTGTTTGGTGCGATCTACGCCTTTGCCACGGATGGCATGGAGACGCTGGTCACACCCGGGTTGTACACGATCGCAGAGCTCGCCGCGGCCTTGCCCAGACCACCCGATCTCGCTGTGGGAGATGGCGCAGAGCGATATCGCGCTGAAGTTCTGGCATGGACCGGAAGGGAACCGACGGGTCTCGATGCATTGCCGCCCATCGCTGCGTCGCTGCTCGCGCTCGCGCAGTTCGACCGCGCGGGCCGCGCTCTGGACGATCCCGGTGTCGCGGAACCGATCTACGGACGCCCTGCCGAGGCGCAGGCGAAATGGGAGACACGCCACGGCCGCCCCCTTCCGCATTCGTCCCGCTAAGCTCGACGACGTCCCCGCGGTTCACGCGATCGAGCAGGAGGTGTTCAGCGATCCGTGGTCCACACAGGATTTTCGTGACTGCGTCACGTTTGCGCTGTTCCTCGTCGCCGAGGCTCCGGAAGAGCGAATCGGTGGGTATGTCGTTGCCCTCGAAGCCGCAGACGAAGGCGAAATCCTGAACTTGGCGGTGGCGCCCGCGGGACGCCGTCGCGGTTTGGGACGCGCCTTGGTGGAGGAGATGCTGGCAGCGCTTCGAGCGCGTGGCGTGCGGCACGTCTACCTCGAAGTGCGCGAGTCCAATACGTCGGCCCGGTCCCTGTACGCCTCCCGGGGCTTCAAGGAGGTCGGGCGGCGCAAGCAGTATTACCGCCGCCCCGTGGAGGACGCCATCGTCCTGAGACTTGATGCATAACTTTGATACGAGTGGCGTATCTTTGATTGACAGAACGACTTGCGACTTATATAGTGTTGGGCACCCTTGGACCACACCCGCTGATCGCCGGAGGTTGTTGTGAGCCGCAGTCTCAATAAGGTCATTCTGATCGGGAACTTGGGTGCCGATCCCGAGGTGCGCAGCACGAACAACGGCTCCCGCGTGGCCACGTTGTCGGTCGCAACCAGCAGGCAGTGGACGGGCAACGGGGGAGAGAAGCAGGAAAAGACGGAGTGGCATAGGGTTATCTGCTGGAATAACAAAGGTGCCGGTGGTGGTCTGGCCGATGTCGCCGAGAAGTACCTAAAGAAGGGCGATAAGGTCTATATCGAGGGCCGGATCGAGTACCGGACCTGGGAAGATCGCGAGAAGCAAACGCGCTACGTCACCGAGATCATCGCACGCGAGTTGATCATGTTGGGCTCCAGAGGCGGAGCCGCCCCGGTTGGGGTGGGAGCCGCGAAGGGGGCAGCGGTCGCCGAGGCGGGCGGCAAGGCCCCAGAATCGCTCGACGCGTTCCCGGAGGCGCTGGATGAGGAGGACGACGATCTGCCGTTCTAATCGCGCTGCGGTACTGGCCCTGGCGGCGTTGCCGCTGCTGTGGCGGGTCCTGCCGGCGCAGGATACCACAAAAGCACAGGATACTACGCGCGCGATCCAAGCGCAGGATACGACACAAGCGGCCGCGCCTTTCCAGGGACAGGTCCCCTCCAGTCATACCGTTTCGCGCGGTGAGACCCTGTGGTCCATCGCGCAGATGTATTTCAACGACCCGCTCATGTGGCCCGAGATCTACCGCCTCAATACGGCGGTGATCGAAGACCCGCACTGGATCTATCCCGGTGAGGTCCTGAACCTTTCGGAGGTTGCGGTGCTGGCGCAGGGCGCTGATACCGTCACCGCGGTCCCGCCAGACACGACATCCGCGGCCGCCGACACCGTGCGAGCCGCTCCGGGCGACACGATCGCTGCCGTCATCCCGGTTGTGCCGCTGGACACGGCCGCTGGCGCCGCGCCCATCGACACGATTCCCGCCGATACGACCCAGTTCGTCGTTGAAGCGCCGCCGCCGAACATCACGGAGAGCAGCGAGACGATCTTCGACCGGCGTCGCACGAACCAGCAGGTGGTGCAGGACGTGCTGCGCTCCTATATCCATCAGCCCTATCGTCCCGTCCGTGCCGGCGAGTTTTACGCGGCCGGATTCCTGAGTGAAACAGAACGGCTGCCGTGGGGTCAGGTCCTGGGCGCGACCGAGAAGCCGGCGATTCACCGGCTGTCGGAAAGCAGTTCCGCGCACCAGTTCCAGGAAATCGCGATCAAGCCGCCCCACAGTGCGTCCTACCATGTCGGTGACTCGCTGCTGCTCGCCCGTCTCGATCCTGGGCTTGAGACAGGGAATTGGGGCGACGTGGTGGTGCCGATCGGGATCGCGCGCGTGACCGAGATCGAACGAGAGCAGGTTCTGTCTGAGGTCGTCTCACAGTTCGCGCGGATTCACGAGGGTCACGTCGCGATGCCGCTCGAGCCGTTCCGCGACCCCGGACAGGTGCGTCCAACGCCGGTGTCGGATGGGCTGAGGGGCAAGCTCCTTCGGGCCCGTGACCCGCACCCCATTGCCGGCGCGCAGCAGTACTACTTCATCGACAAGGGCCGTCGCGACGGCGTTACCGTCGGCGACATTTTCGAAGTGTATAAGCCGGCGGAGGAATATGCAGGCGCCGCATCGGAAGAGGTTCGCGCCACACTGATGATCGTGCACACACGCGACCGCTCCGCGACCGGTCTCCTGCTGCAAATCAGCAATCCTGCGCTGGACAATGGTCTTCCGGTACGGCTGATCAAGAAGATGCCGTCCTGATAGGCGGCCGGGCCCACTCGGGTGGGCCTGGCCGGGATCTGCGGTGATAGTCACTCTCCACCTCATTGCGCTCGCGCTGTACGGATTGGCGACAGCGTTCGTGCTGGCGCCGTTTCTGGGTGCCCGCGCGGCGCCGCGCGCGTTGACGATCGCATTGCCTTGCGCGGGCGCCGCCTTCCACGTCATCGCGATTTCGCAGCTCACGCCCGTCGGCTTGGGCCCCGCGTTGTCGATGCTCGCGTTCTGTCTGGTCTTGCTTCAGCTCGTGAGTGAGCGGCTGCTGCGGGGGTCCGCGGTGTCCTTCTTTGCCGGGCCGGTCGCCACCGGTCTCGTGGGCCTCGCGATCCTGAGCGGCCTCACGCCCGGCGCCTCGCTGGATGCCGGCGGCAACGGCGGCCGCAGCGCATGGTTCATTCTGCACGTGGCGCTCAGCGCGCTCGGACTCGCCTTGATGGCGCTGGCGTTCATCGCCGCCGCGCTCTACCTGCTGCAATTCCGCGAGCTCAAGTCGCGGCGCTTCGGGCAGGTCTTTCAGCGCTTCCCGCCGCTCGAGCGGCTCGACCAGCTCAATCGATTCGCCCTGATCGCTGGATTTCCATCGCTGACGGTTGGCGTGTTGCTCGCCCTGGGGTACGGCGCGCAGTTCTCGGGGGGGCTCCATGCCGCCAAGGCGCAGATCGTGTGGGGAATCTTCACCTGGGTCGTGCTGGGCTGGGCGGTCTGGGTCCGCGTGGTTCGACATTGGGCCGGACGCCGCGCCGCCTTGGCGAGTATCGCGGGCTTCGGCGCCGTGCTGCTGGTGTACGTCGCGCTGAAACTCACCCAGCCGGGCGCTGAGCGCTTTTTGTGACGGGTCATACCGGCATGGGAATCAAAGTGCTCGGCGTCAATCATCTGACCGCGCCACTCGACGTGCGCGAGCGCTTCACCCACGGCGCGCATGAAGTTCCCAGCGCACTCACTCGCGTAATGGCGGCGGGAGCGAGCGGTGGCGTGCTCCTGTCCACATGCAATCGTACGGAGTTCTACCTGGTGGCGGACGACGAGCCGGCCGGCGACGCCGTATGGTCACTGCTCGGCGAGCGCCTGGACACGAAGCCGGCCGGGGGTGCGCGCGAATACGGATACATCGCGCGCGACCGCGAAGCCGTTCGGCACTTGTATCGCGTGTCTTCCGGCCTCGACTCCATGATCCTGGGCGAATCGCAGATCCAGGGACAGGTGCGAGAGGCCTGGGAAGCGTCGCGCGCGCAGGCAGGACCGGTCCTGCACCGTCTCTTTCAGTCCGCGCTGCACGTGGGCTCGCGCGTACGGACGGAAACCGGGTTGGGCATGGGCACGGCGTCTGCCGCCTCTGCGGGTGTCGCCGTGGCGGGGAAGATCTTCGGCGATCTGGCCGGACGCACGGCGCTCATTCTCGGGGCCGGCGACATGGCGGAGCTCGCTGCCACGTGTCTCAGCGATCAAGGCGTGCAGATCACGCTCGTCGCCAATCGCACGCACGAGCGCGCGCGCGCGATCGCCGAGCGCCTCGGCGGCAAGGCGGTGTCGCTGGAGGAGGCCTGGCCGCACTTTGCCACAACGGATATCGCGCTCTGTTCGACGGCCGCGCCGCATGCGGTCGTGACCTGGGAGCGCGTCGGCGCGGTGATCGGGGCGCGTCGAGGCAGACCGCTCTGTATTCTGGATCTGGCCGTCCCGCGCGACGTGGATCCCGCGATCGCGCAGCTCGAGAACGTGTTTCTCTACGACGTCGACGATTTGCAGACCGTCGCCGCTCAGGCGACGGCGCGCCGCCGCGACGAGGTCCCCGCGGCTGAACGGATCGTGGAAGAGGAGACCGATCTGTTCTGGGCTTGGTACGGCGGTCTGGGCGTCGTGCCGACGATAAAAGAATGGCGCCAGCAGATGGATAGCCTACGAGCCACCGAGCTCGACCGAGCGTTGCGCCAGCTCTCGCACCTGAGTCCCGAGGACCGCGCGCGCCTCGAGCAATTCAGCCAGGCACTGCTCAACAAATTCCTGCATCACCCCACGATTGCGCTGAAACAGGCGGCCGAACAGGGCCGTGGGTACGGACTACTCGAGGCCCTGCGCCGTCTGTTCGGGATGGAGCCACCCGAGTGACCGGAATTCTTGTGACGGGGGGCGCGGGATACATCGGCAGTGTCATCGTAGATCAATTGCTCGACCGGGGCCACAAGGTGATCGTGCTCGATGACCTCAGCACGGGGCATCGCCAGGCCGTCGCCCGCGGGGCGGCCTTCGTGCAAGGCAACGTCGGCAACCGCGAGTTGGTCGGGGCCCTGCTCGAGCGGGAGCGGATCGACGCGATCGTCCACCTGGCTGCCTTCGCCCTGGTCGCCGAGTCGGTGGCTCAGCCACAGAAGTATGTGACCAACAATGTCACGGCCGCCCGTGTACTGTTGGAGGCGGCGGTCCGGGCCAATGTGCGCCGATTCGTGTTCTCGTCGTCATGCGCAGTGTATGGACACCCGCCGCGGATCCCGATCACGGAGGACGCGCCGCAGGCTCCGCTGAATCCGTACGGTGAGACCAAGCGCGATTTCGAGCGTGTCTTGGCCGAGCTCGCTGCGTCGCGCGGCATGAGCGTCGTGAGTCTGCGCTACTTCAATGCATCGGGTGCCACTGACGAGCGCGGGGAGGACCATGATCCGGAAACGCATCTGATTCCCAATGTGCTGGCCGCAGCGATGGGCAAGCGTGATGCCCTCGAGGTGTACGGAACCGATTATCCGACTGCCGACGGCACGGCGATTCGTGACTACGTTCATGTCGCGGACATCGCCGACGCGCACCTTCGCGCGCTTGACGTGAGACTCGACGGCGGTGGTCCGGTGGCCTTCAATCTTGGGACCGGGACGGGCCGGTCGGTGCGTGAAGTTGTGGAGGCGGCGCGTCGCGTCACAGGGCGGCCAATCCCCGTCGTCGAGAAGGCGAGGCGGCCGGGTGATCCGCCCAAGCTGGTCGCGGCCGTGACGCGTGCGCAGACGACGCTCGGTTGGCACGCAGCGCATTCGAATCTCGAGGAGATCCTAGACAGCGCCTGGCGGTGGCATCAGGCCCACCCGCACGGATACCGAGGAGGTTAGGTGTTCTTCTTTCAGGTCCGCGGAGCGATCCCCACGACACCGTGGGAGCTGGTTCTTACGTCGAGTCCCGAAACACAGTTCGTGCTCGGCATCCTCGCGGTCTTCTCGTTGGTGTCCTGGTATCTGATCGTTCTGAAGTGGTGGCAATTCCGGCGCATGCGCCAGCTCGGCGATCGCTTCCTCGCGGAAGTCGAGAAGGCACCGCGCCTCGAGGACGCCTATCACGCCGCGATGCGGTTGCCGCCCTCACCCTACAATCGCCTGCTGCGCGAGGCGGTCCATTTCTTCTCGGAGCTGAAACCGGGGAGCCTGAAGGGCACAGGGGTTGCGAGCCACGCAGCTGCCGCCGCGGCAGCTGGCACGACGCTGACGACGACCCAACTCGAGGCTATGCGCATGGTCCTCGCGAAAGAAGTCGCGGCGGAGCGCGACACCGCGGCTCGCTTCATCCCTTGGCTGGCAACCTTCGGATCCGTCAGCCCACTCCTCGGGTTGCTCGGCACGGTGCTCGGCGTGATGGACGCGTTCATCGGGATCGCCGTTGGGGGGTCGGGCAATATCACGGCCGTTGCTCCCGGTGTGGCCGAGGCTCTCGTGACTACGGTCGGTGGCCTGGCCGTGGCCGTTCCCGCGGTGATGGCATACAACCTGTACGTAAGCCGGCTGGGACTCTTTGCTGGTGAGCTCGAGGGCTTCGCGCAGGAGATCGTGGGCACGCTCGCCCGGGAAGGACGGATCTGATGGCCGGTGGATTGCTAGGCGGGGGAGGGGGAGGGGGACTTCGCGGTCACGGAGAGCTGCCCCTCAATGCCGATATCAACGTGACGTCCCTGGTGGACGTGGCATTCGTGCTCCTCATCATCTTCATGATCACCGCGCCGATCATGCAGGGCGGTGTCGATGTGCGGCTGCCCCGCGCGCAGGTGCGCGCGATCGAACCCAAGCAGGGACTCGTCGTCACGGTTGATGCGGATGGCAAGATCTATCTCGACCAGGCCGGGCTGTCGTACGAGGACTTCGAAGCGACCTTCCCGGCGTTCGTGCGAACGAAACGCCCCTCGGGGGTGTATCTGCGGGCCGATGGACGAGTCGCCTATGCCCGCGTGGTGCAAGTGCTGGCCGTGATCCGCGGCGCGGGTGTTCAGGACGTCGGACTGGTCGCCGAACCGGAGACGATCAATCGATGAGACGACGCCGCGCGCCGGCTCCCGTAGGCATGGCCATGACCGGCACGCTCGTGCTCCACGGCGTGGTGGGCCTGCTTTTGTTCGGAACGCCGAGCGTGCACAAGCGCATCCCACCCACCTACCGTGTGCATCTGGTTGCGGCCCCCGCCCCGGACATGGAAGAGCGGAAGGCGCCCGCGGCGGTCGACCGTCCGGCGGAAGAGAAGCCGGCGCCGATTCCCTCGGCCAAGCAGCCCAAGAGTACCGTCTCACGCGCGACGCCGCCGCCGAATCGAGATCAGACCAAACGCGAAGCCGCCCCGCGGACGACTTCGTCCAATCAGCCGCTTCCGGGCGAAAAACCGTCGACCGGCAGCGATGTCGCGACCGTCAGCACCGAAGGTGTGGCGTTCCCGTTCCCGGAGTATCTGCAGAACATCGTGTCCCAGGTCCTGCGGCGGTGGCAGCGTCCCGCTCAAAGCACGCCGCTCGAGGCCGAAGTGTCGTTCTTTGTGCATCGCGACGGTTCGGTGACCGACCTCCAGTTCATCCGTCGCTCCGGTAATTTCGCGTTTGATCTCGAGGCTCAGGGAGCCATCGAGGAAGCGGGCCGCTTCCGCGCGTTCGGCACGTTGCCCGACGGCTGGCTGTCCGATGTGCTGTTTGTGCGGTTCTACTTCTCGGGGCAAAGACAATGAGGCGACGGAACGTGACAATTCTTGCTTTGGTCGCCCTTTCCGTCCTTCCGTCCTTCCGTCGACTCAGTGCGCAGGACACCACCAGCATCGACCGCGGCGTGCGCATCGGCATCGTCTATCGCCCCGGCGTGCGTCCTGGACTCGTGCTGCTGCCCAGAACCGGCATGGGTCTCGATTCGGTGCGCGCCATCGTCGGCCGCGATCTGGACTATAGCGACCGCTTCGAGATCATCACCCTGCCGGCCGGCGATTCGATTCGCCTCGCGGGTACGGGTACGGCACCGCGCCGCTCGGGTACGACCGCCGCGCGGCGGGCCGGCCGGAGCAGCAGCGCGGGCGGGGCGCAGTCCAGCGGCACGCTCAACTATCCGTTGTATCAGGCGCTCGGCGCCGACTTCGCGCTGGACGTGACCGCGGCAGGCGACACCACCGTTTTGACGCTCCACGACATCGCCGCGTCGGGCATTCGCCGCACGGTGCGGTCCCAGCTGCCGGCGCCCGGGGATCCAAACTTCCGGATGGCGGTACATCGTCTCGCCGATCAGGCGCTCCAGGCTGCCCTCGGCACATCGGGCATCGCAGCCACCCGCGTGCTGTTCGTCAGGGACGGCAAGGTCTATCAGATCGACGAGGATGGCGTCGATCAAAAGCTCGTCTCCTCCACCGATCGCCAGGCCATGTCGCCCGCCTGGAGCTCCGATGGCCAACACTTTGCGTACATGGAGTTTCAAGCCGGAAAGGGATGGTTGTACCTGCAGGAGATGGGCAGTGGGAAGCGCACGGCGGTGCCCACCACCGGCAGCGCACTCGATTTTACGCCGGCCTTTTCTCCCGACGGTCAGACGCTGGCGTTCAGCCGCGCGACGGAAGAGGGAACTGACGTTTACACGATTAACGTGAAGAGCAACTGTTGTTTACGCCGCTTGACCGTAGGACGGTTTTCTGACAACTTGTCCCCGACGTTCAGCCCGGACGGGCAACGGATCGCGTTCGTCTCGACGCGACCGGGTCTGCCGCAGATTTATGTGATGGCGGCCGACGGCACCGACCAGCAGTTGTTCGCACCATTCGATTATGGCGTCACCGGGGCGTCCAACGCGCCGGAGTGGTCCCCCGACGGGCTATCGGTAGCGTTTCACCGCGACGTGGCTGGGACGTTGCAGGTGTTTGTGCTCGATGTCCGCACCCGCACCGTTCGGCAGTTGACTTCGGTGGGACGCAATGAGGATCCAACCTGGGCGCCCGACAGCCGCCACCTCGCCTTTGTTTCCGACCGGTCGGGTTACCGTCAGTTATGGATCATCGATCTCGAGACCGGCCGGATCCGGCCGTTGCTGCAGCAGAGTGGGGAACGTTTGCCGGCCTGGTCTCCAAGGCTGTCGGAGGCCTCTTCTTCCACCCCCTGATCGGAGAGACAGGATGAAATCGGTATCGTTGTTCCTCGCGCTGGGCTTGGGCGTCGCCGTAGTGACCGCCTCGTCCTGCGGCGGCAGTAAACCGGCCCCGCAGACCGCGCCAGTACCCAACGCGGATTCGGCCGCGGCCGCGGAGCGGGCGCGTCAGGACTCGATCGACGCGGCAAACCGTGCGGCCCAGGAGGAAGCGGAGCGGGTCCGGCGTCAGCGCGAAGCGGATTCGCTCGCAGCGCTGTCACGGGCGTCGGAAGAAGTCCGCAACATGCTGGCGGCGATGATCCACTTCGATTTCGACAAGTCCAACATCCGCGCCGACGACATGGGCTCGCTCGATCAGAAGGTCGCCATCCTGCAGGCGAACCCCGATCTGCGGATTCGGATCGGCGGGCACTGCGACGAGCGCGGCTCGGACGAGTACAACCTCGCGTTGGGCAATCGTCGCGCGCAGTCCTCGAAGCAGTACCTGGTGAGCCACGGGATCGATGCGGGTCGCATCGAAACGCAGTCGTGGGGCGAGGAGCGGCCGCTGGTCGACGGGCACGATGAGTCCGCCTGGTCGCAAAACCGGCGTGCCGAATTCGAAGTCGTTTCGGGCGGTGACAATCTCCGCCATCCGTAGAATCGGCGTCCTGCCTGTCCTGGGGCTCGTCGCCGGATGCGCGCTGAAAGGCGACGTCCGGAAGGTCGAGCTCCAGGTGCAGACGCTGCAGGCAGAGCTCGCCAAGAGTGATGCGGCGCGCGCCGCCGAGCACGACACCGTGCAGGCGGCCATCAAGGCGCTGCAGCAGGCGCTCGACCGGCAGCAGGCGTATCTCGTCCAGCTGCGAGGCGATCTGCGCACCGAGTTGATCTCGGTCGAGCAACAACTCGTTTCGATCCAGGAGTTGACTGGGCAAAGCCAGCAGCGGCTGAGCGAGCTCCGGGCGCGGCTGGACACACGGTCGCAGCAGCCGGATCCTAACGCAGCGGGCGGCCCGCCCGTCGGGCCTTCGGGCAATCCTGCGGGGCCGGGACCCGACCAGATGTACGATCTCTCCCTGCAGCAGTATCGGCGCGGCAGCCTCAGCACCGCGCGGCTGGGATTCCGCGAATTCTTGCGGGTGTTTCCCACCCACGAACACGCGCCGGATGCGTTGTTCTATATTGGCGAGAGTTTCGAACAGTCCGCACCCGATTCCGCCGCAGCGGTGTACGATCAAGTCGTGCGAACCTTCCCGAATTCCTCACGGGCGCCGTCGGCGCTGTACAAACTGGGCCTCCTCGCCGAGCAGCGCGGCGACCGGGCGACGGCGCGGACCTTTTATAACCGGGTGGTCGCGGGCTATCCCCGCTCACCCGAGGCCGATCTCGCGCGGCAGAATCTGCAGCGTCTCCGGTAACGTCTTCTGGCCCAGCCGGACCACTCGATGACAGCCCGCGGTGAGATGCCGTTTCTCGACCATCTCGAGGAGCTGCGCTGGCGCATCCTCTGGAGCCTCCTGGCCATCGTGGCCGGGACGGTCCTCGGTTGGTTCCTGCTCGACAAGATCGACCTCATCGAGCTGCTCAAGCGGCCGATCGCGCCATATCTCCCGGGTGGGCGACTGGTCTTCACGAGCCCAGCCGAGCCGTTCATGCTGACCTTGAAGGTCGCGTTCGCTCTCGGCTGCCTGGTTGCCTCACCGCTCGTCATCTATCACATCTGGGCATTTCTGGCTCCGGCGCTGTACGACCGGGAGAAGCGCCTGATCATCCCGGCGTTGGGGGTCGGCGTCGTGTTGTTTCTGGCGGGCGGGGTCGCGTGTTATCGGTGGCTGCTGCCGGCCGCGCTGAAAGTGCTGATCGGGTTCTCGCGTTCCGACCTTACGCCGATGATCACGATCGACCGCTATTTCGCGATGGCGGTGCCGTTCGTCGTGGGCTGCGGCCTCGTCGCCGAGCTGCCGCTCGTCGTGACGATCCTCGCCTCGCTGGGGATCGTCACGCCGCAGTTTCTGGGACGGCAGCGGCGCTATGCGGTCGTAATCGCCGCGTTCCTGGCCGCCATTCTCACGCCCCCCGATGCGGTTTCGATGATGCTGATGCTGATTCCACTGCTGCTGCTGTACGAGATCAGCATTTGGTGCGCCTGGGTGGCGAGCCGCCGGCGGGCGCGGCGCATGGCAGCGGCCACGCTCGTCTTCCTGCTGATCAGTGCGGGGTCGCTGCGGGCGCAAAATCCTCCGCCCGCGCCTCCACCGCCACCAGCTCAGCGCGTCGAGCGCGATACCGGGGCCGTGGTGAAACCGCCGGGGGCTCCCGGCGATACCGGCCGCCGCGGCAGTTTGGACACCGCGACGGCACGCAAGCAGGGCCTCCCCACCGGACCGTCCCGTTCATTCCCCCCCACTGATCCCGTCATGGACTCGCTGCTCAAACTCCAGGGCTATCGCCTCACCCGGTACATGGCGGACACCTTCGTCGTCGTTGGCGACAGCCAAACGATTCTGCTGCGGCACGAAGCCTACGTGGAGCGGGAGGGCACCCAGCTTCAGGCCGACTCGATCCGATATCGTGAAGCGAGTTGCCGGCTGGACGCCACGGGCGATCCGCAGCTCTTCGATCAGGGCACCGTCCTGGTTGGGGAAGGGATGCGCTACGACACATGCCGGCACCGAGGCACGGTGCGGGATGCGCTTACCGATTTTCAGCAAGGCGGTGTGACCTGGTATGTGACAGGAGAGGCGTTCGCCAATGACTCGAACTCGCGGCGCGTGTATGCAAGCAAAGCGGCGTTCACATCGGACCCGCAGCCCGTGCCCGACTACCACTTTGCCGCGGGGCAGGTGAAATGGATCAACAAGCGCACGATGGTCGCGCGCCCCGCGGTGCTGTACGTGCGGGACGTTCCGATCATGTGGCTGCCGTTCATCTTTCAGGACATCCGCGGCGGTCGGCGCAGCGGCATTCTGTTTCCGCGCTTCGGCATCAACGATCTCGTCCGGCCCAGCCGGCACTACACTCGGCACATCTCCGACTTCGGCTACTATTTCGCGGTCAATGACTACCTCGACGTGCTGGTGGCCGGCGACTGGTTCTCGGGCCGGTATGTCCAGGTTCATAGCCAGGCCCAGTATCACATCATCAGCCGGTTCATGAATGGGCAGCTGAGCTACACGCGGATGCAGGAGCTCGATAATCCCGGCGTCAACACGACGATCGGCTGGAACCATTCGCAGCAGTTCAGCTCGCGCTCCTCACTCAACGCCAACGTGCTCTACGCGACGGATGGGAGATTGGTCCAGCGCAACTCCACGAATCCATGGGAAGTGGTGGCGCGCATGAACTCGACCCTGAACTTCCAGCGGCGGTTCTCTTGGGGTACGCTGAACGTCGGCGGCTCGCGATCGCAGGACCTTTCATCGAACAACGTTGCTCAGACATTCCCCACGATCAACCTCACGCCCTCGAGCGTGAACATCACGCCGTGGATGACATGGTCGCCCGCGTTTTCCTTTACGAACGATATGCAGTTCCATCAGCCGGCGCCTTCGCTGTTGATTCCAGCGCCGCCGACGGATACCGTCCCGCTCGATACGCTGCATCTCTTCAACGATGTGCGGCGCACCCTGATGACCTTTTCGACGCCGTTGCGCATTGGCCGTTGGAACTGGGCCAATAACCTTCAGGTCACCGATGGGCGGACGCGTGGGCGGCAGGAGTTTTCGCTGCCGGACAGCACCGGCGCCGTGCATCGCGTCGTCTATGGCGAAACGTTCGAGACCCGCGTGGATTGGCAGACAGGCATCAATCTGCCCTCGTTCTTCTCGAGCACGTGGAAACTGCAACCCGGCGTCGCGATCGTGAACGCGACGAGCGCCGGTCCGTTCATGATCCGCAATCAGTTCACGGGCGGAGAGTTCGTGCGACAGGGCAAGCGCCTGGCGTTCAGCGCCAGCGTGACGCCGACATTCTTTGGCTTCTTCCCCGGCTTTGGTCCGTTTTCGCGCATTCGGCATTCATTCTCGCCTCAGGTGAGCTGGCAGTACGCGCCGGCCGTGGCAGTACCCAAGGACTTTGCCCAGGCGCTCGACCCAAGCGGTCGCACGGTCAACCTGCACTCCGATCCGCAGCAGACGATCAGTGTCCAGCTGTCGCAGTCCTTCGAGGCGAAGGTGAAGCCGGCGGCGGGCGATACGACGGCTGAGCAGGACGTCCGCAAAGTGAAGTTGCTGAGTATCCAAACGAGCGCGATCGGGTACAACTTCGAGGCCGCCAAGCTGCCGCACCGCACCGGCTGGCAGGATGCGCAACTCCGGAATTCGTTCTTGTCGGACCTGCTGCCCAGTTTTCAGCTCTCGATCACGCACGATCTCTGGAAGGGCGACGTCGGCACGGATTCGGCAAAATTCGATCCGTTCCTGTCGAGCGTGTCAGCATCGTTCACCGTCACGCCGGCGACCCTGCAGGGGATTGGAAGAATGTTCGGACTCCGGCCGCATCAGGAGCAGACCGCGCGTCCGGATACCACCACGCAGCGGGATACGCTCTCGCAGCAGGCCGGCAACTTCCGGCGTTATTCGGAGAACACGCGGGTCCCATACTCACCACGCGGCACCGGAGCGGGAATGATGGGCGCCGGACGCGGCTTCAGTCTGGGTGTTTCCTTATCGAGCTCGCGCAGTCGGAATGACACCACGCCACAACTGCGGAACGTGCCGGGCCGCCGTACCGCCGCGTTGAACATGTCGTTCACCCCCACGCGCAACTGGACGGGCACGTGGAGCACGAATTTCGACATGGCCACGCGGCAATTCACGTATCACCAACTCACATTCCAGCGGGACCTGCGCCGCTGGCGCGCGAGCTTCAGCTTCAGCCGCACGGCCACCGGGAATTTTTCGTTCAGTTTCAACATCACGCTGACCGACCAGCCCGACATCAAGTTCGATTACGACCAGAACACGTACGTGCGGTAGCGTCGCCGACTCGTGTCCTCCTGGGGAGACACCGGCGCGGCCGGCTCAGGGATAACTCAAACAGAATCAGCAACTTCGCTTCAGGCATAGCCTGTGCTTACAGCTTGGGCGTTCCCCCAGCCTGAGGCGTTTATGCGTGTGCTCTTGTCCCTGGTCTTGCTGGCCACTGTGGGATGTCAGATGTCCCCCGTGGATAACGGCGGCGGCGGCGGCGGTGGCGTTGGCCCATCCACTCCGGCGAACCTGACATACGAGCTCGACCCAAGCGGTGACCCGAACCGTCCGCTCGGCATCCTGCTGCTCTGGGATGATGTTCCCGATGCCGGGCTCGCGAGCTATCGCATCTATTCGCGCGCGTCGACGAGCGGCTCCTTTGGTCTGCGCGGCGAGACCACGTCGAACACATTCCACGACAATGGCGTCCCGCATCTCCAATACCTCGTGACGGCGGTCGATGTCAACGGCAACGAGAGTGCCAGTAGCAACGTGATCACGGTGGACGAGCGGCTGCAGCTCGACTCGGCTGCGTGGCTGACTTCGATTTCCCTTAACGGTGCGATTCATCTCGAGTGGGACGACAACCCGTACCTCTCGGCGCCGACGCGGTTCAAGTGGTACCGGATTTACAGCACGGACTATGACCTGGATGCCGGCCTGTGCGGCACCGGCTGGGTGCTCGAGGGCACGACCGTGGCGCCGGAGTTTTTGGCGAGCGCGATGACCAACGGTGTCCCACGCTGCTTCGGGGTCTCGGCCATCAGCCGCGAGGGCTATGAGAGTCTCTGGTCGCCGCTGCGTCAGGACACGCCCCGGCCCGATGCGCGCAACACGCTCGTGTTCGCATACAACAAGGATCAGGGGGAATCGGGCTTCCGGTTCTGGCAGGACGTGAATAACGACGGCCGTACGCAAGCGTCCGAGCTCGGTTTGGTGCAGGACGGCAACCTTGCCAGCATCGACTTCTGGGTCTATCAGGACCCGACTGATTCGACGCTGTGGATCGTGCCCGAGTTCTCCGGTACGCAGATCCGCCAGTACGGCAGCGGTCCGGTCGCCGATCTGACCGATATCGACTTCGCGCCGGCGTCCGGCTATACCAGCAACATGATCCAGGCGGTGCCTGGCTATGGCTATGTCTTCCAGATTGTCGAGGGCACGACGCTGCGGTACGGCGCCCTGCGCGTCACGCACGTAGGCCGGGACTACATGATTTTCGATTGGAGTTTCCAAACCGATCCAGGCAACCCTGAGCTGCAGATCCGAGCCGGGCAGTCGGTCGCGATGGCC
>DATBFV010000154.1:0-17696 GCA_036558345.1 Gemmatimonadales bacterium | reverse complement strand
AAGATTGCGTATGACATAGGGCGCGGAACCTAAATGGGCGCTTGAGCTTAGTCAAGCGACCGCGTACTGCTCCGTCACATCGCGACCCGCCGGTTTCGCCATCATCCTGAACTCATCCAGGCGCATCATCGGATCGTCTCGCACTTCGAGCTCCAAGCCCGTCTGCTTCTCCAACTGACGCAGGAAGTTAGGCTCCTGCTCCACCAGGTACAGCGCGACCTCGGGATGCAGCCGCACCGAGAGCTGCCGTTCCTTGTGATCGGCGCCTGCCCGCTTGAGCGAGCGCTCCATGCGGCGGACGACTACCTCGGGCCGGAACACCCGTCCCGTACCATTGCAGGTGGGGCACTCGGTGGTCATCGATTGCCAGAGCGACGGCCGCACGCGCTGGCGCGTCATCTCGATCAGGCCCAGCTCCGAAACCGCGAACGCACGCGTCCGCGCGCGGTCTCGGCCCAGATGGGTGCGCAGCTCTTGCAGCACTTTGTCGCGATTCGACTTCGTTTCCATGTCGATGAAGTCGACCACGATGATCCCGCCGATGTCGCGCAGCCGGATCTGCCGGGCGACTTCGCGGGCCGCCTCGAGATTGGTGCGCACAATCGTGCTTTCGGGATCGCGCTTGCCGGTGTAGCGGCCGGTGTTCACGTCGATCGAGATCAACGCCTCGGTGGGCTGGATGATCAGATAGCCGCCCGTCGGCAAATCCACGCGCTGCTTGAAGAGGTTCCGGATCTCCGTTTCGATGTCGTATTCATCGAACAGGGGCGTCTCGGCGTGGTACAACTTGACCTTGGGGAGCAGCTCGGGATCGATCTGCTTCAGGTACTGCTCGACCTCGTTGTACAGGAGCTTCGAGTCGACGAGTAGGAGGTCGACTGTGTCCGACAACAGGTCGCGCACGATGCCGCGCGTGAGGCTCGTCTCCCGCTGCACGAGCTGCGGCGCCCTGCCGGAGGAGGACTTCCGCTTGATCTTCTTCCACAGGCCGAGGAGGTGATCGATCTCGCGCTTGCAGCTCGCTTCGGTAAGATCGTCGGCGACGGTGCGAATAATCCAACCGCCCTCATCCTTCGGCACGAGCTTCGTGACCATGTCGCGCAACCTGGCGCGCAGATCGCGCGCTTCGATCTTGCGTGACACGCCAACCTTCGAGGCGAACGGCATGTAGACGAGGAACCGGCCGGCGAGGGAGACCTGCGCGGTGACGCGCGGCCCCTTGGTACCGATGGCTTCTTTGATGACCTGGACGAGTTTGGTTTGACCCCGCTTTAACTCGTCGCCGATGTTCGGCGCCGGGCGGCGGCCCCTGCGCTCGCGGGGGGCCCCGCGGCGATTGGCAACCGCCTGCGGCGCGCCCTTCCCTTCACCTTTCCCGTTGCCGCTTCCGTTCCCGTTCCCGTTGCCGTTCTCTTCGTCCGCGTCGTCCGGCTCACGGTCTTCGGGGTCTTCGTCTTCGTCCGCTTCGATCAGGTCCGAAGCATGAAGGAAGGCGCTTTTCTCGGCGCCGATGTCGACGAAGGCCGCCTGAATGCCGGGGAGCACCGCCTCGACCTTGCCGAGGTAGATGTCACCGACAGAGCGGTGGGAGTCGGGACGATCGACCAGAAGCTCAACAAGGCGGTCGTCCTCGAGAATGGCCACGCGGGTTTCCCGCTGGCTTCCTGAAATCAGTATTTCGCGCTTCAAAGCAGTTGCCCTCGTGCCCCGGCGGGAAGCATCCAGCTCCCGGGAGCGTATGGTTGTCCCAGCAATAGTCCAATTCGCCGCGCCGATTTGACATGATCGGGGGCAAAGAGATGATGCGATTGGAGAGGCGGCTGAGTGACGCCAGAGCCCAATTCATGCGGTAAAACTAGGAAACCGGGAAAGCCCGGTCAATCTATCAGACCGCCTAAAAGCTGACGGGCGATGACGATCCGCTGGATTTCACTGGTTCCTTCGCCGATTTCGCAGATTTTGGCGTCCCGCATCATCCGCTCAACGGGATACTCGGTGGTATAGCCGTATCCGCCGTGCAGTTGGACCGCCTTGGTCGTGGCGCGCATGCACAGCTCGGAGGCGTACAGCTTGGCCATCGCCGCTTCCTTCTTAAAGGGATGGCCGTTCTGCTTGAGCCACGCGGCGTGATAGACCAGCTGCTTGGCCGCTTCGATCTCGGTCGCCATGTCCGCGAGTGCGAAATGGACGCCCTGGAAGCTGGCGATGGGCCGGCCGAACTGTTTGCGCGTAGACGTATAGGTCAGGCATTCCTCCAGCGCACCCTCCGCGAGCCCGAGCGCCAGGGCGGCGATCCCGATTCGCCCGCCGTCGAGGGTATGGAGGAACTGCCGGAAGCCGTTGTTCACGGGGCCGAGCACGTTTTCCTTCGGAACAACCGCGTCCTGGAAGATCAGCTCGCGCGTGTCTGACGCCCGCCAGCCGAGCTTGTCTTCCTTCTTGCCTGAGAAAATCCCGCGGTTCTTGGGAAGCTCGGCCGCGGAGAGGTGGCCGATACCGACCCGCTTGGTCTCTTCCAGATCGCAGGTATCTTTGCTCACGATGAAGGCCGTGATGCCGTGCGTGCGCTTTGCATGCGGATCGGTGCGGGCGGTGACGCAAAAAATCTCGCCCACGCCCGCGTGTGTGATGAAGATCTTCGAGCCGTTCAGGACGTAGTGATCGCCTTTGTCGACTGCCGTCGTCTTGGTGCCGCCGGCGTCCGACCCCGCGCCGGGCTCGGTGAGCCCGAACCCGCCGAGCACTTTCCCCGCCGCGAGCAGCGGGACGAAACGCCGCTTCTGCTCGTCGGTCCCAAAGTCCACGATCGGCGATGTGCCGAGCGTGGTGTGCGCGCTGACGGTAATCGCGTGACTCGCGTCGACCTTGGCCAGCTCGTGGATGACGGTGATGTAGGAGAGGTAATCCATCCCCGACCCGCCCAACTCTTCCGCCCACGGAATTCCGAACAGCCCGAGCTCGGCCATCTGTTTGACATTGTCCCAGGGAAAGCGGCTGTCGAGATCGTATTGGCGCGCGCTGGGTTTGACGACAGTGTTGGC
The DNA here is from genome assembly GCA_036558345.1 of Gemmatimonadales bacterium. Classification (GTDB taxonomy): domain Bacteria; phylum Gemmatimonadota; class Gemmatimonadetes; order Gemmatimonadales; family GWC2-71-9; genus 20CM-2-65-7. Next base: position 14,655 of record DATBFV010000154.1, on the reverse strand, counting down.
GAAATCGCGGACCATCTCGCGGACCTGGAGATGGTGGTCGGAGAAGTAGAGGCTATCGTGCATGGCGAAATATGATCAGGGTTCACCGAAGTACTCCAGTATCCTCGCGCGGTGATTTGTCCGGGACTCGACATACTGTTTCATCACCGGTGAAACGTTTCCCCACGCGAGGTCTTCCGGACGCCACAGAATGAGACACTCGGAAGGTCCGCCGTCGCGTCCGGCCCGACCCGCTTCCTGGTAGTATGCCTCGAGCGTGTGTGGCGGCCCCCAATGCAACACCTGACGTACATCCGGCTTGTCGATTCCCATGCCGAACGCGCTGGTGGCAACAATGACGCGCACCTGGTCGGCCAGAAATGCCCGCAGCACGCGGCGCCGCACGGCGGCAGAAAGGCCGGCATGATAGGGAGCCGCGCGGACACTCGTTCTGAGCAGCGCCCGCGTGACCAGCTCGGTGAGCCGGCGCGTTGGCGTGTAGATGAGTGACGCCCCCCCGCCCCCACCCGGAGCATCGCGCACGCGCGCCCGGATTATCGCAAAACGCTCGCGATCGTCCCGGACGCGCTGGACCCCAAACCGCAAATTACGCCGATCAAACGACGTCACGACAACCTCGGCATCCGGCATCCGCAAGACGTGAATGATGTCCTGACGGGCTGCCGGCGTCGCGCTGCCGGTGAGCGCGATCGTCGGCGGCCGCCCGAGGAATGAACGGAACACCCCGAGTCGCCGATACACGGGCCGGAATTCGTTGCCCCATTCCGTGATACAGTGGGCTTCATCGACCGCGAGCAGTGTGATGGGCGTGGCCGTGGCGACGAGGCGGCGCGAGAGCGATGCCAATCGTTCGGGCGCACAATAGAGCAGCGCGAGGCGTCGGTCTTCACCGGTCGCGGCGTCGAGGATGATGCGCCGCTGGTCGGCGTCGAGCTGGCCGTTCAGATATGCGGCCGCGATTCCACGGCGCCGCAGCGCCCCCACTTGATCCTGCATCAGGGAAATCAGCGGCGAGATCACGAGTGTGAGACCCGTACCGAGAAGTGCGGGCACCTGATAGCAGAGCGACTTGCCCGCGCCGGTCGGCAGGACTGCGAGCACGTTGCGTCCCGACAAGAGGGGACCGAGCACCTTCAGTTGATGGATGCGGAATCGCTCGAGGCCGAAGCGCTCCTGCAGAATCAGGCGCGCGCGCTCGAGCCCCACGCTGCACATCGGCACGTCTCACGAAACAGCGTTCCGGCTGCGCACCCCCTACCCCAAAAGCGCGGGCCGGGGCACGTTTACGCGACATGACGGCAATACGAGGTCTAACAATCCCTTCCGACGAGCACTCAATCGCATATCCGGCCACCCGCAAACACGACGTCGTTGATGATTACCACGGCACCAAGGTCGCCGACCCCTATCGCTGGCTCGAGGATGTGGACTCTCCGGAGACCAGGGCCTGGGTCGAGGCTCAAAATCGGGTCACATTCGCGTACCTCGAGCGGATCCCGGAGCGCGAGCGGATTCGCCGGCGGCTGACCGAACTGTGGGACTATCCGAAATACGGTGCGCCATTCAAGAAGGGTGGCCGCTACTTCTTCTTTAAGAATGCGGGCCTGCAAAACCAGGCGGTGCTGTACACGCAAGGCTCGCTCACTGCCGAGCCCGAGGTGCTGCTCGATCCGAACACCCTCTCCACCGACGGGACGGTGGCGCTTTCGATCCTCGCGTTTGCCGAGGACGGGAAGACGATGGTCTACGGAATTTCCGGCAGCGGCTCGGACTGGCAGGAATTCCGTGTGCGCGACGTCGCCACGAAACAGGACCGCACGGACCACTTGAAGTGGATCAAATTCTCGACCGCGGCGTGGACGCACGACGGCGCGGGTTTCTTCTATAGTCGCTACCCCGAGCCGGCGGCAGGCGCGGATCCGCTGCTCGATGTCAATCACAACCAGAAGGTCTATTACCATACGCTCGGCACAGACCAGTCGGCCGATCGCCTGATCTATGAGCGGCCCGATCATCCGGACTGGGGATTCAGCGTCGAGGTCAGCGACGACGGGCGTTACGCCGTCTACAGCGTGTGGCTCGGCACCGATCGGCGCAACCGGATCTACTATCAGGATCTCGGCGACGCCAAACGCCCGCACCTCGACGCACCCGTCGTGCGCCTGCTCGATGCGTTCGACGCATCCTACGGTTTCGTCGGCAACAGCGGATCGACGTTCTTTTTTCAGACCGACAATGCCGCCCCGCGCGGCCGCATCGTCGCCGTCGACATCACCCAGCCCGACCAGACGGCGTGGATAGAAATCGTGCCACAGGCACCGGACGTGATCGAAGGCTCTCACATCGTCAACCAGACGTTCGTGGTGCGCTACCTGCACGACGCCTATTCAGAGCTGCGGTTATTCGCGTTCGACGGCACCAGCGCGGGCGAGGTCGCACTGCCGACGCTGGGTTCGATCGTGCAACTGACGGGTGAGCCGCGGGACAGTGAGATGTTCTACGCGTTCACGTCATTTCTTTATCCGACGACGATCTTCCGACACGACTTCACGACGGGCAAGTCGACCGTGTTCAAGTCGCCGGAACTGTCGTTCGACGCTTCACTGTACGAGACGACGCAGGTTTTCTATCGCAGCAAGGACGGCACACGCGTGCCGATGTTTCTGACGTACAAGAAAGGATTGACGCAAGACGGCTCGAATCCGACGTACCTCTACGGCTACGGCGGCTTCAACGTGAACATGACCCCCGGGTTCTCGATCGGCGTGCTCGGCTGGCTCGAGATGGGCGGCGTCTTCGCGCAGGCGGTGCTCCGCGGCGGATCCGAGTACGGCGAAGAGTGGCATCAGGCCGGCATGCTCGAGAGGAAGCAAAACGTTTTCGACGACTTCATCGCCGGTGCCGAGTATCTGATCTCGGAGCGGTACACGTCACCGGCCAAGCTGGCGATCGGGGGCGGCTCCAATGGCGGCCTGTTGGTCGGTGCGGTGGTGAACCAGCGACCGGAGCTGTTCGGCGCGGCGCTGCCGGCCGTCAGCGTGATGGACATGCTGCGATTTCACAAATTCACCATCGGCTGGGCGTGGGTAACCGAGTACGGCTCGGCCGATAGCGTCGGACAATTTCCGTTCCTGTACCGGTATTCGCCGATCCACAATCTGAAGCCCGGGACGCACTATCCCGCGACGCTCATCACGACGGCCGATCACGACGACCGCGTCGTGCCCGGGCATTCATTCAAATACGCGGCGACGTTGCAGGCCGCGCAGGGCGGTCCCCAGCCCGTGCTGATTCGTATCGAGACCAAAGCGGGTCACGGCGCCGGCAAGCCCACGGCGAAGATCATCGAGGAACAGACGGACCGCTGGGCGTTTCTCGTTCACACCCTTCACATGCAGCTGCCGTAGGAGAGCTTTAGCCGGCGTCTTTCCAGTCGATAGGAAACGTTCGGCCACACTCGCCGCACTTCGCGTTCTTCTGTCCTTCGGGAATCACGGAACGCGCGTGACATCCCGGGCAGACGAGGTGCGGTTCGCGGACGACGCTCCAGGCAGTGGGCCGCTCGCCGCGAATCTCGACATCGCCTTTCGGAACGCGCACTTCGACATGATGCACGTCGAGGACGACAAAGTCCTTCGGCGGATTCTCGACGACGCGATACCAGGCGCCCCGACGCAGCCCCTGCCCTTCGGCGCGATCGCCGCGGCTCCGCGCCCAGCCGATGTCAGCCATGCTTCCCTCGAACGAGAACGAGAATCGCCGCCTGCGGCACAACTAGATAGGTCTTGCCTTCGAACGTGATTTCGACGGCGGCTTTCCGGAAGAACAGCGCGTAGTCACCGGCTTCTGCTTGCGTGGGCAGGTACTTCACTTCCGCGCCGTGAATTTTCCACGGCTCCTCATCCATACTGGCCGGCTCTGGCATTGGCGTGCCCGGGCCCGTCGCCACGATACGTCCGCCTTGCACCTGGCGTCCTTCGATGGCGGAGGGAGGCAAGTAGAGACCGACGTTGGTGCGCTCCTCTCCCTCTTCAGGAGCGATCAGCACGCGATCGCCGACGACGATCAGACGTTTCGGGTCTTCCGGCACGCCAGATGATGGCCTCGAATGGGCTTTTTGCGCAAGTCGCAACCGGGCCGTGACCTCCGTCACCCCCACTTTTCTTGACTTGTCCGGTCCCGTTTATAACAATGTGCGCGCCGACCCCCCCTCTTCGGAGCGCTGAAATGCAAGACGTCACCAGCACCGCGCAGACGCAGCAGTGGAGCTTTGTGCTCCAACAGCTGGTGCAGTGGGTTGTCGCGGGATTCACGTGGATCATCCCCATCCAGGCGCGCATCTTCGATTTCGTGCTGCAGGGGGACTCGTTCTGGAGTCTCGCCGGCATATCGGTGCTGCTGTTCTTGCCCGCGATGGCGGTCATCGTGGGGTTGTGGATGACGATGGTTGCCGTCTACACGATCCCGTTCCGGCTTGGCCGCTCCGTGACACTCTTGCAGGCGGTCGCGCTCGCGTGGTGGGACGTGCTGCGCATGTCCTGGTTCTATTGGGCGGGACTCGTCCGCTTCCTGGTCGTCCTCGTCGGCTGGATCTGGGGGCTCATGAAGGTCGGCGTGCAACTCCTCGTCGGAACCATCAAGAGCGCCATCACGTCTCCGCTGGCGGTGCTCGACGCTACCTCGCGCCGTCCCGGCGTGCCGTGGGCGGCGTTCTTCCTGCTCCTCGTCTGGTCGGCGGTTGAAGCCACGATCTTTACCTTCACGCTGCGGCCCACGATGAGCGAGCTCCTGGCCGACCTCACGGGTTACGAGGTCAATGGCTTCGCGCTGGTGGTGATCCTCTGGGTTTTTCTTGCGATCATCATCGCCGGCTCGTTCGCGTGCATTCAGGTGCTCAACGACGCGATCAAAGAGAAGCAGGCCGGCAACATCGTGTTCATGATCTTGGTCGAGATCTCCGTGGCGATGTTCGAGGTGCTGTTCCTGTATCGCGAGCTGGTCGATGCGATGACGCCGTGGCTCGCGCAGCAAGGGATTCAGCTCGGCATCTTCGGCACGATCGGGCTGGCCTTCTTCGGATGGGTCGGCGTGCGCGGCATGACGTGGTTCCTATTCGGCCGCTTCGGCGCGCCGGCGGTGATCGCCGTGCTCGGCCGGCAGCCGCTCTCGGTGGAAGGCGGCCATGGCCATGGCGCTGCCCCGCAGATGACCGACTATTGGAAGGGTCCGATTGCCGCGCTCAAGGCGGAGCGCGAGTGGTTCCGCAAGGAATCGCGCGAGCTGTTCGAGCTCGTCTCGCTCCCGGTACTGCAAGTGGTCGCAGCCGCCCTGAACTTTCTGTTCGTGGTCTTCACCGGCCGCGGCCATTTCACTCTGCCGTTCAAGTCGATCGACGACGTGCTGCAGGCGACGCACTTCCCCGCTCGCGTGAGCGGCGAGGTGGCCCGGTGAAGCGCGCGGTAGTGGGGCTGTTAGCCCTCGGGTTTGTCGTTGGCTGTAAACCGCCGGCGAATGCGCCACCGCCCAGGAACACGCTGGTTGTGGGCTTGGACATCTCCGGCTCGTTCCGCAAGAGCGGCTACTTCGACGAGGCGATGCGCTACGCGTCGCTGTACATCTACGCGCACGTGAACGCCCTCGGCGGCCTCAAACAAACCACGGACGTCTTCGTGGGCTCCCTTGGCGGCGAGCAGGTGGGCCAGCCGAAAAGCTTCCATCCCATTCAGGATCTGACCAGCAAGACGCCGGAGGAAATCGAGCACGACCTGCGTGCCTGGTTCCCCGAGGACGACCCGATCACCGATTTCAACGCGTTCTTCCAGCGCACGGCGGTCCACATCAAGCGTCAGAACCTGGTGCTCGCGCCGCTGAACATCGTGCTGTTCTCGGACGGCGTGCCCGACTTTCCCGGCGCCGGCCGGATGAGCGCGCCGCAGCTGTACGCCAAAATCGACGTCAGCCCGATCGAATACCTGTCGCGTAACGTCACGATCCGGCTGCTCTACGCACAGCCCACTGTCGCGCAAAACTGGGAGAAGCTGGTGCCGCGCAATCGGGTGAAAGTCTGGACGCAGGATCAGAACGTCATGACGGGCTGGCATCGCCACGAAGTGCAGGGCGTGGCCATGGAGCGGCAGGACTCGCTTTGGAGCTGGACGCAACAGGTGGTCGATTTTCGCGTGAGGCGAGGCAAGATCCTCTAGCAGTACTTGTCGAAGGCCGCAGTGAGATCGGCCGCAATGTCCTTGGCATTGCGGCCTTCGATATTTCGGCGCTCGAGCATGAAGACCAGGCGTCCATCCTTGAACAGCGCAATCTGCGGTGACGACGGCGTATAGCCGGTGAAGTAGCTGCGGGCCCGCGCCGTCGCTTCGGCGTCCTGGCCGGCGAAGACGGTGAGCAGACGCGTGGGGCGCCGCTCGTGCTGGATCGCGAGCGCCGCCGCGGGACGCGCATTGCGCGCCGCGCAGCCGCACACGGAGTTGACGACGACGAGCGCCGGGCCGCGCTCCGTCGTGAGGACGGCATCCACTTCCCCGGCCGTGCGTAACTCCTCAAAGCCCAGCCGTGTCAGCTCCTCACGCATCGGCCGGACCATTTCGGGGTCGTACATCGGGACATTCAGATTGCGCATCGTCTCCTCACTTCTTCAAGAATGCACTCAACGCGGTCCGGAAATCGGGCGTGCTGCGACTCACGGCGTTCACGTCGGCGCCAAGCTTCAGGCCATCCTCGAAGCTCACGCCGTCGAGCTGGTAGAACTGCTGTTTGGTGAAGGCGAGCGCCGAGGGGCTCGCCTCCGCCAGCACGCGCAGGATCTCGCCGGCCTGGTCTTCGAAGTCGGCATCTTCATACACGCGCGAGGCGAGCCCGGCGGCGGCCGCTTCGGTGCCGTCGAGCAGCCGGCCCGTGGTCGCGAGGTCGAACGCGAGCTTCTCGCCCACGGTACGGCGCAGCATCGTCATGACGATCGCCGGCACAAAGCCGCGCTGCACTTCCGGGTAGCCGAATTGCGCCGACTCCGCCGCCAGTATGAGATCGCAGGCGGTGGCGAGTCCGCATCCGCCGGCGAGCGCGCGGCCATGAACCAGCGCCACGATCGGTTTCGGCAGCTTTCGCATCCGCACGAACACATTCGCGAAATGCAGCGCCGCCTGTCGGTTCTGTTCCAGCGTGTGATCGGCCGACGCGAGCAATTCGTTGAGATCCATGCCGGCACAGAAGTCGCGGCCGGCGCCGCGGATCGCGACCACCCGCACGCCTGCCTCGAGATCGGCTCGCTCGAGCACTGCGAGCAAGTCGTCGATCATCACCGTGTCGATGGCGTTGCGCTTGTCGGGACGGTTCAACGTCGCGGTCAGGATGCCGCTCGCGATCTGCACGACGACGCGATCGCTCATCGCTCCCCCCGCCCTCCCCGGCGCTCGATTTCCATGCGCAGCAGCGCCGTCGAGAACACCTTGCCTTGGGCGTCGGTCTTGAGCGAAATGGTGCCGCCGCCATCGAGCGCGCCATGGAGCAGAAAATTCAGCGCGTTCAGGTTGGGCAGCTCGAAACGCTCGACCGTGCCGGTGATCATACCCTTAAAATGCTTTGCCACCCGCGCTGCGGTCACATGCTTCACGAGCAACGGATAGAACTCAGGTTTCAGGGCGATCAATCCGACGTTGGCGGTATCGCCTTTGTCGCCCGAGCGGGCGTGGGCAATGTCGACAAGTCTGAACCGTCGCTTCTTCATGCCGAAATCAGCTCCACTGCCGGCTGCACCATTTTCTTGTCGATCAATGCCGGCCAGTACGCCACGATCTCCTCCGGTTTGGGGCGGCCCCCCGCAAACCCGGTGACACTCGGCGGTCCGTTGAGAATGAGCGGCGCGATCTCGCGTGTGAACCGATCGACCGGCGCCTGCTCGTGGGCGCGGACGCCGATGCGCAACTGCACTTCAGGAATCGCGGCTACGTCGACGTCCTCCAGCGCGAGTGGGCCGTGCGTGGCGTTCGCACCCACGAACTCGGTCAGGATGGCATCGAACTTGAGCCCCAGATCCTCGAGGCGCTGCCGCAAGATCTGATCGGCGGCCTGAGCCTTTGCCAGCGCGTCGGGCCATGCGTAGACGAGCGTCCCTACCGCCTTGTAGCCGTAGAAATACGCGATCGAGACCTTGAGCTTATCTGTTGCGGGTTTGCCCCTGACCCCGGATACCTGCACCCTGTCTTTCCCAACCTGTTTCAACTGGATGCTCGTGAAGTCCGCCACTCCGTCCGGCGTGATGTACGCATGCGGATCGCCCATTTCATAGACGAGCTGTTCGGTCACTGAAGCGACGTCGATGCGCCCACCGGTTCCGGGATGCTTCACGAGGTCGAACGTGCCGTCGCGCCGAGCCTCCACGATCGGATAGCCGACGTGCGCCAGGTCGGGAATCGCGCTCCAGTCCCGCAGGCAATTCCCCCCACTACACTGCGCGCCGCATTCGATGATGTGGCCCGCCACCGTGCCCGCGGCGATTTGGTCCCAGGCGTCGCTCGCCCATCCGAACGCGTGCATCAACGGCCCGAGAGTCAAGCCGGTATCGGTGACGCGTCCGGTGATCACGACCTGCGCGCCACGCTGCAGCGCAAGGGCCACAGGCGCGGCACCGAGATACGCGTTCGCGGAGAGCACGCGGTCGCGCACGTCCTTCAGCGGGCGCCCCGTATCGAGGTTTTTGAGATCGTGCCCACGGGCGAGCAAGCCGTCCAGACGGCGGAGCAGGTCGTCTCCCGTCACGATGCCGATGGTGAGCTTGCCGCCGAGTCCCAGTTTGCGCGCCACCTCGGCCAGAGCGTTGGCGCAGGCGCGCGGGTTCACGCCGCCGGCGTTGGCGGTAACCTTGATGCCACGCGCGACGACGGTCGGCAGGATGCGTTCCATCTGTGTCACAAAGTCGGTCGCATACCCGCGCGCTGAATCGCGCGACTTCTGTTTTTGCAGGATGGACATCGTGACTTCGGCCAGATAATCCATCATCAAGTAATCGACTGGCCCGCCCGTCACCTGCCGGTACGGCGCCTCCAGCCAATCACCCCAGAATCCCTGTCCTCCCGCCACCCGCACCGTCTCCGGAAGTGCGGTCACCGCAGGCCGCCGGCTCCATGAGATGCGGGCGCGACGACACTGCGCCGCGCGGCCATCGTGCCTGTCATGGTCGTGACACGCGTCTCGATCAGGGTGCCAAAGCCGTCGGGCAGATCGAGCGAAGGTGGATTCGGCAGCCGAATGACGCTCCGGCCGCCCGGAACCACAGAGAGCGGGCCTCCTTCGCCAGCGGGCTCATCGGGGCCGAGGAAGCGGACATGCAGCGTCCCGTTCCACACATGCGCGGGTAAGCGCGCGAAGGCCGGGAACAGCTCGATGGTGAGCGGCACATCCGTCAACGAATCGGAGAGGGCGACGGAGATGCGGGTGAACGCGTAGTTCGCCGGATGATTGCCGCCGGGCAGCTGCTGGCCGCTCGAGTCGAACACGGTCACCGCAAAGTCCGTCAACTGGTCCCACAGATCGGGGGACAGGTCGACGTCCACCTCCATCCGCTTCGCCCAGCGGGGCGCTCGCACCACCGTCGATTCGGCCGGCTGCCCGCGACCGGCGATCGCGTACTCGCGCTCCGCCCCGAGCAGGCGATAGAGCACTTCGCCGCTCGCCGTGCTTCCCTGCTCGGTGACGCTCGACGCCTCCAGGCCGCTCTGCTTGCGGGCAAGCGCAACGGGCCCCAGATCGGCGCGCGTCGTGACGATGGCCGCTCCGAGCGGCTGCGCAATGACATCCAGCTCGTAGACCCCGGGCACCACGTCTTCGGCGCGAACGGTCACGACCGCAGTTCCGGGCTCGCTCTGACCCAGGTAGATGTCGTCTGATGCCGAGCGCGCCGGCTCGCCGTTGGGCTCGAACAGGCGCACGATCGCCTGCTGGGCCAGAGAGTCGGGAAGCGTGACCGTGGCGCGCAACGTCGCGTCATTCGGCACGCGGAGGAAATAGCGCTGCACCGCTCCGGGCCCGACCGTGCGACGCTCATCGAACAGCACTTTGTCCGACAGGTCCGTCGGTACGATGACCGTATTGATCAGTTTGAATAGCGGCCCGGCGATGGTATCGCGCGGATTCAGCGCCGTCACGGTTCCAACGTAGACGCCGGGGGTTGTCAACGCGCTGCGCTTGTACGTCACAGCGATCTGCGTCGCGCGCGGTTCGGCGCCGACGTCGGGGTCGACACTCAGCCAGGTGACGTCGCTCCGCAGAGCAAATTCCGCCGCGCGACGTCCGGCGAGATGACGGACGGTGAACGTCTCAACGGTATCCTCGGCGCTCGCAAATCCGTTGCGTCGGAAAGCCGCCGTCGTACCGTGCTGAGCCTTGACGTCGTAGATCGAGCCTTGGTGGCCGCCCGCGAGCCACTGATAGGCCGCTTCGAGCACCGGAACCCCTGCACCATCGTCGATCACCTTGACGCCGCCGAAGGGGCGTGCGGACACGCGCAGGGCCTGTACGACCTCGACGGCACTCAGGCGTCTGTCCTGCTGCGCGAATGCGGAAACGAGGCAGGCGGCGAGACCGGCGGCATGCGGCGATGCCATGCTGGTTCCCGGCTTGATCTCATCGCCCATATTCCAGCGCGGCACGGACGAAAACGCGATGCCGGGCGTGATGATGTCCGGTTTCGCGAGCTCGCCGCCGCGAGAGCTGAACCAGGCCAACACGTCCCGTGCCGGAGGCACGCCGGGCTGTGGCGGGCGCGCGTACACGCCGGGGTAGGAAGCGCCGACAGACAGCGCGAGGTCCGCCGACCCCGGAAAGCCCAAGGTCGACAAACCTGGGCCGTCATTGCCCGCGGCGATCGCGAACACGATATCCGGATGCGCGAGCAGGAACGCATCGACGATGGAATCGATGACGGCGCGACCCTCGTGCTCGTTGCCGACACCGAAACTCATGTTGATCACCAGCGGCATGTTGCGCTGCGCCGCATACCGGGCGGCGTAGTCGATCGCCCGCATCATGCTGGCATGGACCGTCACACCGCCGCGGGCGTTATTCGCGATCTTGAGCCCGATCAGCTGCGCCCCCGGCGCCACGCCGGTGAAGCCGGCGACATCGAACAGGTCGTTGCCGGCCGCGATGCCCGCGACGTGGGTGCCGTGTCCCGATGTATCGAAAAAGAGATCCAGCGCGGGGGCGCTATCGGCGGGGAGCTCGTTGAAGTTCGCCACGATGTCGAGCGGCTTCTTGCCGAGCGCCAGCATCTCGTGGCCCTGGCGATAGTCGTGCAGCGGCATCTCGTCCTCGAACGAGCCGTCGAGATTCGTGTCGATGAACGCGACCCATCCGTCCGTCGCCTTGACGACGACGACGGGAAACTCGTCGGTGTTGCGTCCGTTGCCGTTCACGTCGCTCGCGGGAGGACGGCCGAGCGGCAGCTCGCGGAATACGCCGCGATACCATGTGGTCGCGGTCGTCAGCCTGGCGATTCGACCGGCGCCCTTCATCTCGCGTTCGGTCGGCGCGGCAAGCGGCGTGAGCGCGACACGGCCTTCGCCCGAGAAATCGCGCAGCTCGATGATCTTCGGCGCGCCGGTGCTGGTGGTGATCAAGCCGGGCACGCCCGGATCGATGCCGCTGTCCAGGATCGCGATCAGGACGCCGCGACCGTCGTACGTCGGATGCGCGGCGCGAAACACATCCACGCCTGTGCTCTTGAGCGGCATGAGGCCCAGCATGAGCGCGGCGGCAGGATCAATCGCGGGCTGCGTGCGACTGCCGTCGGATTGTACGGCCTGCGCCGTCGGCGGACTCGACGCCTTGGGCGCGGCTGCGGCCGGTTTGGTTATGCCTTTGCTCGAGGCGCAGGCGGTAGCGAGAGCGAACAAGACAACGCACGGCAGACGGGTCACGAGCAGCTCGGCACAGTGAAGGCCCCGAGATGCGGGCCGGTGAATTCGCTCGACACCTCCAGCAGAAACGCGAGCGTGTCGCGTGTCTCCTCGGGCGTCAGAATGGCATCGACAAAACCGCGGGCGCCGGCGAACCTCGCGTCGAGCTGATGCTCGTAGTCGGCGCGCATCGCGTCGACGGCGGCCGCGTTTGCCGGTTTCGCGGCATCCGCGCCATACACTGCCTGGACCGCGGACTCGCCTTCCATCACGCCCATTCGGCCCGTCGGCCACGACACGATGAAGTCCGGATCGAAGCCCTGCCCCGCCATCGCGTAGTAGCCGGCCCCCGAGGCGTGGTTGACGGTCAGCACGAGCTTGGGAACGGTTGCGGTCGCCATGGCTTCGACAAATCGCGCCCCCGCTCGAATGATACCCGTGTGCTCGGCCTCCGTCCCGACCATGAATCCGGACACGTCCTGAATGAACAGCAGTGGAACGCGCTCGCGGTCGGCGTTTTCGATGAAGTACGCCACCTTGTCGGCGCTTTCAGTATAGATGATGCCGCCGATTCGCGGTGTTTCGGTTTTCGACTTGCCTTTGACCACGCCGCGCGAATTGGCGATCACCGCCACTTGCCGGCCCTCGATCGCGCCATGGCCGCAAATCATCTCGGGCGCGACGTTCGGCTGGAATTCATCGAGCCGTCCGGCATCGAACAGGCACTCGAATAGCGCGCGGACGTCATAGCTCATCCGATGGTCGACCGGGATGATCTCGTATAGCGCCTTGGTGTCACGCTTCGGCGCCGGGTAGGTCCGCCGCGGTGACGGCGTGTGTGGCAGGCGGCCGACGTATTCGCGGACCCGGTGCAGGCACTCCTGATCGTCCTTGGCGCGGTAGTGCGCGACCGCGCTGATCGCCGTATGCGTCGCTGCGCCGCCCAGCGTCTCCGCGTCGACGACTTGCCCGGTCGCGCCTTTGACGAGATTGGGGCCGCCCAATCCCATGAACGACGTCCCTTCAACCATGAAGATCACGTCCGATAACGCCGGCAAGTACGCTCCGCCCGCGATGCACGGTCCCATGACGGCGGCGACCTGTGGGACCTTGAGATAGCGCCGCATGATCGAGTTGTAGTAAAAGATCCGGGCCGCTCCATATTGACCCGGGAAGACGCCGCCCTGATACGGCAGGTTGACGCCTGCCGAGTCGACGAGGTAGACGATCGGGATGCGTTGGCGCATCGCGATCTCCTGGGCGCGGAGGATCTTCTTGATCGTTTCCGGCCACCACGATCCCGCCTTGACCGTGGCATCATTGGCCACCACTACCACCGCCCGGCCGTCTACGCGGCCAAGGCCCGTGACGACGCCTGCCGCGGGCGCCTGCGCGTCGTACTGGTCGTACGCGACCAGCAGCCCGATTTCGACCCACGGTCCGTCTTTGTCGAGCAGCGCGGTGACCCGCTCGCGCGCCGTCAGTTTGCCCTGATCGTGTTGTCGCTTGATTCGCTCCGCGCCGCCGCCCTGCTCGAGGCGCGCGCGGAGCTGCTTGTACTCATCGCTGAGCGTCTTGAGTCGACTCACGCGGCGACGTGCTCCGCCGCCCACTCCTGGATGTACTTGATGAGGTCCGTCGTCGGAGTGCCGGGCCCGAACAGTCTCCCCGTGCCCTCCGCTTCGAGCGCCGCCATGTCCTCGGGCGGAATGATGCCGCCACCCGTCAGCAGAACGTCCCGCCGGCCGGCGGCATCGAGCAGTTTGCGAACGCGCGGAAACAGCGTCATGTGGGCCCCCGAGAGAATCGACAGACCGACGACATCCACGTCTTCCTGAATCGCGGCCTGGGCGATCATCTCGGGCGTCTGGTGCAGCCCCGTGTAAATGACTTCCATGCCGGAGTCGCGCAGCGCGGCGGCGACGACCTTGGCGCCACGGTCATGGCCGTCCAGGCCCGGCTTCGCGACGAGAATTCGGATGGGTCGGGAACGCTTGCCGGATTTCGGCATCACGCGCGAAAGCGCAGCAGCGCCGCCAGGCCATCCACCGCACGGCGAGCCTTGTCGTCGTAGAGGACATCGACCTGCGCCCGTTGCGCCAACGCGTCTTCCACTGCTTCATCGATGCGCGGGTCGTCGTCGTGGCCGTCGGCGAGCAGCGTTCGCACCTGCCCGCGACTGAGAGCCTTGAAAACCGCATCCATCCCGTTCACCGCCCACCCGCGCGGCTTGCCATCCTTGACGGCGTCCGCATGGGCGCGCTCCCACGCACGCTCGCGCTCCTCGCGTAAGAGCAGCGTCGCCTCCCGGACCTCCGCCGGCGTCGCCTTCTTGGGATTGAGCTTCACGACACCGAACACCAGATCGTGCACATAGGTGTGAAGGTGGGGGACGACGGCGCCCGCGTCCACGCCGATGCTGCCCAGCACGATGCCGCTGAGGGGCTTTTCGCGGTTGATCTGGAACACCCGATCGGCGATGAGCGCGTAGAGCCGCTGCTTTTCCGCGCGGATCCGGTTGTGATAATTGAATTCGCCGATGCTGCCGCCTCGGCCGCCCTGCGCCGCGCCCATGGCCTGACGTTGCGTACCACCGTGGAACTTGCCGGCGCGCGATGCGTCGATCCCGGCGAGGCCGGGCAGCTCGACGCAGTCGTAGGCCGTAACTTCGAAAAACCGCGCGGCCGTCCGATCGTAAACCACCGCGAGAATTGTCCCGAACTCCTCTTCGAGCCCGAGGAGCTCACGA
>DATBFV010000153.1:0-16667 GCA_036558345.1 Gemmatimonadales bacterium | reverse complement strand
TGCCTGGTCGAGCACCTGGAAGGCCGGGCTATTCACTTTGATCTGCGCTGGATCGGCGCCATGCAGGAACCGAACGGTGGCCGTCACGTGCTTCGGCGCCAGGCGTTTGACGGCCGCGGCGAGCTGCCGCTCCACCGTCACGAGCTTCTGCTTGGGCACGAGCCGCATACTCACCTTGGCCGTCGCTTCGGCGGGAATGACGGTCTTGGCACCCTCGCCCGTAAACCCGCCGGTAATGCCGTGGATTTCGAACGTCGGGAGCGCCCAGAGCCGTTCGAGCACGGAGTATTTCTTTAGGCCGACCAGCCCTTTGCCCTGTACGCGCTTGGTGAGAAAGTCTTTTTCTTTGAAGGGCAGTTTCTTCCAGGCCGCAAGCTCTGCCTTCGACGGCCGCTGCACGGGCCCGTAAAAGCCTGGAATGTTGATCTTGCCGTCTTCACTCTTGAGCCGTCCGAGTAACCGGCAGAGCTCCTCGTGCGCGTTGGGTGCGGCGCCGCCGTATTCGCCGGAATGGAGATCGGTCTTTGACGTCCGGACCGTGATCTCGGCGTAGGCCAGACCGCGCAGCGTCGTGTAGACCGCGGGCCATCCCGGCGCTACGTACGACATGTCCGCGACGAGGATGGCGTCGGCACGCACGCGCTGGGGCTCGCGCTTCAGCAGGTCGAACAGGACCTTCGAGCCGTACTCCTCTTCGCCTTCGATCAAGAACCGGAAGTTGACGGGCGATTTCGGCAGCGCGGCGATCGCCTTCAGCAGACAAAAGACCTGACCCTTGTCGTCCGCGGCGCCGCGCGCGAAGAGCTTGCCGTCTCGAACCGTCGGCTCGAACGGCGGTGTGATCCACTCCGCCAGCGGGTCCGGTGGTTGCACATCGTAGTGTCCGTAGAGGAGCAACGTGGGCGCCCCCGGCACCGCGGGCCCCTTACCGCAAACCACTGGATGCGTATCGCTGCCGAGGTATTGGATGTCGCGGCATCCAAGGCGCGTGAGCTCCGCCCCGACCCAGTCAGCCGCGCGGCGGCAATCGTTGTTGTGTGCAGGCAGTGTCGAGACGGAAGGAATTCGCAGGAATTCGTTCAGCTCGTTGAGCAGACGGTCGCGATCCATGGCGGCAGAAATGTAGATAGTCGACTCGCCGCTAGCCAGCGAGTGGTGACCGGGTAGATTTGAGCCGCATGCGCACGACGGCGTCGTATGATCTGTTCCCCGATGCGCGCAGCGAACGTGCGCTTGCGCGCGCACGCTGGCTGGCGCGCGAAGGGCGCATACGTGACGCGCAATCCGCATACGACGAGTTGCTCGCGGCCACGCCGGAGTTGAAGCCGGCCTGGGCCGAGTATTTCGAGCTACTCAGAACCAGCGGCCGGGGTGAAGAAGCATTGCAACTCGCCGATCGCGCCCGCGGCGCACTGGGCGAGACCGGCTTCGCCTACACGCTGCGGGGCGCCGCCCTCACCGAGCTCGGACGTTATCCGGAGGCACTCGCCGAGCTGGAGCGCGCGGTGGAAGTCGATCCCGACTTCGCGCTCGTCTGGCACGAGCTCGGCTATGCGGCGTACAAGCTGGGCGACAAGAACCGAGCGCTCTTGGCCCTGGACCGCGCCTTCGCGCTCGAGCCGCACACCGATACGCTCAAGCTGCGCGGCCAGATCCTGCGCGACGCCGGCCGCTATCAGGCAGCGGAGGTCGCCTTCGAGGGAGCGGCCCAGGCCGCCGAACACGCCGAGCAGCGCGCCGACGCCGAGCGCGAGATCATCACGACGCGCCGGTACGCCTCGTATGCGCCGCGCCGCCCTGACGATCTGACGCCGAGCGAGCGCTTCTTCGCGGACACCGGCAGCGTGGTACTGGCGTCTCAGCCGGGACCGGTCGCCCCCAGCGACGAGACGATCGTGGCGACGTTCGCCGAAGTCGCCGCCAACTGTGGCTGGCGTTTCGGCCAGGTGATCCTGCTCGGCGCCGAAGTCCCGGCCCTCAACGACCTCGCGGACCGCCTGGGGGCGCCGGTCGTGACCCCGGCCGCTCTGGATGCATCGGTCTGTCCTCTGATCGTAGGGCTGCGACCCCTGCCGGCGGACCGAGCCTGGAATGCGATGGTCGGGACGCTGACCAACGCGGCCCGGGGACTCGCTTTCGCGCTCGAACATCCAGCCGAGAGCTCGTCAGCCGTCACGAGCGACGTCATCGGAGTGCTCACCGATGGCGGCACACGCCGTGAGCGCGCGCCCAACCCTGCGCAGGCAACGATTGACGCGCACCATCCCGCGGGCCGGCTCGCCGGCCGTCGCTTGCAGCCCGCGTAAGACTCCCGGAGCTCCATGACATCGCCTGAACGCCCGCCGCGGCCTAGTCGTGCGCCGATGTCCGGCCGTGCGATCGTCCAAAATCAGTTCGATCGCGCCGCCGACCTGATCAACCTCGAGTCGTACATGCGGAAGATCCTGATGTCGCCGTTCCGCGAGGTGCAGGTCGAAGTGCCGATACGCATGGACGACGGCCGAATCGAGGTCTTTACCGGCTATCGCATCCAGCACAACGGAGCGCGCGGCCCTTGCAAGGGCGGGATTCGCTACCACCCGGAGGCCGATCACGACGAAGTGCTCGGCCTGGCGACGATCATGACCTGGAAGACGGCACTGATGGACATTCCGTTCGGCGGCGCGAAGGGCGGCGTCACCGTCGATCCCAAGAAGCTGTCCAAGCTCGAGCTCGAGCGGCTGACGCGGCGCTTCACACAGCGCATCGCCATCGTGCTCGGACCCTACCGCGACATTCCCGCTCCCGACGTCAACACCAACGCGCAGGTGATGGCCTGGATTCTCGACGAGTACTCGAGTCGCCAGGGTTACACTCCCGCGGTCGTCACCGGCAAACCGGTGTCGCTGGGAGGATCGTTGGGCCGCGAGGAGGCCACCGGCCGTGGCGTGATGTACGTGATGCAGGAGTACGCGCGCGATTTCGGGATTCCGCTGAAGGGTGGGCGCGTGGTGATTCAGGGATTCGGCAACGTCGGCAGCCATCTCGCGCGGCTGCTCGATAGCGAAGCGGGAGCGAAAATCATCGCCGTCAGCGCGGTCGAGGGTGGTGTCTACAACGACAAAGGGCTCGACATACCGGGGCTGCTCGCGCACGTCGCGCAGGGCAAGCCGGTGCCGGACTGGAATGGCGGCAAACGCATTACAAATGAAGAGCTCTGGACGATCCCGTGCGACTGGCTCGTGCCCGCGGCGCTGGGCGGCGTGATCACCAAAGAGAGCAACGCGAGGACGGTCGACTGCAAGGTGGTCGTCGAAGGCGCGAACGAACCGACCACGCCGACCGCCGATCTCATTCTCGAGGAGCGCGGTATCGCGGTCATCCCGGATTTTCTGGCGAACGCCGGCGGTGTGACAGTCAGTTACTACGAGTGGGCGCAGAACCTCCAGCAATACCGCTGGACGCACGAACAAGTGAATCGTGAATTGAAGGCCACCATCACGAAGGCGTACGTGTCAGTGCGAGATCTTGCAAAGACGAAGAGCGTGACCTTCAGGACAGCGGCGTACGGAATCGCGCTACAAAGAGTGGCCGACGCAGAGCGGTTACGAGGAAATTAGTCCTCTTCGACTTTCATCCCCGGTCGAGAGTACAAGGCCTGGTAAGCGTCTCCGGGCTGCGTGTACACGCGGATCTGGATCGCACGAATCGTCTCGGCAATGTCCGCGTTGTTCTGCAGGTACACCTCGTCAAACAGATTCAAATCCATGCGATAGAACCGCTCCGCGATCACCACGGAGTTGTTGAGCGGCGCCTGCGCGAACCAGCGCCAGTCGTACGTTTCGAGCGACTGCCCCACCGCGCCCCGGAACTGATCGTGCGCCCACCCGTACAGCTGCGAACGCACCTGCTCGAGGCGCTCGCCGCTCAACGGTTCCGCGTAGGCCGAGTCGAGCCGTCGCGCCAGCTCGGCATAGAACACGTCGAGCGTGCGTTCGTCGCGCCAGCGCGCCGCGGCGCGTCGGGCATCGGCGGTGTCACCCCGTGACCGGAAGAACGCTTCTGCCCCGCGGTATCCGACGAAACTTGCGAAGCTTTCGTTGAACGGCGTCTGGCTCTTCACGTACAGCGTGTTGTGAGCCAGCTCGTGCAGCACGGTCGCCACGAGCTCCATCGTGTCCCGGCTCATGGCGGTCGAGAACAACGGATCGCTGAAGTAACCCAGCGTCGAGAATGCCCCGGACGGCCGCAGGAACACGTCGAGCCCCTGCGCCTCGAGCCGCGCGGCTTCTTGGCGCGCCCGCTCGGCATTGAAGAAACCCTTGTACGGCACGATGCCGACGATGGGATAGGTCCAGGTAATCTCGCGCAGCTTGTCCTTGCGGCTTGCCGAGAGCACCAGGAGCAGCGTATCGCGGCCCACGTCCACATATGTCGTATACGTCTTCGCTACCGCGAGGCCGAGCGAGTCGACCGCGTAGGCGCGCGCCGCGAGCACGAGCGCCAGTCGCTGCCGGAGCGCCGCGGGCGTGGACGAATCCGCGATCAGCTTGGCGATGGAGCGGCGCCGAAGGAGCAGTCGTCCTTCCTCGACTCCCGCGCGGGCGATGTAACGCGCGTCGGCACTGAGGAGGAGAAGCAGCACCACGCCGCCAGCGATGGCGCCTAGGGCGATCAGCAGCACCCGCTTGAGCAGGTGGCCCCAGCGCGGCCGCGCGCGCTCCGTCAGGGCGTCCATCGGATGCCCACACGATGCGTGCCGCCGCCGAGCGCGTCATAGCCCTGGAACGCGTAATCGAGCGCGAGCCTGCCGAGGACGATGCCGCCGCCGAATGTCCAGCGGGACGCATCCGTCACCGTCGGCCTGGTGGAATAACCGACGCGACCAGTGAGTCCCACGCCGCTCGTGACGACGCCGCCCTCCAGGCCCTGGACCAGTACGGCGCTGCGGTCGCGCGTCCACTGGCCCTCGAGCGTGGTGAGGAGCCGGAATGTCCCCTGCGGGTCGGTATAGTTGAGCGTCAGGCCGGCGCGCGTCCGCCGGGGCAGCAACGCGCCGTTGCCCAGATCGCCGCCCAGGTTCTGCACGCTGACGCCCATCGCCATGATGTCGAAGACCGCGATCGCGAGCCCGACGTCACCCGCCCATGCGTCGCTGATTTCGTCACCGATCTGCTGGCGATCGTACTTGACCGTGCCACCGAGCGCGGCCACACCGCGGCGGTACACGAGCGAGCTGGCCGCGAGCGCTTCGTAGGGATGGAACGAGGCGCCAGTCGCCATGCCGCGGCGTCCGCCGGTCGCCGGATCGGGAACGATCTCCGGCTCGGTGCCATAGTCGAGCGCTTGAGCACCGAAACCCCACGTGAATCTGTTGACGCGCAATGCGAGCGCCGCGGTGGACACGGCGCTCCCCGCCAGATAGGGCTCGTAGGATCCTTCGATGCTGAGATGACGGATGGTCGCGATGCCGGCCGGATTACTGAACATGGCCCCGGCGTCGCCGACCAGCGCCGCGCCGGCACCGCCGAGCCCGGCCGCGCGGGTCGTGCCCGGAAGGAGCGTGAGAATGGAGCCTTCGGTCTGGGCAGCGATACGAGACGCCGCCAGCAGCGCGATGATGTTGGCAAGCCGGACCGCCCGTGTCATTGCAGCCGCATCACGCTCACGCGCGGGACAAAGCTAGCTGCAATCGGCAATCCATTCGTCCCCGTGAAACTGAGCGTGAACCCCGGATCGGCCGCCGGTTGGGTCAACCGGAAGTAGATGCCCGACCCGGCGCGGAGTGTGCCGGTGACCCCGACAAAGCGGCCTACGAACTGGAGTGGGACAAGCGGATAGGTCTTCGGGAAACCATCCGGCGCGCGTCCGTGCAATTGCGCGTAGACGGCGTGGAGATCCCAGGAGACGTACTGCAGCTCTGGAGGCGTGCCACCTCGATCGGTGACGTCGATGGCGAGCGCCCAACGCGTGACCACAGTCTCGAACGGAACGCCGGTGACGGCGGCGACGTTCTGTGCCCCAGTTTGCGCAGTGCCGTCCAACGCGCGCGTCACGACGTTCCAGTCCGGGCGGGTGCTGCCGGCCGCATACTGGTCGACGACGTAGCGCACGAACAGCCACGCAGCCCCCCGCTCGGCGAGCGACCCGATGCCCGCCGTCGGTAACAGGAAGTGC
This sequence comes from Gemmatimonadales bacterium, assembly GCA_036558345.1. Taxonomy (GTDB): domain Bacteria; phylum Gemmatimonadota; class Gemmatimonadetes; order Gemmatimonadales; family GWC2-71-9; genus 20CM-2-65-7. The sequence goes on along the minus strand of DATBFV010000153.1, from coordinate 10,511 downwards.
TTCGTCACCGTGTCCATGTACTCATAGGCATTCAGCAAGTCTCCACCGTAGAACCGGCATTCGACACTGCCGGCGGTGCAGTCAGCCACCTGCCCATCCGGCGCGCTCGCGTAACTGCGACCGCCCAGCTCCTCGGCGTAGTGCGACAGGCCCTCGTTGAGCCAGAGCACCTCACCGTCGCTTCCTCGCAGCAGCACATGCTGGTTGAAGCTGATCATGTGCTGGAACTCGTGGATGAACGTCACCGGCACGAACTTCTCGACGTCCGAAGCGGGGTGCGGGCAGCTCAGCGTGCCGGCGGGGTCGGCGACGATCGAATAGAAGATCTCCGCCTTGTTCGAGCGGGAGTCGTTCCGGAACGCAGGATCCAAGTCGGCGCCAAAGAAGAATCCGGCCACGAAGCCGCTGGTGTTGCACTCGGTAGCCGTCACGAGCTTGTTCACCGTGTTGGTCATCAGCACCATCACGACCGTGTTGGAGTCGATGTCCGACTCGCGACCGAACGCCGCTGTATCGATCGCGTACAACCGCTGATCGAACAGATCGGCGATACTGTCGAGGGCCAGAGAGTCGAGTCCACCGGCAGGCGCGAGTGTGTCGACGTAAATCGCCACTTTGGATTTCAGTGCGCGGACACGCGCCCCGACCCGGTCGAATCTCGTGCAATCGGTCTTGGCGCACACCTGAAAGACGCGCAGCGTCCCCATCCCGGGCGGAGCGGCCGCGATCGACAACTGAGGCTGCGGACCACTGGCCGGCTCCGGCACGAGCCCCCAGGAGCGCCGCTCGTCACCCATCCGGAGAAAGGCGTGGAACCGCTCCGCGGGGCTCAGATCCGCGAGCTCCGCCACCTCCGGCGAGGGTGCGGGAGCCGGCAGGATCGTGTCTCCGACGAGCCGGAATTGTGTTATCTGGCCGGGAACGCCTGAGGCGAGCTGCGGCACGACGAGATACTCCGCGGCTCCGGTACTGGCGGGAAAAACCATGCACCCGGTATCGGTGACCGGATTGATCGTAACGTACTGATTGACGGCGAGCGTGATCGCGGCGTCGGCCGCCGTACACGGCCGGAAGTGGGGCTCGGTGCCGCTACTGCACGCGGCTCCCCAAGCCACCATCGACAGCGATAGGAGCCGCAGGTTCTTCATTCGTACGAGGCATCGGTCGATCATGAACCTCCCTTGTGACCTCACTGGTGCCCCCCGCCCTCCGTCCGAGCACCCAGCGGAAGCAGATCGGCCCGGCCAGTTGGTGCACGCCTATCATCGCCACCAGCAACGCTTCCATCGACACATTCCACTCAGGAAACGCGCGCCGGAAAATGGCAGCGAGTGTGACCGCCAATCCACCCTGCGACACCAGTCCCAGCCACCCATACTCGACCCACTCGGCAGATACGGCCGAATGGCGGCCAGCCCATCGCAGACCGCCCCACAGGCCGACCACCCGCAGGCCCATCACGAGCAGCGCCCACGGCCAGATCTCATTGAGCGCGTCTAACTGCAGGCTGCTCCCTGCGAGCGCAAAAAATACGACATAGACCGGTATCGCGCACCGTTCGAGCTCATCTCTGACACGGGCGCTCTGCGTCGGCGCGACTGCGCGCAGCGTGCACCCTGCGGCAAGTCCGATCAAGACGGCGTCCAGGCCAAGCAACCGCACGACCTGGGAAACGACCAGAGCCAGGATCACTAGAACCCAGGCCACACGGTCTTGAATCACACGGAGGTACTGCGTCGCGGCGAGTGCGAGTGTCATCCCGGCCACAAGTGAGCCGGCGACGATCAGCAGGCCCTGCGTGGCGCTTCCGGGCGCGACCGCGCCGCCACTGCCCAGCGGGAGCGCTACCGCGAGGACGACCACGACGAGCAGCACAGCCACGATATCCTGCAGCACACTGACCTGCAGCGTCGTTTCCGCCAAGGACCGGTTGCCACTCCCTGCCTCGGTGATGACGGGCCACAGCAGGGTTGGCGCGCTCACTACCGCCATCGTCCCGAGCGACAGCGCGACAACTACACAATCGCGGAATGGCTGATGCGCCGTCAGCGGAAACCATGGAGCGACGGTGAGCACCACGAGAGCTACGGCCAAGAATGGAGTGGTCACCACTCCCGTCAGGATGCGCAGGAGCGCGGTGCGACGCTCGTCCCGGACTCGCAGCGCGTCGACCGTCAACTGGTTGCCCACGGCAAACGCAATGAGCGTCAACGCGCCATTGGCAATCGGACTGAGCGCATCCAACTCAGGTCCGCGTACCAATCGCAGCCACGCCGGTCCCGCGACGAAACCCGCGAGCAGGTAGCCGACGATTCGTGGAATGCGAAAACGCTGCGCGATCGTGCCGGCGATGTAGGCGACGAGCATCACGCTGCCGAGCGCAAGCGTCGCCAACGCTTCCAACGGCGCACCGGCTGAGCGGGCGATGCGGTTGAGGATCGCGGCGGCGATGAACGTGAAGACCAGCATCAACCATTGCACAGGCGCGCAAAATACGGCAGATTCCGCGTTGTAACCATGCCGTTCGTTCATCTCCACACCCACAGCGAGTACTCTCTCCTCGACGGCGCCAACCGGATCCCCGATCTGCTGGACCGGGTGCGGGCGCTGGGCATGGACTCGCTCGCGATCACCGATCACGGCAACTTGCACGGCGCGTGGTCGTTCTACGAAGAAGCCAAAGCGCGGAAAATCCGGCCGATCCTCGGCTTCGAAGCGTATCTCGCGTTCGGCAGCAGGCTGAGCCGCGAAAAACCCGCCCCGGACACACCGCTGGGGTCCAACTATTCGCACCTCGTCCTGCTCGCCAAAAACCGGATCGGCTATCAGAACCTCATCAAGCTTTCCTCTATAGGGTTCCTCGAGGGCTATTACCGCCGGCCTCGCATCGACAAAGAGGTATTGGCGCGGCATCGCGAAGGCATCATCGGTCTCGCCGCCTGCCTGTCGGGGGAAATCGCGTTGTACCTGCGCCAGGGGAACTTCGAGGCCGCGAAAGCCAGTGCCGAATGGTTTGCCCGCACCTTTGGACCGAACGGCTTCTGGCTCGAGGTCCAGAACCACGGCATCGCCGAAGAACAGGTCGTGACCGAGGGCATGTTCCGGATTGCTACCGAGCTCGGCCTGCCAGTCCTCGCGACGAACGACGCGCACTACTTAAGGAAGGAAGACGCCGAGGCGCATGACGTCCTGCTCGCGATCGGCACCGGCAAGGACCTGGACGACCCCAAGCGCTTCCGGTTCTTCGGGCAGGAGAGCTACGTCAAGTCCGAGAAGGAGATGGGGGCGCTGTTCGGCACGCGGGCCGACGTGCTGGCCGAGACCGCCCGGGTCGCGGAGCTGTGCGAGTTCGATTTCGAAAAGCGCTACTTCCTGCCGCAGTATCCGCGGCCCGCTGACTTTGCCACCGATCAGGACCTGCTCGTCCATCTCGCGCGCCAGGGCGCCGTGGCACGATACGGCGATCCCCTGCCGGCCGAGGTCGAGAAGCGCCTGGAGTACGAGCTCGACGTCATCACCCGCACAGGCTACGCCGGCTACTTCCTGATCGTCTACGATCTCATCAAGGCTGCGCGAGACCGCGGGATTCCCGTTGGTCCCGGGCGTGGCTCGGCGGCGGGATCGTTGATCGCGTACGCGCTGCGGATCACAAACGTCGATCCACTGAAGTTCGACCTGCTGTTCGAGCGCTTCCTGAATCCCGAGCGCATCTCGATGCCCGACATCGATCTCGACTTCTGCTTCGAGCGGCGCGGCGAGATCCTGGAGTACGCGCGCGAGCGCTATGGTCGGGAATCGGTCGGCCAGATCATCACGTTCGGGACACTCAAGGCCCGCGCCGCCTTCCGCGACGTCGCGCGCACGCTCCGCGTCGAAATGGGCGACGTCGAGCGGCTGACGAAGCTGATCCCGTCGGGCCCGGCATTCAGCGTGACGCTCGCCGAGGTGAGCGACAAGGTGCCCGAGGTGAAGTCCGCGGCGGCGCAGGACGAGAGAATCAGGAAAGTCCTGGAGCTCGGCGCCAGGATCGAGGGACTGGCACGGCATGCATCGGTGCATGCCGCCGGCGTCGTTATCGCGCCGGGACCGCTGACCGATTACGTCCCCGTGTGCACCGCGCCGGACTCGAAGACCGACGCCGACGCGATCATCACGCAATACGACATGGTCGGCCTCGAACATGTCGGCATGCTGAAGATCGATCTGCTCGGCCTGAAGACGCTGACGGTGCTGCACGACGCCGCCAAGATGGTGCAGGAGCGGCACGGCGTGACGATCGATCTCGAGAACCCCGATCTGAACGACGCTCGAGTGTACGAGCTGCTCCGCGCCGGCCGCACCGCCGGGATCTTCCAGTTTGAATCGCCGCTCGCGACCGACTGTCTCCGCAACATGAAATGCGACCACTTCGACGATCTGGTCGCGACCAACGCCTTGCTGCGTCCCGGCCCGCTCGATACGGGCATGTACCTCGTGTACATCAACCGCAAGCTCGGTCGCGAGCGGGTGCGCTATCCGCATCCGGCGCTCGAGCAGATTCTCGCGCCGACCTACGGCGTGATCGTCTATCAGGAACAGGTGATGCTGATCGCGAGCGCGCTGGCCGGCTACTCGCTCGCGGAAGCCGACGTGCTGCGCAAGGCGGTCGGCAAAAAGATCAAGGAGCTGATTCAGGAAGAGCTGGGCAACTTCGTGAAACGCGCCATCGAGCGCGGGCACGACAAGAAGACGGTCGAAGAGATCGCCGCGCAGATCGAGACGTTCGGCCGCTACGGGTTCAACAAGTCGCACTCCGTCGCGTACTCGATCCTGTCCTACCAGACGGCGTGGTTCAAGGTCTACTATCCCGCCGAGTTCATGGCGGCGCTGCTGTCGTCCGAAATCGGCAATACCGACCGCGTCGTCCAGTACATCAACGAAGCCCGCGAGCTCGATCTCCAGGTGCTCGCGCCGGATGTGAATGAGTCCGGCTACAAGTTCACCGTTGTTGGCGACCAGCGAATTCGATTTGGGCTCGGCGCGGTCCGCAACGTCGGCGAAGGCGCCATCGCGTCGATCATCGCAGGGCGTCAGGCGGCACGTTACCACTCGCTGGTCGAGCTCTGCGACCGCATCGACCTCCGGCTCTGCAACAAGCGTGTCATCGAGTCATTGATTGATTCGGGCGCCTGCGACTCGCTTGGCGGCGAGCGCTCCCAACTGGTGGCAGCTCTCGACCATGCGTTCAGTGAAGCCCAGGTTCGCCAGCAGGAACGGTCGGCGGGGCAGCACGGTCTCTTTGGAGAAGAAACCCCACTCCCCACTCCGCACTCCCCACTCCCCGAAGTCGCGCTCTGGACGGAACATGAGCGTCTCACGCGGGAGAAAGCCGTGCTCGGGTTCTTCATTTCCGGCCACCCCCTCGCCAAGTACCGCGCCGAGGTGGAGCTTTTTGGGAGCCGGACCACCGCCACCCTGGGCATGTGGAGCGCCCAGAAGGTGACGGTCGCTGCCGTCGTCACGGTTGTGAAACGGCAAACCTCCAAGAGGACGGGGGCGGAATACGCGCGCCTCACGCTCGAGGATTTTCACGGTGCGGCGGAGGCGCTGGTGTTTCCGGAAGCCTGGGCGAAGCTGAACAGCGTGATCCGCGCCGACGGCGCGTATCTGCTGACCGGGAGCTATAGCCCGCGCGATCGCGGCGAGGAGCAGGCGCCATTCATTGTGGAGGGCGCGCGGAGCCTGGACGACCTGCGGCCGAGTGGAGCGATCGGCGTGGCGGTACGCTGGAGCGCCGGTAGGGCACCCGAGCCCGAGGCCACACGCGCGATCGCGGCGCTCTGCGCCGCGCATCCAGGGCCCACGCCGGTGTTCATCGAGTGGACCGGCGCGAATGGCGCGGGCAATGAGACCGTGCGGCTCAAGAGCAAGTCGTTCCGCGTCGACGCGGCGGACGATCTGCTCGCGGCCTTGCGAGATATCGTGGGGGTCGATGCGGTGCAGCTAGTCAAAGCCTGATGGCGACATACACGCTGGACTTCGAAAAGCCTCTCCTCGAGCTGGAAAAGCAGATCGAGGAGTTGAAGCGCGTCGCCGGCGAAAACGCCGATCTTGCCAAGAACGTGCGTCCGCTCGAGGAGCAGCTCGCGACGCTGCGGGTGGAGATCTACCGCAGCCTGACGCCGATGCAGCGCGTGCAGGTCGCGCGGCATCCGCGCCGGCCTTACCCGCTCGACTACGTCAACACCGTTTTCACCGACTTTGTCGAGCTGCACGGCGACCGCCTCTACCGCGACGACCCCGCGATCGTCGGTGGCTGGGCACGGCTGGACGGGACCAGCGTCATGATCATCGGCCATCAAAAGGGCCGTGATACCAAGGAAAACCTGTTTCGCAACTTCGGAATGGCGCATCCCGAGGGCTACCGGAAAGCCATGCGACTGATGCGGCTGGCCGCCAAATTCGGCGCGCCGGTCATCACGCTGGTGGACACTCCGGGCGCCTACCCGGGCCTGGGTGCCGAGGAGCGCGGTCAGGCGGAAGCGATCGCGAGCAGCCTGATCGAAATGGCGTCGCTGCCGACACCGATCATCACCGCGGTCATCGGGGAAGGCGGCTCGGGAGGCGCACTCGCCGTCGGCCTGGCGGACCGGGTGCTGATGCTCGAGAACTCGGTGTACTCGGTGATCTCGCCGGAGGGCTGCGCGGCGATCCTCTGGAAAGACGCGAGCCAGCGGGAGCGGGCGGCGGAAGCGCTGAAGATCACGGCGCAGGACCTCCTCAACCTCGGCGTGATCGACGAGATCATTCCCGAGCCGCCCGGCGGCGCCCACTCCGATCCCGAGGCCGCCGCCGCCGCGCTCGGCGACGCGCTGCAGCGCCATCTGGGCCAGCTCCGCAAACTGAAGACCGACAAGCTCCTCAAACGCCGCGAGGAGAAGTACCTTTCGATGGGTGCGCTAACCGAGAAGTGAATTGACGCCGATCATTGAAGTCCGGTTCAAGGGGAACCGGCGCGAATACTTCACCTGGACGTCCCCCTCTCAAGACTCTTCTCCTCCTCGCCTCGACACTCCGGTCATCGTGGAGGTCGAACGCGGGCAGGATTTTGGGGTCGTGTCGGCGTTGGGTGAAATTGCGGAAAAGAAATGCACGCGCTGTGGCGCGTGTGGAGGGGGACAGCAAAACGGGGAAGCTCCGCCGGCGCCGCGTGCCATCGTCCGGCTCGCCACGCCCGAGGACCGCAAGACCGCTGCCGATCTCCGCGTCAACGAAGAGGAGGTGCGGCGCACGGTCCGCGACCGCGTGCGCCAGCACAACCTGCCGATGAAGATCTCGGACGCCGAATGGCAATGGGACAAGCGGAAGCTGACGATTTATTTCACGGCCGAGCAGCGCGTCGATTTCCGCGCGCTGGTGCGCGACCTGGCGGGGCTGTTTCGCACGCGGATCGAGCTCCGTCAGATCGGGGCGCGCGACGAGGCCAAACGGCTCGACGGCATCGGGCGTTGCGGCCGCCAGCTCTGCATCGCGAGCTGGCTGCCCGAAGGGCGGCCGGTCAGCCTCTCGCTCGCGAAGGCTCAGGGGTTGTCGCTCAATCCCGTGCAGATCTCCGGGCCGTGCGGCCGGCTGCTCTGCTGTCTGCACTACGAGCACGAGTTCTACGTCCAGCAGCGCAAGCGCTTTCCCAAGGAAGGCAAGACGGTCAAGACGTCGGCCGGGAATGAGCGCGTGATCGCCGTCGACATCTTTCGCGAGCGCGTCACGCTGCGCGCCGACGATGGCGCGACTCGTGTCGTCGCGCTCGATCAGCTGCACGCGTAGTGGCTTCCACCCCCCGCAGGTTCTATCTCACCACCGCCATCGATTACTCCAACGGCGATCCCCATCTCGGGCATGCCCTGGAGAAAGTCGGCGCGGACGCCATCGCGCGCTACCGGCGGCTGCGCGGGGACGACGTGCGCTTCCTCATGGGCATGGACGAGCACAGCCAGTCGGTCATTCAGGCAGCCGCGCGCGCCAATGTCACGCCGCGCGAGTGGGTCGATCGTATGGCGCAGACGTTCGCCGGCTATTGGCGCCGGCTGGAGTGCAGCAACGACGACTGGATCCGCACCACAGAGCCGCGGCACGTCCGCGGCGTCGTAGCACTGCTCGAGCGCATCCAGCAGCAACGACCCAACGACTTGTACGTCGCGGACTACGAGGGTCTCTACTGTACGGGCTGCGAGGAGTTCAAGGCGCCCGCGCAGATCGAGAACGGCCACTGCATCGAGCATCCCACGCTCGACCTCGTGCCGACGAAAGAGCGCAATCACTTCTTTCGACTGAGCGCCTACGGGCAGAAGCTGCTCGAGCTCATCCGCACGGGCGAGCTGCGCATCGACCCGGCGATTCGCCGCAACGAGGTCGTACGCTTGCTCGAAGACGGCCTGCAGGACGTGTCGATCTCGCGCCAACGCCTGCCGTGGGGCATTCCCTTCCCCGGCGACAGCGAGCAGACGGTCTACGTCTGGTTCGATGCGCTGATCAACTATCTCTCGGCAACAGGTTTTCCAGAGCCCGGGTACGAGCGGCTCTGGCCGGCCGACCTGCACGTCGTCGGGAAAGGGATCACGCGCTTTCACTGCATCATCTGGCCGGCGATGCTGCTCGCCGCCGGTCTCGAGCTCCCGCGCCAGGTGTGGGCGCACGGGTATGTGCAATGGGAAGGCACGAAGATGAGCAAGACCGCGGGCACGGCGGTGAGCCTCGGCGCGGCGATCGAGCGCCATGGTGCCGACGCGCTGCGTTACTTCCTGCTGCGCGAGGTGGGATTCGAGAACGACGGCAACTTCACCTGGGAGCGTTTCGACGCGCGCTACATCGCCGATCTCGCCGACACGTTCGGCAATCTCGTGTCGCGGTCGCTGTCGATGACCGATCGCTATCGCGGTGGCGTTGTCCCGTCGTCAGGGGGTGAGGACCCACTCGAGCGCGCGGCGCAGGAGACGCTTGCCGCGTATAGCCGCGCCATGGACGCGAACGATCTGCAGCAGGGCGTGGCGCTCGTGATCGAGCTCGCCACGCGCGCCAATCGCTACGTCGAAGAGACCGCGCCATGGAAGCTCGCGAAGGGGAAACGCGACGTCGAGCTCGACGCGGCGCTCGCAAATTTGATTCGCACCGTTGCGCGACTCGTGGTGCTGGCCGCGCCGTTCATCCCATCGAAGAGCGAGGAGGCGTGGACTGCGTTGGGCGCAAACGACGCGCTCGCGAGGGTGCGGTTGGGTGATCTGGCGAGCCTGGATGTCGCGGGCTGGAAGGTCTCGAAGCCCCCCCCGCTTTTTCCCAAGCCCGGCGCGGATTAGCCAGCCTGCCCCCAGGAACGTGACGGGGCGCACATTATGTGATTTGACGCCGCCAAGCCCCGAGGGGTATTTTTGCATCCCCGTATGAAGAAGAAACAGGTGGAGCGCCGTTGGACCGTCATGCTGGTCCCGCACGGCTCGGGTTCGTCCCGCGCCGTGGAGGTGTCACAGACGGTCGTCAAGGCGCTCGTGGGAATCGGCGGCGTGCTCGCGCTGCTCCTACTCGTGCTCGGCGGCACGGCGCTCTCGCGCGGCGTCAGCGTCACGAAGAGCCGCGGGCTCGAGCGCGAGAATCAATTGCTCGCGAGCGAGATCCAGCGGCTGCGCGAGCGGATCGACGGTCTGCGCGACACGCTGAACGTCTTCGGCGAGCGCGAGCAGGCGCTGCGGTTGCTCGCGGGCCTGTCGCCGATCGACAATGACGTGCAGCAGGCGGGCATCGGCGGACCGAGCGGCCAGTGGGTCGAGCGCGACAGTCTCTCCGCCGCGGGCGCGAACGGCAAGCTCGCGCTCGCCGCGCGCATCGACATGGATCAACTGACCCGCCGCGCCAACATTCTCGTCCGCTCGCTCAACGAAGCCTACGACTCGGCGTCGAGCCAGCGCTCGCGCTATGCCGCGATGCCGTCGATCATGCCGACCAAAGGCTGGCTCACCAGCGCGTTCGCGCGCGAGCGCGTCCATCCGATTCTCCACCTCGCGCGTCCGCACGAAGGCATCGACGTCTCCGCGCCGATGGGGATGGAGATCGATGCTCCGGCCGCCGGGGTCGTGACGAAGGTCGCCTGGGTCGAGGGCTACGGCAACATGCTGACGATCGATCATGGCTATGGGCTCGTGACGCGTTACGCGCACTGCTCCAAGATCATGGTGGTGCCTGGTCAGCGCGTGAAGCGCGGCCAGCCGATCGCGAAAGTCGGCTCGACCGGGCTGTCCACGGGACCGCATCTGCATTACGAGGTGTGGGTGAATGGTCATCCCGTGGACCCGATGAAGTACGTGCTGCCGGACGCGATCGTGGATTGATCGCCGCATGAGGCATGACGTGAATCGGACGACGACCCGACGCTGGTTGTCGTCCTTTTGTTTTGTCGTCGTCCTGGGTCTGTGCACCGCGCTCGTCACGTGCAAGCCGAATGAGGTGTTCGGGATCCGGCCCGGTACCGTGTTCGTCGCCGTGCG
>DATBFV010000152.1:0-2611 GCA_036558345.1 Gemmatimonadales bacterium | reverse complement strand
CGTAGAAGACGTTGCCGCTGCCCTTATCGACGACGACGAAGGAGTTGAAGATTCCCGAGCCGGCGCGCGCCAGCGGCGCGCTCAGCGCCAGAACTGCCGCGGCGATGACACCTCTGCGGAACATCTCGAGTGAACAGGAATTGGTTTAGAGCGTGTTATGCACTTCCGTTCCAATTCATCAATCGCGACAGCATGAGGATGGCGAATGCGGCCAGATGCATGCCCTTGAGCGTCGATGCCAGCCGCTCGTAGTCCTTGGCCAGGCGGCGAAATCGCGTCAGCCACGCGAAGCTCCGCTCGACCACCCACCGCCGCGGCAGCAGCACGAACCCTCGCTTGGCCTCGGGCAGCTTCACCACCGACAGCTCGATCTTCTGCTTCGCCGCCGCCTCGGCGGGCGCGTCGCCCGTGTAGCCTTGGTCGACGTACGCCAGCTCGACCGACTTGCCCGTCTGCTTCTGGACGTCTTTGGCCAGCTCGCCGACCTGCGCGCGGTCCTGCTCGTTCGCGGCCGTCACGTGCAGGCTCAGCAGGTGCCCCAGCGTGTCCACCGCCATGTGCACCTTCGAGCCCTTTTTCCGCTTGGCCCCGTCGTACCCGGCACGCTTGCCGCTCTCGGGCGTGCTCTGCAGCGTGCGGCTGTCGAAGATCGCCGCGGTCGGTTCTTCGTGACGAGCTTCCAGCGATCGCAGGATGCGTCTCAGGTCCTGGGCCATCGCCTCGAACACGCCGGCGGCGATCCACCGCTGCGCCTGCTGGTACACGGCCGACCACGGGGGCAGGTCGTTGGGCATCATCCGCCACGCCTGGCCGCCGCGCACGACGTACCGCATACCGTTGAACACCTCACGCAGGTCGTGCTCGCGTTGCGGGGCATCTTCACGCATCAACGTCAGGTACGGCAGCACGAAATCCCATTCCTCGTCCGTCACGTCACTGGGGTAAGGCTTCCTTGCCATCCAAGCCATACCGCGCGATCATCGCGAAAGTTCAGAACACGCTCTAGTCCACGCGGCGGCGAAGGCGGCGGCGAATCGTCGTGATGAGCGCGCCAACGCGCGCCCACAGATTCGAGGTGCCGGCGAGGGCTGCGCAGTTCGCGCGCACCATTGCACCCGGTTCGTCCGAATGCGCGATTTTTGGGTGCCGGACTGACCGAAACTGCGGGGCTGCGCGGGTGGCACGCCGTTTACTTTGGCTGCAAGCGGGAACCGGTCCGCATTCTGTCTCCGTTCGTACTTGTTCGCGCCTCGCAGCCGCGGGCCGCGCACGAGGAACCAGCCTATGACCGCAATCACGCCGCGCGCGGTGCGCGGGTCGTCGATCGCACCGACAAAGCTCCGTTTCCCCGAGAAGTGTGCCCGGCTGAAAGATCGCCTGCGCGACGCCGAGTGGCGGCGCTATGGGGCGACGCTCATGGCCGGGAAGATGCTGGGCCTGGCGTTGCTCTTGGCCGCGATCTTCGTCGTGCCCAAGCTCCCCGACCTGCTCTTTGGCGGCTCGATGGCGTATGGCCAGCAGTCGGGCACAGCGCCAGCCGATCCGTACGCGTCCATCAAGATTGCCGACCACATCAACGCGCTCAACACCGTCTGGACCCTCATCGCCGCGTTCCTCGTGTTCGGCATGCAGGTCGGGTTCACGATGCTGGAGGCCGGCTTCTGTCGCAGCCGCGAGACCGTGAACGTGCTGGTCGAGTGCGTTTTCGACACCTGCCTGTGCGGCATTCTCTATTACGCCTGGGGATACGCGTTCATGTTCGGCGCCGGCAACGCCTTCATCGGCTGGCACGATCCGAACGATCCGGGCAAGCCCTGGTTCTTCCTCCAGAACGTCACCGCAACGACGACCTACGGCGCGACCGGCGTGCCGGTGCTGGCTCACTGGATCTTCCAGTTCGCGTTCGCCGACTGCGCCAGCACAATCTGCTCGGGCACCATGATCGGCCGCACCGCGTTCTGGGGCGACATTCTCTACTCCGTTTGCGTCTCCGGCTTCATCTATCCGATTCTCGGCCATTGGTGCTGGGGGCCGGATGGGCTCCTGGTGATGATGGGCAGCGAAGGGCACTTCCTGCCGAGCATCGGGATGAACTTCCACGACTTTGCTGGCTCGACCGTCGTGCACTCGATCGGCGGTTGGATCGCGCTGGCCGGTGGCATCTGGCTTGGGCCGAGACTCGGTCGGCGCTTCAAGCGCGACGGCGGTGGCCCCATGCTGCCGCACGACTTGACGATCGCGACCGTCGGCGGCTTCATCCTGTGGTTCGGCTGGTACGGCTTCAATCCGGGCAGCACGCTGTCCGCGATGGACTTCGAGGGCATCGGCCGCATCGCGACGAACACGACGCTCGCCGCATGCGCGGCTGGGCTTGCGGCCATGTTCTACGCGTACCCGAAGACGAAGACGTGGGACGTGAGCTTCACGGTGAACGGCTTCCTGGCGGGCCTCGTGGCGGTCACCTGCCCCTGCTACTGGGTGTCGCCGACCGGCGCGGTCGCTCTCGGCGCCGTCGCCGGCGTGGTCGTCGTCGTGGGCGTCGACCTGCTCGAGTACCTGCGGATCGACGACCCGATCGGCGCGGTTCCGGTGCACGGCATCTGCGGCATCT
>DATBFV010000151.1:0-6142 GCA_036558345.1 Gemmatimonadales bacterium | reverse complement strand
GCGCGCGTAGTCCATGATCGACGGACTCGTCCCCTTCATGCGGCAGGTGAACGACTTGCTGCGCAGCGAATCGACCGGATAGTAGGTCGAGGCCACCATGTTGTGCCGGAGGCCGAGGCTGTGGCCGACTTCGTGGTTCGCGACGTAGGCCAGCATCAGGCCCATGAGCGAGTCGGGAAACGGCAAGGTCTTGGCGCGCGGATCGGCCGCGCCGGCCTGGGTCCAGTACCAGGACTCGACCAGACTCGCGACGTTGTGATAGAACCCGATGTTCGCGTTCAGGACCTCGCCGGAGCGCGGGTCGCTGACGCTGGGTCCGTATGCGTTTTCGATCGTGGACGGCAGCCAGCGGATGGTGTTGAAGCGCGCGTCATCGAGATCGAAATCGGAGTCGCTCGCCTCGGGGACGCGCGCGGTGATCGCGTTGCTGAATCCGGCGGCACGGAACACCGGCTCCCACATCTCCACCCCTTTGATCAGCCAGTTACGCCACTTGGCGGGCGTGGCGGGGTCGATGTACCAGACGATCGGCTTGATGGGATCGGAAACGGCGGCGTTAGGATCCTTCGGCTCGAGCCGGAAGCGCTTGATGAAGCAGCGCTGCGGACCCATCACGCGCACTTCGTCGAAATCCTCGAACGAGATGTTGAAGTAGCCGACGCGATCGTCGCACAGCCGCGCCATCATCGGTTGGTCCGGCAGGAGCACCATCGAGTAGTTCATCAACATCGTGATCGTGTTGAGCGAGCGGTTCGGCGGGTTCCCAAAACCACCGGGCACGGAATCGACTTCGAACGTCTGCAGCGCGCTCACCTCCACGTTACGCGGGAACGAGCGCGCGCGCTCCACGAGCGAGCGCGTCGGATCCATACGCCGAACCCGCATTGACTGGCGCAGATTCAGCTCCGCGACATCGGTCGTGAAGAGCTTGGTCGCCTCGATGACGGCGTTGCTGTCGGGCTGGTGCCACGACGCGACGTCGAAGCTCATGATGATTGGCGCGATGTTCGACAGCCGCACGGCGCGCGAAACGGGTAGCGTCGTGTCGGCGCGCATCGCGTACGACACGATCCGCAGAAACACCTTGTTCCCCATCCGTTCCCACACCACGATGCGGTTGCTGATCTCTTCGCCCGCGTAGCGGACGCCGCGGATCGTGCCGCGTTGATCGGCGACCAGCAGGAATTCCCGGCCGAAGATCGTTTGGGGGATCTCGTAAAACAGCTTTTCGCCGATCCGGTGAACGATGAAAACGCCGGAATCGGTGGTGGCGCCGGGGGTGATGACCTGGCTGTAGGGCTTGGGCGCCGTCGCATCCTGGCCCTGCTGGCGTGCGCCATTGGCGGCCCGCGTTGTATCTTGGCGGGCAGGTGCCGGCGGTGGTGCGGGAACCTGCCGCGCGGGGGCTGAGGCGCAGGCGAGGGCACTGGTTGCGAGAAGAACGGTCAACGCGCGCATGTGGAATGACCTTGGCTGGTTGGAAGACGGGAGAGATTAGGCCGTGCAAACGGATTCGTCCAGAGGCAACTTGGTCGGATGAGCAAGAGCCTGCGCGTGCTGATCGTCGCGATCGTCGCGGCGGGCGTCGTGTACGGCGCGGCACTCACGCTCGCACTCACTGGACGTCTGGGTACGGCGCCGGCGATCGCGGTTGTCACCATCGGCGCGATTCTCTTTCCCGCAGCGTGGCTCCTCGTGCGCCGGCGGTTGTGGACGCCATTCAGCGCGCTCGAGCGCGGCATTCAGCGTGTTTCAGAGGGTGACCTGAGCACGCAAGTGCCGGTGGTGCGCGGCGATGAGCTCGGCACTGTCTCGAGCCACTTTAATCATATGACGCGCGTGCTCCGCGATCGCGCCGAGGAACAGGGCCGCTTTGCAGCGGCGGGCGAGCTGCTGGGTGGCGTCGCGCACGAGGTGAACAATCCCCTCATGGCGATCGCGAGCCACGCTGAGCTGCGGCTCGCGGATGACACGCTGTCGGCCGAGCAGCGCAACGAAATGCAGAGCATCCTGCGCCAGGCGCAGCGCGCGGCCAAGCTGCTTCGCGGGTTGCTGCGCTTTGTCCGGGCGGGCGAGAAGCGCTCGACCACTGTAAACCTGAACGACGTCGTGCGGACGGCGATTGATCTCGTGTCGTACCGCTTCGGGATTGACGAGATCACACTCGAGGGACGCCTCGATGCCGAGCTGCCGCCCGTGGTCGGCGACGCCAATCGGCTGGAACAGGTCGTCGTCAATCTGCTGAGCAACGCGCTCGATGCGTTGCGCACCGTCAAGCCGCCGCGTCGACTGATCGTGGACTCCTACACCGACGACACGGGCGCGAAGGTCTGCGTGACCGTGTCCGACAACGGTCCCGGCGTGGCGCCCGAAATCGCCGACCGCTTGTTTCGGCCCTTCGCGAGCACGAAGGGAGTGCGCGGCACGGGGCTCGGTCTCTACATCTCGCGGCAGCTGGTGCGGGAGGCGGAGGGTGAACTCGACCTCGTGACGCTCCCCGAGCCAGGCGCGCGCTTCCTCATGTGGCTGCCTTCCGCGGGCGCCGCGGTGCCGCGCGCTCCTGTGGAGACGCCGCAGCCGGCGGCACCGCGCGCTTCACCGGCTCCCGGCCTGAGCCTCGCCGGAATTCGGATTCTGCTGCTGGAGGATGAGGAGCTGGTGCGCCGGCCCATGATGCGATTCCTGTCCACGCGCGGTGCGGAGTTGCGAGAAGCAGGCGACGGCGTGGCGGCGTTCGAGCAGCTCGGCACCGGATTTCAGCCGGACGTAATTCTCGCCGATCTCCGCATGCCGAAAATGGACGGCGCGGAGTTCTACCAGCGGCTGCAGCAGCTCCGCCCCACTCTGGCCGAGCGGGTGCTGTTTCTGTCGGGCGACATCACACAACTCGCGGGCCGCGGACTGGCCGACGTGCCGCGCGAACGCGTGCTAGTGAAACCGGTGGAGCTGGCCGAGCTGGAGCAGCGCATCACGGCCTTCGTGCGGGAGAAGGCCGCGTAGCATGCTGGTGGTGGTCGTGTTGTTTGCGACTGTGGCGCTGCGGGCAGTGATTGTCCTGACCTTCGTCTACTTCATCTTACCGAAAAAACGTGTCTGTCCGCTGTGCGGGGCGCCGCTGACGCGCATTCATCATTCGATCCTCAAGCTGCTGCTTCCAATGGTTGAGCATCGCTGGTGCCAGGATTGCGGCTGGAGCGGGCTGATACGGCAAGCTCAATCGCGCGTAATCAACCGCGCAGCGCGCTCGTAGAAGAAATAGTCCCACGCCCAGTTGATCAGCACGAACAGTTTATTGCGGAATCCGATCAGCTGAATGATGTGAACACCCAACCATATGACCCAGGCGATGAATCCCGTGGCCTGGATGCCGTAGACATTCGCGACGGCGGCATTGCGGCCGATCGTGGCCAGCGTGCCCTGATCCTTGTAGCGGAACGGCACGAGCGGTTGGCCGCGCAGCGCTCTGCCAATATTCCCGGCGACGGACTCGCCCATTTGAATGGCCACGGGCGCCACCATCGGCAGCGGCTCGCCGTCTTGCTCGAAATAGGCCGCGTCGCCGATGATGAAAGCCTCGGGATGTCCCGAAACCTGAAGCGTCGACTCCACTGGAATGCGGCCCTGCCGGGCGGGTTTCAGGCCGAGCGTGGCGCTCAAGGGTGCGGCGCGGACGCCGGCCGCCCAGATGAGCGTGTGTGCAGGAATGACCTCCCCACTTCTGAGGCGCGCCTGCGTACCGTCGTAATCGGCAACTGTCGCGCCGAAGCGCACCTCCACCCACTTCCGCCACAGCGTCTTTCCGGCTGCTTCGCGCAGCCGCTCCGGCATTGCCGGCAGCAGCTTGTCCGTGGCCTCGAGCAGCAGGATGCGCACGTCTTTGATGTTGAGCCGCGGATAATCCTTGACCAAGACGAGGCGAATCAGCTCCGACAGCGCGCCCGCCATCTCGACGCCGGTCGGCCCGCCACCCACGACGATGAACGTGAGCAGCGAACGGCGCTGCTCCGGGTCGGGCTCGAGCATGGCCTTCTCAAAGCAGGTCAGGACCTGATTGCGGATCGCGATCGCGTCGGGGATGTCCTTCAAGCCGAGCGCGTGGCGCTGCAGTGACTCGAGCCCGAAGAAATTCGTCTCGCCGCCCGGCGCCAGCACCAGGTAGTCGTAGCCGATAGGTCCAGCGCTGGTCTCGAGCCGGCGCGCGGCGAAATCCACCCGGGTCACGTCGATCAGCCTGAAATCGAAATTCTTCTGCCCGCGCAGAATGGCGCGGGCGGGCTTCGCGATCTCCTCGGGCTCGAGGCCGGCGGTGGCGACCTGATAGAGCAGCGGTTGGAACACGTGATAGTTGTTGCGATCGAGCAGCACGACCTGGACGGGAGCCTTGCGCAGGGCCCGCGCGGCGTTCAGGCCGCCGAACCCCGCGCCCACAATGACGACTACTTTGTCAGCTTGCGCCACAACGCGGCCAGCGGATCGTAATTCGCATCCACGACGCGTTCCTTCAGCGGAATGATCGCATTGTCGGTGATTGTGATCGATTCGGGGCACACCTCGGTGCAGCACTTGGTGATGTTGCAGAACCCGATGCCGCCCTCGTGGCGGAGATGATCGCGACGGTCGGCCTCGTCGAGCGGGTGCATCTCGTACAGCGCCGCGCGCACCAGCATGGCTGGGCCCATGAACTGCTGATGCTTCTCGTGCGTGCGCAGCACGTGGCACACGTTCTGGCACAGGAAGCACTCGATGCATTTGCGGAACTCCTGCGGCCGCTCGACTTCGTACTGATACATCCGCCAGGTGCCGTCCGGCGCGTCGGGTTTCCGGGGTTGGAACGCCGGGATCCGCTTGTTCACCTCGTAATTCCACGACACGTCCGTCACGAGGTCCTTGATCACCGGGAACGCGCGCATCGGCGTCACGGTGATCGTCTCGTCGGGCGCATAATCGGACATGCGCGTCATGCACATCAGCCGCGGCTTCCCGTTGATTTCGGCCGAGCACGAGCCGCACTTGCCTGCCTTGCAGTTCCAGCGCACCGCGAGGTCGGGTGCCTGCTCGGCCTGGATCATGTGCACGGCGTCGAGCACCACCGACCCTTCGCCGGCGGCGACCTTGTATTCCTTCAGCTCGCCGCCCTCGCGCGTGCCGCGGAACAACCGGAGGGTCCGCTGCTCTGCCACGGCTATTTCCCTTCCTTGATGAGAGTCATGAGGTCGGCCGGGATGGGCGGCTGCGTCTCACGCCGTGCGACCATGCGCTCGCCTTCTTTCTTGATCACGATCTGCTCGCGCGCCTGCTTGTCGTCCGAATCGGGGTAATCGCTGCGGGTATGACCACCGCGGCTCTCGGTGCGCTCGAGCGCGGCGCGCGCCGTCGCCTCGGAGACGACGAGCAACGACCGCAAATCGATCGCCGTATGCCAGCCGGGGTTGTATTCGCGACTGCCCGTCACGCCGACCTTGCGGGCGCGCGCCTTGAGCTTCTCAAGCTCGGTGAGCGCCGTCTCGAGGCCCTGCTTGTCGCGAATGATTCCAGCATGCCGCTGCATCACCGCCTGAAGGGCCTGCTGCACTGCGTAGGGGTTCTCGCCCTCATGCTCGAACGGTGCGAGCGCCTGCCGCATCGCCGCTTCGACGTCGCCGTCGGGAATTCGTGGGGGCGCGCTCCGCTTTTCGGCAGCGTACTGCCCTGCCCGGCGCCCGAACACCAGCAGATCGCTCAGGGAGTTGCCGCCGAGGCGGTTGGCACCGTGCATGCCGCCGGCCACCTCGCCCGCGGCGTAGAGTCCGGATACGGTCGACTCCTGGGTCTCGGCATCGACCTTCACGCCGCCCATCACGTAGTGCGTGGTCGGCCCGATTTCCATCGCGTCCTTCGTGATGTCGACCTGTGCCAGCTCTTTGAACTGGTGATACATGCTCGGCAGCTTCTTCTTGATGTAGTCAGGGCTCTGTTTCGAGGCGATATCGAGGAAGACGCCGCCGTGTGGCGAGCCACGCCCTTCAGCGATCTCCTTGGTGATGGCTTTGGCGACGACGTCGCGCGTGAGCAGCTCGGGTGGCCGGCGGTTCTTCTTGCGGTCCCCCTTCACCCACGCATCGGATTCCGCTTCGGTCTCGGCGTAGTCGCCTTTGAACATGTC
>DATBFV010000150.1:0-5512 GCA_036558345.1 Gemmatimonadales bacterium | reverse complement strand
ATCGGCTCCTTCTTGAGCCGGCGCGCGAACTCCACAGCGCGATCGGCCGCCGCGCGACTGCCCGCACCGTGCGTCACGACCTCCACCAACCGCATGACGTGCACGGGATTGAAGAAATGCATCCCG
The DNA here is from genome assembly GCA_036558345.1 of Gemmatimonadales bacterium. Lineage (GTDB taxonomy): Bacteria > Gemmatimonadota > Gemmatimonadetes > Gemmatimonadales > GWC2-71-9 > 20CM-2-65-7. The sequence continues at coordinate 5,386 of DATBFV010000150.1, read as the reverse complement.
ACCAGGCGGTCGGGATTCGCAAGGGCAGACGCGATCGCGCCGATCGACAGCGATGACGTGTTCGACGCCAGCAGCGCGTCCGCCGGCGCAAAGCGTTCGACATCTGCGAACAGCCGTTGCTTGATCGCCAGATCTTCGACGACCGCCTCGATGACCACGTCTGCGCCGCGCACCGCTGCGGGCAGCGCAGCTTCGACATGCAGTCGCCGCTCCAGTGCGCTCCGGTCCGTGTCGAGGAGTTTCCCGCGGTTTACCGCGCCGTCGAGCAACTGCGCGATCTTGCTCAGCGCATGGGGCAGAGCGTCGGGGCGCGCATCGGTGATCACGACGTCGCACTCCGCGAGGGCGGCCACGAACGCTACGCCATGACCCATGGTCCCGGCGCCGATGACCACGACGCGCGGGGCCTTCATGCCGCGCGGGATGCGTCTACGATGCGGCGAGCCCGCTCGGGATGGTTCGTGCAGATGCCGTCCACGCCCCAGCGGACCAGGCGCTCCATGTCGCCGGGATTGTCTACGGTCCACACGATGATGCCGCTGCCGAGCCCGTGCACCGCCTTGACCAGTCGCTCGTCCACCAGCGTTCGCTCAGGCCAGAGCGTCTGCGCTTTGGCGGCTGCGAGTGTCTCGCTCGGGTTGGGGATTGGGACCTCCGACAGGATACCGCAAGGCAGCGTGGGGCGCTGCTGGCGCAGCCGCCGGATGATGGGCGCCTCGAAGCTGTGCACCGCGTAGCCACCAGGATTCGGGCCCTGATCGAGCAGGCCGAACAGCCGCTCGTCCCACCGCGGATCGAGCGCCTTCACTTCGACGAAGACTTTCAGCTTGCCAGACGCAGCGAGCGCCTGCGCGAGCGTCGGCAGCAGCTCGCCGTTCGCGAGCCGGACACCGGCGAGGTCACACGCGCGCGCTTGCGCGATGGGGAGACCCGTGATCGTTGGGTCGTGGTGCACGAAGAGCTCGCCGTCAATCGAGGCGTGCACGTCGAGCTCCACGCCGTCGGCGCCCTGGCCCGCGGCGGCGCGAAAGGCCGCCAGGGAGTTCTCCAGCGCAATGCTGGAGGCGCCCCGGTGGGCAATGACCAACGGCTTCACTGCTGCAGGCTGTCGGCTTTCTTTGGCTCGATCCAGTCGGGCTCTTTCTCGATGTCGTGCACGATCGCAATGTCTTCAGGACGCGGCATCACGGTCTCGAGATATGCGGGGTACTTGCTTTCGTCGATGGGCTGTCCGTCGACCGTGTACTTCTGGTGCGCGTACATCCCGATCCGCCGGTTGAACTTGAGGTCCGGCACCTTGAGCTGCCGCTCGCGCTCGGGGATGAACATGTTGAGCCGCTCGACCAGTTTCACGATCTCCTGGCGGTACAGATTGCGCGCCAGTTCGTTCAACTTGCTCTTGTCAGGCTCGGCGACGTCCCCCCCGTTGACCGGATTCTCGCGCTCGTCGTAGCGGCCCTTCAAGCCCCACACGTACGCCCAGTGGGCGGACGAGGAGTTGTCCGTGCCGAAGAGATCGAATGCCGTCGGGATCCACTTATTGAAGAAGCGCTGGATCACTTCGGGCGGCATTTTCCCCGCTTTCACGATGCGCAGCAGACCGTTATTGCCCGTGCCGAGGTGGAAAGACTCCTCCTTGAGCATCGGCCCCATGGAGCGCGACAGGGGATCGAACGCCGAGACGGACAACATTTTCAGCTGGAACTTGCCGTCGCGATCGATGAACTGCGTGTAGGTGAAGAAGTCGAGCCAGTTGTCGACGATCTCGTTGAAGGAACCGAGCAGCCGCTCGCCCTCGTCGGCGCGACGCTCGAGCAGCTTGGCCGCTTCGCGTTTGCCTTCGTCGCCAAAGTGCGTGCAGAGCAGGTACGACATCTGCCAGCCGTGTCGCATTTCCTCCGTCATCACGCGTTGCAGCGAGAGTAGGTCGTAGTCGGACGGCGCGTGGTGCAGCAGGTTGCGCTGCTGCTCGACTGACGCGAATTCAGTGTCACCCTGATAGACGATGAGGTTGAGCAGCGCGTCACGAATCCGCTGGTCGGGGATGTGCATCACCGTCGGCCATTTGCGCTGGCCTTTGTAGTGGCCGAACTCGATGTGCGGGATTTCCGGGTCGCCGAACTTCGCGTCGAACTTGAAGTCCCGCAGCGCGCCAGCCGGTATACCGATCGAATCCTGCCAATACTTGAAGTAGTCGATCCAGTCGTCAAAGTTGCCAAGTTTGCGGACCATTTCAGCGATTCCTTATGAGTTGGCGTGCTTCGGGGGTCGCGAACAGTATCTGTTGATCTGCAATCTCGAGATCGAGTGCGTCCGCCAATGAGCTGCGCTCCGACTGATACAAGGCGCGTTTGGCAACGGCGACCGCGCCCGGAGTCATGGCGGCCCAGCGTTTTGCCAGCGCGAGTGCCTCAGCGGCGAGCGTCGCATGCGGGACGACCAGATCGAACATTCCCAGCTCGGCGGCCTCCGCCGCGGGCACCATGCGTGCGCTCCAGACCAGCTCGAGCGCCTTGGAAATTCCGGTGAGGCGAGGCAGGAAATAGCTGCCGCCCCAATCCGGCACGAGCCCCAGCCTGTGAAATACCTGCCCGATCGAAGCGAGATCCGACGCGATGCGGTAGTCACATGCCAGCGCGAGGTTCGCCCCACCCCCCGCCGCCGCACCGTTCACCGCGGCCAGCACCGGTTTCGGTGCACTCCGAATGGTCAGGGCGATGTCTTTGCCGGCTTTGACCAGCTCGTGACCTTGTGTGCCAAGAACACCGAGATCGGCGCCGGCGCAAAAGGCCTTGCCCGCGCCGGTGATCACGATGACACGCACCGCATCCGCCGTGGCGAGCATGTGCAGCGCCTCGAGCAGATCGTCGCACATGTCGGGATCGAACGCGTTCGCCTTTTCCGGCCGGTTGAGTGTGACGTTCCCGATCTGGTCTTTGATCTCGACGAGAAGCCGCTCGTACGCCGCCATCAGACGCGCTCGACAATCATCGCGATGCCCTGGCCGACGCCGATGCACATGGTTACGAGGCCGAACTGCGTGTTGCGGCGTTGTAAGGCGTGGACCAGCGTGGTGAGAATCTTCGCGCCGGTACAGCCGAGCGGATGACCGAGCGAGATGCCGCCACCGTAGATGTTCACCTTTTCAGGATCCAGTTTGAGATCCCGAATGCAGGCGATTGCCTGCGATGCAAAGGCTTCGTTCAGCTCGACGAGCCCGATGTCCCTTATGCCGAGACCGGCACGTTGGAGTGCTTTCCTGGTCGCGGGAATCGGGCCGAGCCCCATACAGCTTGGGTCGACCCCAGCCACCGCAGTGGCGACGATCCTGGCGATCGCATTCTGCTTCTCGTTCGAGACCAACAACGCTGCGGCGCCGTCGTTGATCCCGCTCGAGCTCGCGGCCGTTACGGTGCCGTCCTTCTTGAATGCTGGCTTGAGCTTCGCGACCGCGTCCAGCGTCGTGCCGGCACGGGGATACTCGTCCTTGGAGAACTTGGAGCCATCGGGCAGCGGCACGGCCACCAGCTCCTCGGTGAACACGCACTCGCTGAGCGCCTTCTCGGCTCGCTTCTGGCTCTCGACCGCAAACGCATCCTGCTCCGCCCGGCTGATCTGGTAGCGCTCCGCGACCACCTCGGCTGTCTCGCCGAGCGAGATCGTCCATTCCTTCTTCATGCGCGGGTTCACGAACCGCCAGCCCACCGTCGTGTCGGCGACCTCCGGCGTCTTCCGACTGAACGGCTCGCTCGGCTTCAGCATCACGTACGGCGCGCGCGTCATGCTCTCCACACCGCCGGCGATGAACGTCTCGCCTTCACCGGCCTTGATCGCCTGCGCCGCACTTGCCACCGCCTGCAGCCCCGACCCGCACAGCCTGTTGACCGTCTGACCCGGCACTTCCACCGGCAAACCGGCAAGCAGCAGCGCCATCCGCGCGACGTTGCGATTGTCTTCGCCTGCCTGGTTGGCACACCCGAGAATCACATCGTCGATCGAGGCGGGATCGATACCCGACCGCTCGACGACGGCTTTGATGGGAACGGCAGCGAGATCATCCGGCCGCACATTCGCGAGCGCGCCGCCGTGTTTGCCGACGGGCGTCCGCAGGGCAACCGAGATGTAGGCTGCGCTCACAATCCAACCCAGACCGTTTTTGTCTCCAGATAACCGTCGAGGGCCTCGCGCCCCAGGTCTCGGCCAAAGCCTGAGGCCTTGAAGCCGCCGAACGGCGCGCCGGAGTCGTAGAAGTTGTAGGAGTTGATCCACACGGTGCCGGCGCGAATCGCCTTCGCGGCACGATGCGCCTTCTGGATGTCCTTGGTCCAGATCCCCGCGGCGAGTCCGTAGATCGTGTTGTTCGCCAGCTTCACGCCCTGCTCGAAATCATCGAATGTCAGCACGGCGAGCACGGGCCCGAAGATCTCCTCGCGCGCGATCGTCATTTCGGGCTGCACGGCGTCGAACACCGTCGCTTCGATGTAGTAGCCCTTGCCGTTTGGCTTTGCCGCCTTGCCGCCGGCCACGAGCCGCGCGCCCTCGTCCACGCCTCGCTTGATGTAGGAGAGTACCGTCTCCTGTTGCTTCTTCGAGACGATCGCGCCAAGGCGCGTGTTCTTGTCGAGCGGATCCCCAGGTGTCAGCTTCTTCGCGCCTTCGGCAAGCTGCTCGACCACCTGCTGGTGCACCGCCTTCTCGACGAGGAGGCGCGAGCCCGCCGCGCAGACTTCACCCTTGCCGTAGAAGATGCCGGTCTGCGCGCCGCGTACGGCCGCTTTCAGATCGGCGTCGGCGAAAATGATGTTCGGGCTCTTCCCACCCAGCTCCAGCGTCACGCGCTTGTTCGTCTCGGCGGCCATCTTCATGATCTGCCGACCGACTTCCGTCGAGCCGGTAAACGAGATCTTGTCGACGTCGGGATGCCGCACCAGCGCCGCCCCGGCGGTCGAGCCGCCACCGGGGACCACATTGAACGCACCCGGCGGCAAACCCGCCTCGAGCGCGATCTCGGCAAAGAGCAGGGCGGTGAGCGGGGTTTCCGACGCAGGCTTGAGGACGACGGTGCAGCCCGACGCGAGTGCCGGCGCAAATTTCCAGCTTGCGATGTTGAGGGGAAAATTCCACGGCACGATCGCGCCGACGACGCCGATCGGCTCGCGCAACGTGTACGTAAAGAAGGGGCCTTCGACCGGCAGCGTATCGCCGACGATCTTGTCGGTCCACCCTGCGTAATAGCGCAGGGTGTTGATCGTCATCCCGATCTCGATCTTCGATTCGAACAGCGTCTTGCCGTTCTGCGCCGTCTCGAGCCGGGCGACTTCGTCGAGGCGGGCTTCGAGCAGGTCGGCGGCCTTGAAGAGCAGGCGGCCGCGCTTGCGCGCCGACA
>DATBFV010000149.1:0-23603 GCA_036558345.1 Gemmatimonadales bacterium | reverse complement strand
CAGCTCGTGACGGCGGAAGGCCATATCGTCTGCGGGCACTGCCTCCAGTGTCGCACCGGCAACAGTCATATCTGCAAGAACACACGCATCATCGGCGTCGATCGTGACGGCGCCTTCGCCGAGTACATCACGATGCCAACTACCAATGTGCTGACCCTTTCGGGGATACCCACCGAGGTCGGCGCAATCATGGACCCCATGGGCAATGCGTTTCACACGGTGCTGACCGCGGAAATCCCCGGCAGCACCGTTTTGATTGTGGGCTGCGGGCCGATCGGCTGCTTCGCGGTGGGCATTGCGCGCGCCGCCGGCGCCACCAAAGTGATCGCCTCCGACGTGAACCCCAGGCGCCTCGCGCTCGCGGAAAAGATGGGCGCGCATCTCACGATCAACGCCGCAAACGAAGACGTCGTGAAGACGGTCGTCGGCGAGACCGGGGGTGAAGGTGCGGATGTGGTGTGCGAGATGTCCGGCGTCGCGTCCGCGTTGCACCAGGCCTTCGCGGCTGTGCGCATGGGCGGGCGTGTGCAACTGCTCGGCATTCCGAAGGGTGACGTGCCGCTCAATCTCGCCAACGAGATCATCTTCAAGGGCATCACCGTGTACGGCGTGATTGGACGGAAGATGTACGAGACGTGGCACCAGATGCGGCGCTTTCTCACCGGCGGACAGTTCGACCCGCGGCCCGTCATCACCCACAAGTTTCCACTCGCGCAAATCGACGACGCCCTCGCGGCCATCCGGTCGGGGGACGCCGGCAAGGTCATACTGGAGATCGCATGAGCTTCATGGGACAGTTGCAGGATGAATTGGCGGAGTTCAAGAAGGAAGGCGTCTACAAGCGACTCAACTATCTCGACTCTCCGCAGGCGGCGCGGGTGCAGATGGAAGGCCGCGGCGAAGTCGTGATCCTCTCCTCCAACAATTACCTCGGCCTGTGCAACGCCCCCGAGGTCGTCGCGGCGGGTAAGGCCGCACTGGACCGCTGGGGCGCGGGAACGGGGTCGGTGCGATTCATCTGCGGCACGTTTACGGTGCACCGGCAACTCGAGGAGGCGCTCGCCCGATTCGTCGGCTGCGAGTCGTCGCTGTCCTACGTCAGCTGCTGGAATGCAAACGAGGGGCTCTGCCCGACGGTACTCGCCGAACCCGACTTCGTCGTGTCCGATCAGCTCAATCACGCATCGATCATCGATTCAATCCGTCTCGCCAAAACGATCACGAAGTGTCAGACGGCGGTCTACAAGCACTCGGACATGGCGGATCTCGAGGAGAAGCTCAGAGCCGCCGGTAAGGCACGTCGCAAATTGATCTTCACCGACGGCATCTTCTCGATGGAAGGCGATATCGCGAAGCTGCCCGACCTCGTGGCGCTCGCGCGAAAGTACGACGCCGTGCTTGCGGTGGACGATTCGCACGCGACCGGCGTGCTAGGCAAAGCAGGCCGCGGGACGGCCGAGCACTACGGAATGCTGGGACAGGTCGACGTGATCACGTCGACGCTCGGCAAGGCGCTCGGTGGGGCGGCGGGTGGATTCACCGCGGGACCGCTCGCGCTCACCGACTATCTCATCCAGCGCTCGCGCCCGCAGCTGTTCAGCAACGCGTTACCACCGACCGTCGCGGCCAGTGCGCTGGCGGCGGTACGCCACGTCGAGCGCCATCCCGATCTCGTGGCACGGCTGCACCACAACGCCCGCTACTTCCGCGAGCAGCTCCTCGCGCTCGGCTTCAAACCGCTGGCGGGCGAGACACCGATCGTCCCGGTGATTCTGGGCGAGACGGCGAAGGCGATCCACATGAGCGAGCTGCTGCTTGCCGAAGGCGTCTTTGTGACCGGATTTGGCTATCCCGTTGTGCCACAAGGACATGCGCGTGTGCGGTGCCAGCTCTCCGCGGCGCACACCAACGACGATCTCGATTTTGCGCTCCGCGCATTCAAAAAAGTCGGCTCCAAACTCGGACTGATCTAATGCATGCACTGCTGCTTACGCTGCTCGCGCTGCAACAAGCGCCGGCGGCAAGCCTGGGCTTTGAGCCCGGAGCGGATTCGAGCCTCGCGGATTGGAAACAGGTCAGCGGATACCTGAACACGCTGGCGCAGCACAGTGAGTACGTGCGTGTCGATACGCTGGGACGTACCACCGAAGGCCGGCCGTTTCTGCTCATGATCATCACTGCTCCGGCAAATCAGCAGCGGCTCGCCGAGATCAAGCGAGCGCAGGCGTTGCTCGCCGATCCGCGCCGGCTCACCGATGCCGATCTCGCCGAGATCCGTACAAAACAGCCTGCCGTGATCCTCATCAGCAACAACATCCATTCGACCGAAGTCGCATCGAGCCAAATGGGCATGACGCTCGCCTACCGGCTCGTGACCGATCCCGAGCTGCGGCGCCTGCTCGACTCAGTTGTGGTACTGATGATTCCCTCGATGAATCCCGATGGACTCGACACGGTGGTGAGCTGGTACCGCCGGTACAAAGGCACACGGTACGAAGGGGGCCCCTTGCCGTGGCTCTACCACAAGTACATCGGTCACGACAACAACCGTGACTGGTTCATGCAGACGCAGGTGGAAACGCAGCTCGTGACCAGGATGCTGTACAAGGAATGGTTTCCGGAGATCGTGTACGACGTGCATCAGATGGGCTCGAACGGCGTGCGGCTGTTCGTGCCGCCGTTCCAGGACCCCGTCAACCCCAATATCGATCCCGCGATCGTCGCGGGCATCAACCTCGTCGGGGCGCAGATGGCGTCGGCGCTCTACGATGCGGGGCTGACCGGCATCGCGCATCAGCAGACGTACGACCTCTGGTGGCATGGCGGGTTCCGCTCGACACCCACGCGCCACAACATGATCGGTATCCTCACCGAAGCCGCCAGCGCACGCCTCGGCTCGCCGATCACGCTGAGTGTGGACTCGGTGCGTCAACCCGGACACGGCGTGAACTATCCCGCAGCCTGGCCCGGCGGTACATGGCACCTCGGCGACATCGTACGGTACGAGTTGATCACGTCGCAGGCGCTGGTCCACCTGGCCGCGCGCGATCGCGTCAACATGATCGATCGATTTGTCGGACTGGGGCGGCGCGCCGTCGAGGCCGGGCTGGCCGGCAATCCATTTGCGTACGTCCTCCCGAGTGAGCAGCGCGACCCCGAGAGCTGGAGCACGCTGGCGAATGTGCTGCGCGCCGGTGGAGTCGAAGTGTGGCGCGCGGAGGAGGCGTTCAGCGTCCAGGGGCGGACCTATCCTGCCGGTTCGCTGGTGGTACCGATGGCGCAGCCGTATCGCGCGCACGCCAAGGATCTGCTCGAGCCGCAACGCTACACGCCCGTGAACGACCGGCCGCCGTACGATGTGGCCGGCTGGACGCTACCGTTCACGATGGGCGTCCGTGCCGATGTCGTGAACGCACCGTTTACCGCAAATCTCGTAAGCGTGGACAGCGTCGTGCCGGCGCCGGGAAGGATCGAGGGTTCGGGCGACATCTTCTTCTTGAAAAACCGCACGAACGCGGAATCGCGCGCCGTGGCGCGACTACTCACTGCCGGCCAGTCGGTCACGATCGCCGGGGACAGCCTGATGGTCCGCGGCCCGCGAGCGCGCGCGATTCTCGCCGAGGAGGCGGCGCGCCACGGATTCCCCGTGCAGGCGGTATCGAAGGTTCCGAGGTCCGGCTTGGGCACGACGCGGCAGCGGCTGCCGCGCATCGCGCTGTATCAGCCGTGGACAGCGAACATCGATGAGGGGTGGACACGCTGGCTGTTCGAGCAGTATGGCATCAGTTACACGACAGTCCACGACGCCGACGTCAGAAAAGGAGGGCTGCGCCAACGCTTTGACGTGATAGTGCTGCCCGACGCGGATGGCGGATCGATTGTAAATGGTGTGGACTCGACTCGCATTCCATTGCAGTACGCAGGAGGACTGGGCGAGACCGGCTCTGACGCTATTTCGGCATTTGTTCGGGGTGGTGGCACACTGGTTTGCCTGGATGGTTCAAGTAATTTCGCGATTGCAACCCTTAAACTCCCGGTGGTCAACGTTCTAGCCGGGGAGGCATCGGGTCCCCAAGTTTTGCGATTTTACGCCCCAGGCTCTATTTTCGGTACGGTTTTGGGGGGAGTTGAGGGGGCGAAAAGCCCGGTCACCCTTGGGGCTCCCGACTCCCTCGACGTCTACTTCGAGAATAGCGCCGCCTTCACCGTTTCGGGTCCTGCTCGGGCCCTGGCGACCTATCCCCAAGAGCCGCTGCGATCCGGCTTCGTCCGGTTCCCCGAGCGGCTCGCTGGGAAGGCCGCGCTGGTGGAGGCACCGGTTGGCAGTGGCCAGGTGATCCTGTTCGGGTTCCGGCCGCAGTTTCGGGGCCAGACGCACGGCACCTTCAAGCTGCTCTTTAACGCGGTCCTATTGGCGCCCCACTAGGGGCAGGGCCTTTGGGGAGGGAGTCCGATGAAGCGGCTGATTCTCCTGGCGGGATTCGTGACCTTGGCAACGGCTCCCGCCGCTGCGCAGAAGTCGCAAAACATCGAGTTCGGCGTGTTCGGCTCCTATTGGCGGTTCGACCGCTCATTCCTCATTGCGAACGGCTTCGGCGGCGGTGCACGTCTCGGCTACATGCTCAGCAACAAGGTCGGCATCGAGGTCACGGGCGATTACGTCGCCACCACCAATCTCGCCGCCACTCAGGACATCAACGTCTCCACCATCAGCGGCGCGCTGCTCCTCAACTTCCCCATGAGTGATAAGGTGACGCTGCTGGCGTCAGGCGGCTACTCGCGCATGGTGTTCGGTCCCGATGCGCCGTACGACTTCCAGCAAGACTTGCTCACCGGCGGACTCGGGATGCGCTACTTCGTGTCGCACCACATCGCGCTACGCGGCGATGTGCGCGCGGAGTACACACCCAAGCACCCCTTCTTCAGCGATCTGTGGACCGGCCAGGTCCAGGGATCTCTCGGCGCGTCCTATTTCTTCATTCCGCCGCAGCAGGGCCGCGGATTCAACACGAACTTCCAGTGGTACTGGGGCGCTCAGGGCGGGTTCTTCCTCTCCAAGACCAACACCGAGCCGTACGCCTACGACCCGATGGTCGGCGGCCATTGGCTGATCACCGCGCGGCGTACGGCGCTGTATGTCGCCTACGAGCAAGCGCTCTTTTTGGCTGATGCGCATGCCGTGATTTACGATCCCTCCTCGTCGAATTCCTCGGTTGGCGCCGGATTCCGCGACGTCACCTTCAACGATGTGCGGCGCCTCATGTTCGGTGTGCTCGCGTATCCGACGCAGAAAACGATCGAGCCGTTTGGCGGGCTCGGGTTCGCCCTGGCGCAGGTGCTGAACCCGGTGGTGGATTGCACGAGCTGCCAGAGTCAGGGTGAGGCCATCGAGGCGCAGGACCGCGCGTTGGACGCGGCGAGCAAAGCCTTCTTCTGGGTCATGGGCGGCTTGCAGGTCAACTACTCGTCCAAGCTGAACGTCTTCGCGCAGTACGTCCTGACATCGAGCTCCGCCAACTTCCTGCTCGACAGCAACACGCACACGGTCCAGGGCGGTGTGCGGCTCAGCTTCGGTACGTCAAAAGAAGGAATTACAGACCGGCACTAAGCCTAACGAGAGACCCAAGGCGAATCCTTGAGATAGAAGCGCAGCGGCCAATCCGTCGCCTGCGTGATGCCGATCCGGGGCCCGGTGGCGATGTCACCGGGCTTCGGTTTTTTGCCTGCGACGATGCGCAGAACCCCCCGCTGCAACGACACACCATTCAGCGCTCCGGTGACGCCCAGCGCCTCACAGAGCCTTGCCGGGCCGGAGCAGAGCGGTTCCTTGCGGCGCCGCGCGCGCATCGTGGCGACCCCGACAATCGGCTCGAGCGCGCGGATCAACACGGCGGCGGGAAAGCCAGGGGGCTCCGTCACCGCATTGAGGCACCAGTGCATTCCATAGGTGAAGTAGACGTACGCGGTGCCGGGGGCTCCATACAGCGGTTCGGTGCGCCCCGTGCGCCGATGGCCGTAGGCATGACAGGCCGGATCGTGCGGACCAACGTATGCCTCGACCTCCACGATGCGGCCGGCGGTCTGGCGGCGGCGACCGCCCACGTCGCTGACAAGGATATGCCCCAATAGTCCACGCGCGACCTCTTCAGTAGGTCGCGCGTAGAAGTTTGCCGAAACTGCGGCGCTCACCGTCAGGCGTTGCCCCCGCCGGTCAGGCCGCGCTTGACGCGGGACCAGAATGACTCGCCGGACTCCGGTTCGGCGGCTTTGGGAGCCGATGGTGGAGGTGCCGGAGGTTCTGGAAGTTCTGACCGAGGGGCCGGCTGTACGGGAGTCTCCGTCGCGTCACGCCCACCGCGGTTCGACATCTCGTTCGATTCTTCGTAGCGACGCGGCCCCCCCCCCCGACCCCGGCCGCCCCGGCCGCCCCGGCGGCCGCGACCCCCACGCTCGCTGCGCTCGCCATTCTCAGCACGGCCACGATCTCTCCCACCGCGCCCGCGTCCGCCGCGATTACCGCGTTCGGACCGCTCGCTACGCTCCTGCACTGACCCTGAGGGAGTAGCTGGCGCCGCGGGCTTGGCCGGCATCATGTCACCGCGCGGCCGGAAATTCGGATCGACCTCGACAACGCCGATCTTGGGAATCTCCGGCGCTGCGGCGCCGGAACGGTGCGCGCCGCCGCGGGAGCCGCGCCGGAACCGCGGACTGCGCATGGGAATGCCACCCGTCGGCGTGCTGTAGGGCGGCGGCGGCGCCGACGATGACGGCATCGGAATGTCGTCCTCTTCCTCCACCTCGGCGGTGGGTGCCGAGAACACCGGCCGCGGCGGCTCGGCAGTCTCTTCGGCCGGCTTGGCTTCCGCCTGAACTGGTTCTTCCTCCGTCGGCTGCTCGTCGATGCCGATCCGGCCGACCGCCTGCTTGATCAGCCCGAACGCGTCACCAAAGGAGAATCCGGACTTGGCAGCGGACGCCGCGGGAGCCGCCGGAGCCGCCGGAGCTTCCGGTTCTTCCGTAGCGGACGTGGCTTCTTCGCGCTCGCGGCCGCCCCGGCCCCCCCGGCCGCCTCGACCACCACGCCGACCGCGGGGCCGCTCGTTGGTCTCGCTCATCGCACTCAGCGTCGGTTGCGCGGGCGCTCCTTCCACCTGTGGTCCGAGCGCGATCTCGTACTGACCATTGTCGAGGCGCGTGAGGGTAATCAGGCCGCGGCGCGCCGCTTCGATTACGAACTTGCTGAAGCGCGAGAATCCGGCGTCCTTCTCGTCGAAGTTGGGATCGATCTCCTGCATGACCTGCTTCAGGCGATCGGAGCGCATCACGTCGTTGTGCGCCGTCATCTGCTTGACCGCCTCGACGACCAGCTCCCACGGATCGCGCTTCACATACTCGACGTCACTGGCCTTGGTGAAGCCGGCGAGCTCGTTGTACGAGTAGTACTCGTCGCAGTTCTGGATGAGCAGGTCGCTCGAGGATTCGCGGATGCCGACGCCAATCACGTACTTGCCGTACTCCTTCAGCTTGAGCACCAGCGACGAAAAATCCGAGTCGCCCGACAACAGGATGAATGTCCCGATCTCCGGCCGCGTGAAGACCAGCTCCAGCGCATCGATCGCGAGGCGGATGTCAGTCGCGTTTTTCTTGTTGGCGCCGTGCGCGGGTGCAAAAATGAGGTCGATGGAGGATTCGGAGAGCGGAACGATGTACTGGGGATAGCGGCGCCAGTCGGCATATGCGCGTTGCACGGCCACCTTGCCTCGGATGATCTCCGACTGGAGCAGGCGCTTCAACTCGGTCTGAAGATCCGAGCGAATCGCCATCGTCACATTGTCGAAGTCGATCATCAGGGCTGCGTTGGGCGCGTGGGCGGGTGGTTCTTTGTGGACGGGGCGTGACAAATGGCTGTGCTGCGGCTGCGTGGTCATAACGAGATCTGTTTCTGCCCTGGGGCCGGACAGGCGAAGAGCACGTCCCGCAAGCTGGGGAACCGTGCGACGCGCGTCCGCTGCGTCGGGCTCGTGGTAAAGGCGTATTGCGCCGTAGTAAGAGCTGGCTGGTGCGTGGGGAGGGTCGCCGAGTCACCCCGGCGCGCCGTGCGCGCTACTTGGGCCCAATGCCGAAGTCCGCAGGCGCCGCCGATGATTCGACCCCTCAGCCTGAGCACTGCCAGGCGTATCGAACGCATCAAGATAAGGGGTGGGTACGCCAAAACCTAGTCCCGACTAGGGTTTGGGCAGTTGTCCCTTCGCGCGGGCCTCAGTTAGCAGCCGTTCGGCAAAGTCGAGCCGCTCCTCGAGCTCGAAAACCTTGGCCTCGGTCGTCTGTAGCCGGTCCTGAATGGCCTGAAGCTCGTCTGGCTCCATGGCCGGGGGGAGCTTGGGTGTCCGGAAAAACGCACTCTTCACGCCGATCCCAATGATGAGAAGGACGACGGACCCGGCCCCGAACACAACTATCGCCTTCATGGCGGTCTCGAAAAAATCCGGTGGCACCTAGGACCTCGGCTTTTCGTGGTCGGTGAGGACAGGCAGGAAGGATAGCCACGACCCGACTTCGCTGCGGTACTGCTTGGCCATGACTCGGGCGACCTGGGCAATGTGGCCGAGGTCGTGCACTACCCAGGCGGCCAGCAACTGACGCAGGGTCACCGGCCCCTGTTGGGGGTGCTCACCCTGCAGATCCAGCTGCGTGTCCGTCAGCTTCCAGGACTCGAGCACGCGCAGGTTCTCGGCTCGCAGCCGGGCAAACTCGTCGAGCAGAGACTCGAGCGTCCGGCCCATATTGCGCGCGCGATGCCGGAACCGATCGTAGGGTTCGAACCTCCGGTTCGGGCCCTGGGCCAGGATGATCCGGGCGCGGGGCATCCAGTCCGTTTCTTCACCATCGATCAGATGACCGATGTTGTCGAACGGACTGAACGTATCAGGTCCTTCCGTGCCGCGCTCCAGCTCGCCCGGGATGCCCAGCAACAGCACCCGAAGCGTGTCCGGCGTGCGCCGCAGGACGTCAATGGCCTGCGCGAGATCGAACGTCGCCATCGTCCCAGTGGAACCGGTGCATGATGCGATGGATGACCGGCGCGAGCAGCAATCCGGCCACCACGAGGAAGACACCGCCCGCGTACAACGCGAAAAACCCCGCGAACATCTTGCCGCCGTTGGTGTGTGGGGCGTCGACGGGGCCCATGCCGCCGAGCAGCATCGCCGTGTTGAGAAAGGCGTCGCGCCAGGGGAGATGCTCGTAGTGCTCGTAGCCCCTCATTCCGACCAGGAGCGACACCACCACGAGCCCCGCGGCAACCGCAACGTGACCGCCCATCCGCTGCGCGAACCGCGCGGTCGAGATGGGCTTAGTGTAGCGATTCTCGTAATACACGGTGCACGTTATTGGCCCGGAGGCTTGGGCGGCTGAGGATCACGCGGAATTCGCGCCGGCTCCCACGGCTCGGGCGGCTTCGGCTTAGGTGGCTGGGGCAGTTTCACTGGTCCCGATGGCTGCTTGAAAGGAAGATCCATGATCCACGCTCACATGATTAGGATCGAACTTCAGCGATGCGGGCTCTGACCAGTTTCTTAACGAGCCCCACCGGCACCGGTTTCGTGAGCGGCAGGCGTACAGTTCCCTTCGAGGTCTCATACCCATCCAAATCTGAGGCGAGACTGTGGCGAATCGCGCCCGTCATGGGATACAGGCTGCAATGGTTCTTGAAGGCGGCGTACCAGACGAGCGGACGCCCCGCCAATCGAAACGCGGGAATCCGGTAACTGAATGCCTCCTCGGCCCCTGGCGCCGCCGCCAGAATGGCGGAGCGAATTTTCCGGAGTGCGGCGCGGGCCTTGGGAGGTGTCGCTGAAAAGTACGCCTGGACTTGCTTGCGGGAACTCGCCGACGATTTCGCCATACTCAGTCTCCAGTCTTGGTGCTACGGCAGGTTGTACGCGACATATGTATCGCTCGGCTTCGATCCCAATTTACCGCCTCCGGCCGCCACGACGACGAACTGCTTGCCGGCGACGGCGAACGTGCTGGGGGTCGCGTAGCCCGCCGCGGGCAACGTGGCTTCCCAGAGCAGCCGGCCGCTGTTCTTGTCGAAGGCGCGGAACTTCGCGTCCTGGGTCGCGGCGATGAACACGAGCCCGCCGCGGGTAACGATCGGCCCGCCGTACTGCTCGGTTCCCGTGTCCAGCAGGCCGCGCGCCCTCAGAGCCGCGAACTCGCCCAATGGAATGCGCCAGCGGTAGTCGCCGGTGTTGAGGTCAATGGCGCTCAACGTGCCCCAGGGGGGCCTGATCGCTGGATAGCCGCTGGAGTCGCGCCAGCGCTCGTATCCCGCAAACTCATATGGGGAAGCGATCGGCCGCCGCGAGGTCCATCCCGCCGTGTCAGCGGGTGTGACCGAGTAGCCGAGGAATCGAAGCAGCGCGGCTTTCTCCGCACCAGGAAGACTCGCAAAGGACGGCATAAAGCCGCGGCCCCAATCGAGCACCTCACGCACGTCCCGCGCGGAGAGTCGCGTGGTGACGGTATTGAGAGGAAGCGCCCGATCGCGGCCGCGACGATCCGATCCGTGACAGCGCGCACATTCCTGCGCGTACACGACCGCTCCCGGTCGTGCGACCTTGGATACTGACGACCGACGCACCGGCTCGCGCATAGCGGCGATCCACGGTACGTCGCTCCCATTCACGAACAGCGTCGTGGTTTCCGGATCGACCGCCGCCCCGCCCCATTCGCCACCACCGTCGAAGCCGGGCAGCACGATGCTCCCCTCGCGGCTCGGCGGCGCGAAGAACTCGCTCCGCAGCGTCTTGAAGCGAGTCTGCTGCTCGGTGACGTCGGCCGCTGTAATGCCCTGGCGCGCGAACGGTGACGGCTTCACTGGAAATGGCTGAGTCAGCCATGCATGCTCGCCGGCCAGGTCCGACGTTGGCACGGGCCGCTCCACGACGTCGAACAGCGGCTTCCCCGACTGTCGATCGAACAAAAAGACGAAACCGCTCTTGGCGATCTGTGCGACAGCATCTATTCGCGCACCGCCGCGTGTGACGGTGACGAAGTTCGGCGCCGTGGGGAGATCGCGGTCCCAGAGATCGTGGTGCACAGTCTGGAAATGCCACAGCCGTCTTCCAGTGAGGGCGTCGAGCGCGAGGAGCGAGTTTGCAAACAGGTTTGCGCCGGTGCGCGCGCCGCCATAGAAATCGGGTGTCGCCGAACCGGTCGGGACGTAGACGATGCCGCGGGCGGTGTCGACACTCAGGCCGGCCCAACTGTTCGCGCCACCCGCCGTCTCCCAAGCGGCCGCCGGCCACGTGTCGTACCCGAATTCGTCAGGATGTGGGATCGTGTGAAAGGTCCAGCGAATCGCGCCGGTATGGACGTCGTACGCGCGGAGGTCGCCCGGGGCCGACCCCTCTTCTTCGCCCACACGCGTACCCTGAATGAGCAGATCTCTATAAATGGCGCCCGGGCTGGTCGCGACGAGGTAGGCATCGCCGATGTCGCGCGAGAGGCCGGCAGCAAGATCGATGGAGCCCGAATCGCCGAACGTGGCGATGGGACGTCCGCTGCGCGCGTCGAGCGCGAATAACCGACGTCCCGCGCTGAAGAAGATCCGCCGGTCGCCGCCGTCGCTCCAATACACGACGCCGCGGTTGACGTGCTTCGCGTCCGTATGTGGATCGAATCGCCAACGCAGCGTGCCGCGTGCGGCGTCGAGCGCGACGACGTTGAGCGCCGGCGTCGTCGTGTAGAGCACGCCGTCGATCACGATGGGGGTTGCCTGGATCTCGCCCGGGCCGTCGCCCGTGTGGTAGATCCAAGCGACTTTCAGCTGTGCGACATTTGTGGTGTTGATCTCGTCCAGCGGGGAGAATCGCGTGTTGCCGGGATCACCACCGGCAACGCGCCAATCGGTGTTGGATCCCGAGCGGGTGCATCCGGCCAGAAGCAGGAGCAGCGCGAGCGCGCGCACTACGGGTTCTTCCAGAGATCGATCGGCTTCTTCACTCCTTTCGGCCGAAACGGCAGCGGGATCTTGCGGCCCTGCCCGGCCGACGCGTAGGCCGCGTACAACACTTCCTGCACGACGCGTCCGGTTTCGCCGTCGGCGATGGGCGTCTCTTTGCCGCGCACGCAGCGCGCGAAATGCCGCATCTCCTGCGGGAACCCGTAATTCCAGTGCTCTTCGAAGACCGGGTAAGACCATCCCTTGGTCGTCGCTGCCTTCTCGACGGCGTATCCGAAACCCACTTCCGAGTAGGTCGGCAGCGCGTTGCCCATCAGCATGTCGGCATACGTCTGGCCCTTGTCGCCGAAGACTTCGATCGAGTCGTCCATGCCGCCAGGCCGATTCCAGCTGTTTTCCACGACACCGAGCGCGCCGTTCTCGAATTCGATGATCGTGATCGCTTCGTCTTCTCCCTGCGCGCGATCGCGCTGCACCTGTTGCGACATCTGCGAATACACGCTCTTCACCTTCGGCTTGCCGAGAAACCACCAGCAAAACGCGATGCCGTGACAGCCCAAGTCCATCACCGCACCGCCGCCCGACTGCGTGACGTCCCAGAACCAGGGGGAGTGCGGGCCCGAGTGCTTCTCGCCTTGCTTGACCAGGTGGACGCGGCCGAACGCCCCTTCGTCAGCCATCTGCTTCGCCTTCACGTATTTCGGCGCGAAGAACAACTCCTCGGCGTAGAGCAGCAGCACGCCAGCGTTTTTGCAGGCGTCGATCATTGCATCTGCTTCCTCGAGGGTGATGCACAGCGGCTTTTCGCAGACGACGTGTTTCCCGGCTTTCGCGGCGTCGATCGTGATCTGGGCATGCAGGTTGTTGGGCGCCGTGATCGAGATCAGCTCGACCTGCTTATCGCGCAGCAAGTCGCGATAGTCGGTGTACGCACTGGCGATGCCGTGGCGGCTGGCGAAGTCAGCGGCATTGCCCTTGGTAGGCGACGCCACAGCCACGAGCTCCGCTTCTTCCGGAACGGCTTTCACCGCACCGGCGATGCAGTCGGCCTGAAACCGAGATCCAACGATGCCGATCTTGACTTTGGACATAGGGGAGGGCGCCAAAATACCTGCGGCCACGAGGGTTGGACAGGGCCGCACAGACCTCGTGACCAGCACCACATCGGAGCGTCATCGCCCGATCGACTTTGGTGCATGACGCGTCTCCCGCTCATGCTGTGGTTGTTGCTCGGAGCAGCAGTGGCCTGCAAGAACCTGAGCAGTCCGCCGCCACCGCCACCTCCGCCTCCGCCATTGCCCGCGCGGTCGGTCTTTCCCGCCGATAACGCATGGAATCGCGACATCTCGGCCGATTCCGTGGACCCTCACTCGGACAGCCTCATCGCGCACTGCGGTGGCTCGGTGAGCCTGCATCCCGACTTTGGGACGGTCTATCAAGGCGCTCCGTGGGGCATCCCGTTCATTGCGGTCACGGGCTCGCAGCGGCGCGTTCCGGTGAGCTTCACGTACGACGACGAGAGTGATCCTGGACCGTACCCTATTCCACCCGATGCGCCGATCGAAGGCGGTCCTTCGTCAACGGACGACCGTCACGTGCTCGTGATAGACGTCGACAACTGGACGCTGTACGAGCTGTTCGACGCGCATCCGGTCAACGGTGGCGCGTCCTGGACTGCGGGCTCCGGCGCGATCTTCGATCTCGCGTCGAATGCGCTGCGACCGGACGGCTGGACCTCGGCCGACGCCGCCGGGCTGCCCATCTTCCCCGGTCTCGTCCGTTACGATGAAGTCGCCGCGGGACAGATCGCTCACGCGCTGCGTTTCACCTGTCCCGTCACGCGGCGCGCCTACGTGCCTCCCGCGCGCCACTTCGCGAGCACGCAGAGCGATTCATTTCTTCCTCCGATGGGGATGCGCGTGCGACTCAAGGCGAGCGTCGACATTTCGGGCTTCCCTGTCGATGTCCAGGTCATCCTGTCGGGCCTGAAGAAGTACGGCATGATGGTCGCGGACAACGGTGGTGCGTTCTTCGTGACCGGCGCGCCGGACCCGCGCTGGAACGATCTGAACATCGACACGATGAAACGGCTGCACGGAACGGACTTCGAAGTGGTCAGGATGACCGGTCTGGTCGTGCGCTAGAGTCTCTCACTTTGGACATTGCGGTACGCTGGGGCTGCAGCGTCCAACCGCGATGCGTCGCACGAGACGTTGCGACGGAACCTCCCGCAGGTCGCCGATGAGCGAGTCGCCCCGCACTGCAAACGTGAAGCGAGCCCGCACGCGAGTATTGAGATCCGAAAACCATGTTCCGGAAGCGGAATCGTAGGTGAAGCGCAAGACCCCCATGAGCTCACGCGCCCCGTTTACGATCTTGTCGCCCTGCCACCGCACGGGACCCCGCGGGCCTGCCGCGGAATCGATGACATACAGGGCCTCTTCATCTCTACATGCGGTGTCGACCTGCTTGTCCGCGCACAGCGACGTCCCATGCCAAGCCCCAACGATCGCCTCGGCGGGTGATTTGGCCTGCGGCTTCCACACGGCGACGCCCACGCGCGAGTCCGCGGTCCCATAATAGAGGAACCAGCTACCCTGGAACGGCACCAATCCCTCAACGAAGGTCGTTCCCGCCGTGTACTGCCCAGTGCGCTCGTAGACCTCAGTCGGCCCGATGAACGCGCTATCCGAGCGCGCCACCAGCTTCGTAGGATCGCGCGCATCAAACAACGCCTGCCCGGCAGAATAAGTCCGTGAGGGCAGGCTGCCGGCGTTGTAGAGCACGAGTATGCCTGCGCGAGTGAGCAGCGCCGGCGGGCCGGCCTCTACGAGCCAGGAATCGAAGTGATCCGGCCGCGCGGTCAGTACGGCGATTGCTTTCCCGCTTGCGTCCTCCAGCGGCGTCCAATCGATCAGATTGTCGGACGTGGCAATGCGCAGCTGGGGCACACCGAAATACATCCAGTACTTCCCGTTCACTCGCGTCGCGACGATCCGGTCACCTTCGACTCGGGCGAGAATCGCGCCGGACTTCGATTCAGTACGGAGATACTTGCCGCCGGCCGCTTGTGCGAACGCGGGGCCATGCTTGGTCCAGGAGATCAGATCGCGCGACGTCGCGACGGCGAGCCGGGGGACGTCACGATTCCATTGCGTGTACGTGAGGATGTACCGGCCATCCTCAGCCTGAACGATGCGCGGATCTTCGACGCCGCCCGGCCATTCGTTCTGGCGCTGCGCATCGCTGTCGGGAAACAGCACGGGATTCGCGCGCCGCGTGAAATGCAGCCCGTCGCGGCTCTCGGCGAGCCCGAGGCGCGACGTGTGGCCGCCGATCTCCTGCACGCCAGTCGTATCCTCAGCGCGATATAGAAGAAAGACCGCACCGTCCTTCACGACCGCAGCCGGGTTGAACGTGGCATAGGCTTCCCACGCGACGCTCGGGTTCGGCGCGATGACGGGATTGACCTGTGCGGGTTTGACGAATGGCCCAAACGTCCATGACTGCAGGAGGCCACACCAGACAGCGAGCCTCACGGCGCGGGAGCCCGGCGGCCAGACAACCAACCCGCCACTACGACAGGGAGCAGCACGAGCCACGACAGAATCGGCACGAGAACGTAAGGGGCAGCGCGTCGCGGCGCCGGCTGCAACGCGTCGCGCGCATAAGTCACCAGCGCGGCCGCGGCGATCAGCAGGAGAACCACGTCGAGCGCGGCTCGAGTGGAGTTTGACCACCGGGCGGAGGACCGATTCACCACCGCATAGCCGAAGAATGGTGCAAACACCCACCCGGCCATCAGGACCATGACGCCGCGCTGGGGTGTGCCGCGGCCGGCATACAGCGTGAGCGCCACTGCGCCAATCGCCCCCACAATCGTCGCAACGCGGGCAAGCTTATGCAGCGGCATCTACGGCACGCCGATCATCCGCAGGGCGAGCCCGGCGAGCAGGCCGCCAAGCAGGGGCCCGATGACGGGGATCGATGCGTAGTTCCAGTCTGACGAGCCTTTGCCGGCGACGGGCAGTAGCGCATGCGCGATGCGGGGGCCGAGGTCGCGGGCCGGGTTGATGGCATAGCCGGTGGTGCCGCCGAGCGAGAGTCCGATGCCCCAAACGAGGCTTCCTACCAGATACGGCCCAAGCCCCGTGGCAGGCCCAACCGGTGCAACCCGCTTCGAGAAGATCGCCCCAGCCACAAACACCAGCACGAATGTGCCGATGACCTCGCTGATCAGATTCGGCACGAACTGGCGGATGGCGGGCGCCGTGCAAAAGCAGGCGCGCTTGAGGTAACCGTCCGGCGTTTCTTTCCAGTGCGGGAGATAATGGATCCAGACGAGCGTGCCGCCGACGATGCCGCCGAGCAGCTGCGCCACGAAGTACGGCGCGAATTTGGAGAAATTCCCCGCGCGCGTCGCGAAGCCCAGGGTGACCGCGGGATTCAGATGCGCGTCGCTCGAGCCGCAGGCGATTGCTGTAAACACACCGGCCATGACCGCGAAGGCCCATCCCGCGGTGATCACGATCCACCCGCTGCCCTCGGCCTTTGTGCCCTTGAGGAGCACGCCGGCGACAACCCCGTTGCCCAACAGGATCAAGACCATTGTGCCCAGGAATTCGCCCAGCAGTGGGGAGGTCATGGAGTCCCTTTCGCGGCCTTGTCGGCGCGTGGTCCAAGAACGACGAACAGCACGCCTGTAATGAAAACGAGCAGAACGACTGCGGCCAACGCGTACAGCACGAGGACACTTCCTTCTCGATCGTTCCGATACGCGTCGAGCCGCGCAGCCAGAGCTCCAAGAAGAAAAAGATCCAGGCCGAGGAGAAGCAGTCCGCGCTTTTGCCAACGCCACGATGGAGGCGGCGGGGTGCGCGGCTGTAGGCGCGCCACGATCGCCTGTGCTCGCTCGAGGTCTTCATCATTGAGAATCGCGACCCGCACGGGGAGCCAGGGCATCAATCCCACACCGCGGTCAAACTCGCCAAGCAGTTTGCATGGGATTCCCTCCGTCTCGAGCGCCACACATACTCCCCGCGCCCAAGCGATGGATTGACTCTGGAGCAGGTTCTTCATGCCGACGGAAAATCGACGCCTTGCCGCTCAGGTCGTCAAGGAAGCGGAGCGGTTCCGAGCAGCTCTTGCAGGTATTGCTTCCAAACAGCCGCGACCGTATGGGTGCCGTGCCCCCGGGTCTGCGGGCTGAACGGCACCACGACCGCTCGCCCGTGCGGCACGCGCCGGATCTCGCGCTCGAGGATGCCGAGCTCCGGTGGGTTGATGAGGTCATCGGCGGAATTGACCGCGATGAGCGGCGCGCGGATTTTCTCGAGATCGGGCCCGGGATCGTAGTCACGCGATGCTTCGACCTGGTACAGCACGTCGTTGGCATCCGCGGTCCTGAGCGAGCCGGCAACCGACACGTCGAGGACGGAATCGGCGGCCGCGATCGTCGGCATCTGCTGTTGCCGCAGGACGGGATTGCTGCCCACGAGAAACAGCATCTCTTGCGCGGTGCGAAGACTTGGCGGCTCGGTCGTATAGTTGCCACCCTGCCAGGCGGGATCGTTGCGGATCGCATCGATCACGACGCGGCGCCACACACGATTTCTCCCGGAGATTTGGGTCGGGAGGCTCGCGAGCGGCATCAACGCGTCCATGAACTCCGGATAGCGTTCGCCCCAGAGCCACGTCTGCATCCCGCCCATCGACGTCCCCATGACCAGCCGCAGATGGTTGACCTTCAGTCCTTCAGTCAGCAGGCGGTGTACGGCATCCACCATGTCCAGATATCCGTAGCGCGGAAAGCGCGTGCGCAACCCATCGCTGGGCTTGCTCGACTGTCCGTGGCCAACGCCGTCGGGAAGGATGACGTAGTAGCGCGAGGTGTCGAGCAAAGCCCCGGGACCGAACAGCACACCGGCGAACTCGGGACGAATGAATTGCGCGCCGCTGCCGCCCGTTCCGTGCATGATGAGCACGGCGTTGCGCACCATGCCCTGCGCATTGCGGCTCGGCGTGCCGAAGGTGCGGTAGTGCATGCGAAGCTCAGGCAGCGTGTCGCCGGAACGGAAGACGAAGTTCTTCAACACGAAATCGCCCTGCGTGGGCTCGGGGGAGGGGATCTGCGCGATCGCGTTGGCTGTGAACCCCATCGTCAGACAGACCAAGACCAGTCGTCTGATCACCGGCATAGCTTGAACGCCCCGATGCGAGTGGAGTACGTCGTCGCGTCTTTCTTGAGGTAGTCACCCACGTACCAGATGGTGCAGTCATCCGACGGATCGACCGCGGCCTGCGTGTAGTCCTCCCAACGCATCGTATTGATCTGCGGTGCTTCGCCGCTCGCGAGCGTCGCTTCCCGCAGGGTGAGCCTGCCGAGCGGATCATCGGCCAGGCGGCCGGCGAACCGCTGACCGGCGTAATTGGGTGTGCCGCCGAACGAATACCCGATCCCGATGTTGCCCTGCCGATCGATCGCCGGGCTGGCCATCCACCGGTAAGAGCTGTCGGGCGCGTAGGTGCCCTGCTGCCGCAGGTGCAGAGTCCGGTCCGCGGACACGGTGAGCTCGTACCAGCGCACGCCACCTCCGACCGCCGCAGTCGCCACCGAGTGCACCGCAACGACCGATTCCCGGCCATTCACGTTCCGGTAGACCACGCGCGCCATCAACTTGTCGCCCTGCGCGTCGAGATGCTGGTCGGTGCCGGGCTGCCGAACGCACGTCGTGAGCTGCCCATCGCACAAGTAGTGATACGGCGCGACCGCGATTTTCTCAGGCCCGGTGAGATGCGTCTGCGCGGGATCGGCCCAATCGACATGGAAATTCCAAGCATAGATCCCGTCGTCGTCGAAATCGCCATGAAGCTGCGTTCCGCCCGCGGCGAGCACTACGTTCGGCGCGTTCGCGGGAGGCAACGCTGACCCGTCGAGATCGGCGTTGTTCAAGAAGTTCACGCCGTCCACGATCATGCACTGCTCGGCCGCCGGCTCCCCGCGCAGCATGCGATCGCGCTGCACCGCGCACGTGTGCTTCTGAATGACCTCGTCCCCAGTACTCGTCGGGACATAATAGCCGTCCGGCCAGACCGCCGGGCGCGGATAGTCCGGAAAGAGTGGCCGCAGAAACTCGTAGCGATAGTACGAGCCGAGCGGATCGGCGCTCGTGCTGATCGCATAGCACATCGAGTAGGGGCCCTTCTCTTCAGGAGGCCGAGGCGGCCGGATGCGCGGGGTCGTGTCCGGTGGGCCCGGCGGGACAACCGGCGGCACGAACAGCGCTGCGGCGGGACCGGGCTGGTCGGCCACACCCGGCGGGCTCATGTACGCGTGCTCGGACGCTTTCCATTCCGGCGGCTGGTCGGGCCGCTCGCGGCTGCGCGTGAAGATCGGCATCACGATCAGCCAGCGGTCTGCAAGCTGATCGTAGCGCACGACCGCGTCGCCGTTGTTGTGTGCCTCGCATGCGCCCCCGAATCCCTTGAAGACGGTGTTCGTCGGCACGGGACCGTAGACGATTTCGCCGGACTTCTTGAACACGGCCATGCGCGTGTTGACGATTTGGAACACGTAGTCGCGTCCGACGGCGAGCGAGTTATCCGATGGATTGCGCCCTTCCCAGCGACCGTGCGGCCCTTGGAGGCCCACGCCGATGCCGTCGAAGCTGGCGACGATTTGCGCCGGCGGCCGGCTCCCCTGCTCCGTTTGTTCGACCCCTCCGCCGGGAGTGACCGCGGATTGAGGTGCTCGCGCACATCCCCATACGGCGGCGAGCAGCAGCCAGCGTGTTTTGAGCACGCTCTAAGCTATCACAACCACACAGCCATGAGCGTCAGCAGCGCCGCCACACTCAGCGCCTTGAGATGGACCATTCGTGCCTGTCGCCGCACCTGCGCCAGCTCGGCGGGGTTGGCAATGGCTTCAGAACCATCATCCATGTCGCGCCGACCGCGCGCCGCGAGACGGACTCAGGTCTTATCACGTGCCTGAAAGACGCCCAGGCCGGCGAGCCACAGCGGTACGAACAGCAGGACGCGCAACCCACGCGGTGCGCCAGCCACGACGAGCGCGATTCCGAGCAGTAGCGCGGCGCCGAGCGACACGAGGCCGAAGGTCGTCCGCTGGCGTTGGCCGCGGGGCCCGATGTTGGGAATCATGCGGTCTTCACGCCCTTCACCAGCAGCCAGAGCGTCAGCGCACCCTCGCCCAAAATTGCTATCGGGACGATGAAGGGCATCAGGTGGCTGCCGACGCCAGGAGCGAGAAAGTTTGTGAATGAATTGATGAGATAGCTCGCTCCTCCGAGCATCAGCAATACGCCGAGCGCGCGGGGAATCAGATTGGACCGCGTAATCAGGTATCCGATCGTCAGGATCTGACAGCCAAAGAATACCATCTCTACCAAGAAGGCGGTCTCCGACGGAGGACTCGCCGGCGCGGTGTCGCCTCCGCTCGCCAGGCCCACCACGCCGCATACGGCCGCGAACAGGGCGAGCGTGGCGTCTACTTGCTTGAAAACGGCGTAGAGCAGCACGGTGACCCCGAGATAACAGACCGCACCCAACTGCAATGCGGCGAACGCGATCCGGGGATGAGCGGTCTGAGTCATGACGCCGATTACGCTCACGACGATCACCACGAGCCACAGTGCGCCGGCGACTCGAGCGTTGTTCCGCGCGTCACTCAGCATTTGCCACCTCCGCCGTTGGGTCAGTCACCCCTTTCGCGATCAGCCAAACCGCCAGCACGATTTCGAAGACGGCGACCGGAATCCAGAGGATCTGCACCACCGCGCTGCCCACTGCCTGCAAGCTCTCGAGTGACAGAGCCATGGCGATCAGGGCCGAGCCAATGACTCCGAGCCACGCCAGCCGGATGGGAACCATGCGGCCCTTCAGGAGCAACCAGGAGAAGATCGTGCTGCCGACCGCAAAGAACGTCGCGGCTACGAAGACGGAATCATCCAGCACAAATGCACCCAGACTCTCATTCGCGCCCCCTGCCGCCACCACAGACAGGAATGCCAGGATCGGCGGCAGCGACGCAGCTCCGGTTATCCCTTCGGCGACACGGCAGATCATGGCCAGCATGGCGAGATCGCGGTCCTGGACGCGCGTGATTGCGTAGAGCGTGACTCCCAGGACGAGGGCGCAGAAGCAGCCGATCAGCGAGAGCACCATCGCAAGCCGCACATCGAAAGCATGTTGGGCGAGGTTTGCGATCCGGGCCGGCATCCCGTCACCCGCAGTGGCTCGGCCCATGAGGATCATGCTGGGAAACGCGGCGGCGATGTACAGGAGGTAAGCCACTCCGGCGACGCGGGCGTTGGTCCTGCGGGTCATATCGGTTCCGGATGGAGTTACAGGCTCTACGACCACCGATGTTGCGGGATTCAACAAACCCGCCAAACTAGATGCATGAATAATGGCTATCTGAGCCGTCGGGGCTTTGTGAAGCAGTCTGCATTATCGGCGGCTGCGGCGCTGCCGCTCTCCTCAGGACCAGTGCAGGCCGGGGCGGCACCCCTGAGAGTCGTCTGCGTCGGTGCGCATCCCGACGATCCGGAGTCCGGGTGCGGCGGCACGCTCGCACGCTACGCGGCGCTCGGCCACAGCGTAACGATCGTCTACCTGACTCGCGGCGAGCGCGGAATCGACGGCAAATCGCTGGACGAAGCCGCACGGATCCGCACCGCTGAGTCCGAGGCTGCGTGTCGTTTGCTCGGCGCGAAGCCCGT
This sequence comes from Gemmatimonadales bacterium, assembly GCA_036558345.1. Lineage (GTDB taxonomy): Bacteria > Gemmatimonadota > Gemmatimonadetes > Gemmatimonadales > GWC2-71-9 > 20CM-2-65-7. The sequence goes on along the minus strand of DATBFV010000149.1, from coordinate 1,895 downwards.
ATTCTTTGGCCAAATCGACGGCGCGACCGAAGTCACGCGCGCGCAGGTCGAATCGATGTCCCGACTGCTCGCTGCCGAGCGCCCCGATGTCCTGCTCACGCACTGGCCGGTGGATACGCACATGGATCACCAGGTGGCGAGCATGCTGACCATTCGCGCCTGGATGAGCCGTGGTTCAGGAGGGGGAGCCCTGTACTTTTTCGAGGTCGATACCGGCAGCCAGACCGAAGGCTTCTTCCCCAACACGTATGTCGACGTGTCGGACGTCGTGGAGAAGAAGAAGGCGGCGCTGTTCGCGCACGTCAGTCAGGATGGCCAGGCGATCTGGCGCGAGCATCACGAAGTCATGACCGTGTGGCGCGGCCGCGAAATGGGCGTCGCGGGTGCCGAGGCGTTCGTGCATCTGAGCCGCGATCACTCCAGCCCGCTTCCCGGTCTATGAAGAAATCGATCGGCGACAACATGATCCCCAAGGATTGGGGGGTCGACCGCGGGCTCGAGCTGATCAAGAAAGCGGGGTTCGACGGCGTCGAGCTGTGGCTCGGGGACATGCCGTGGTTTCAGATGTCGACCACGGATGCACAGGTGCGGGACCTGCGGCGCAAAGTGGAGAGTGCGGGGCTCGTCGTGTCCAACGTCTCGACGGGTCTGCACTGGGCATCTCCGCTCTCGGCGCGGGATCCGGCCGTGCGCGCCCAGGCGAGCCGCATCGTGGAGCGTCAGATCGAGACCGCGACGTTGCTCGGCACCGACGCGATCCTCGTCGTGGCCGGACTGGTGACCGACGAGGTACCCTACAATGAGGTCTACCAGCGCTGTGTCGACGGGCTCAAGAGCCTGAGCGACAAAGCCGCGCGTGCCGGCGTGAAGATCGGCTGCGAGAACTGCAATTCCGAGCAGCGGTTTCTGCTGAGTCCACGTGAGTTCGCGCAATTCTTGAACGACATCAACAGTCCCGCGGTCGGGCTCCATCTCGACGTCGGCAACATCCACGACACCGGCTTCGCCGAGCAGTGGATTGAAATTCATGGGCCGCGGATCACGCGCATTCATCTGAAAGACGTCCTCAAGCACCGCGGCCGCTGCGGCGATCAGAGTGTGTACACGAACCTCTTTCTCGGCGACAACAACTGGCCGGCGATCCGCGCAGCGATGAGCAAGGTTGGTTACGACGGCTGGCTGATTGCGGAAATGGAGTCGCGGTATCGGTTCGCGGTCGATCAGCAGTTTTACGACACCAGTCAGGCCATGGACCGCCTGATTTCGGGGAGGCTCTAATGGATCTCACCCGGCGCGAGTTCCTCGGGTACACAGCAGGCGCTGCGAGCTTGACGGGGCTGGCGACGACTCCCAAACCAGCGGCGGGCGGGCCCCCCGGGCCCCTGACGCAGCAAGGGCGTCCGTGGTACACCGTGTATTCTGACCCAAACACCTACGATTCGGAGTCCATGCGCGGATACTGGTCTGCCCTTCCCGACGAATGGCGCATCCGCCCGGAGCCTCCTACCCCACTCTCGCTCGTGATTGTGCCTTACTGCATGTCGCTCTTCCCCGATATGGTCGACTGGCTCAAATGCGATCTCCATGAAAGAGGAGCCACTGTCCTAATGGAAACAGGAGCGGGATTCGCCAGTCCTGGTACGTTCCGTGAACACCAGCACTGGCTTCGCGAGAGATTGGATGTGCACATCGCGGGGCGAGTGGATCTATGGGCGGATCTGTGGGCCAGCTCGACGTCGGCGCGTATCCCCTACATCGAATTCACCTGGCCACGTCGCACGCGGATCCGCGATTTCAGCCGAGTCGTGGTGCCGGCCGATCAGCCGGGTGAGATCATCGCGCGAGCGGGAGACGTGCCCGTCGCGTTCCGCCGCAAGGTGGGCAAAGGCACGCTC
>DATBFV010000148.1:0-9672 GCA_036558345.1 Gemmatimonadales bacterium | reverse complement strand
CGGGAAGGATCTGCCCGATCCGATCAGGTGGGCCGATCAACTCGACGATTTCTTCAAGAAGCTTCCGCACGATTTTCGGTACGCGGTGGAACTTCGGAATCCCGAGCTGCTGACCGGGATCCATGGCGAAGTCCTCAAGCGACACGGCGTCGCGCACGTGTTCAACTCCTGGACCGAGATGCCGCCGATCGGCGAGCAGATCGACCTGGGATGGACGTTTCCCGCGAATTTCACAATCGCCCGTGCGCTCCTGAAGCCGGGCCGGCGCTATAGCGATGCGGTCAAGCAGTTCCAGCCGTACGATCGAGTGCAGGAGCCGCAGCCCGAGCTGCGCAGGGATCTGTTGCGACTCGTCAGCGAGGCCCATCGCCGGCGCGTGGAGGCGTTCATCCTGGCGAACAATCGCGCCGAGGGCAATGCGCCGGGGACGATTCGGGCGGTGGCGCGGATGTGGCTCGAGGGTGACGCGGCCGGTGGCTGAGGGGGTAATGAAGGTGTATGCGTCCTTTCTATTGTTTCTCGATACTCTTTGGGCTTGCGGCATGCGACGGTTCCGGGACTGCCAATATTCAGCCGGGGGTCGTGCGGTGGATGGAATGGTCGGCTGAAGTTCGTGTTGGAACGCCCTTCAACGTTCGGCTCCTCCTTCCGTTCCCCACCGCGTGTCATCCGTGGACCTACAAGTCGAGCGTGAGCGCCGATGAGTCGGCGGTAACGTTCGAACCGTACTTCTTGGTCGAGAAGGGTGAGCCGGTTTGCCTGCCCGCGGAGAATGTTCCTGCCTCCGCACTCGTCCCCAATATCCTGCTGGACACGCTCAGCACCGCACCGGGGCTCTTCAGCACGTCAGAGCGGACGTTCGAGATGCGCGCGACGACGGACGTCTCGGCGCCGATCCCCAGTCCGAGTGCCAATTCACCGGTCCGCACATTTGGTAGTGTCGTTGTCCGTCTCACCGATCCCGACACCTCACGCCACAATGCCGCGGGTATTGTGACCCTACAGTTCGATATCGAGGGATGCGCGCGCGTGCAGCCGGGGGGATCGTTCAATCCCGAGGTTGCGCTCGTGCTGGAGGATCAAGCTGATACGACCGGACTCTCGTATGTATTTGTGCGCGGCTACATCCATGACGCCGTGACACCGGTCTGTGGTGAGACACGCGTCTTCCATCTGACCAGCCGTACTTAAGGCAGGCTTCCCCGCAGCTCGAACTCGCCCTGCACCGGCATCTTGGCTGGCCGGTAGCGGTCGAACATCGCGCCCTGGTTCCTGAATCCATGTTTTTTGCGCAGCTTTTCGATTCGCCGCGACAGCGCTTTTGCGTAATCGCGCGGAGCGTAGCCGTGTCCCTTGTACGCGCGCTGGTATTTTGCCAGCAGGTCGGCAAAGTGCTCTTCCAAAACCGGCAGGAAACGATCGCGAATCGCGGGATATAGTCGCAACGCCCCCGCGTGAATGAACCGAGCTCCAGCCTTCTTCGCCGCGGCAAACAATGTGTCGAGCTGTGCGACCCCGTCGGTAATCCCGGGAAGGACGGGAGCGATGATCAACCCCGCATTCACGCCCGCATCCACGAGCTTCCCGAGTGCGCGCAGTCGTGCCGCCGGAACCGGTGAGCGCGCTTCGAGCGTGCGAGCCAATCTTGCATCGGCGGTGATCAACGAGACATGCACCTGGAGCTCGTTGCGCTCCTGTAGCCGGACCAGCAAGTCGGCATCGCGCGCGATCAGCGGACTCTTGGTGATGATCCCGAACGAGAGTCCTTCGCAGCGCGTCAGGCGCTGCAGCACGGCGCGAGTGACCCGAAAGCGGCGCTCGGCAGGCTGGTACGGATCGGTCGCCGTGCCGATCACAATCGTCTGACCGAGCGGCACGTGCTTGAGATCCACGTCGAGCGCACTGACAACCTGTTCTTTGACGAAGATCCGCTTCTCGAACGCTTCCCACCCGTGCGCGCCGCGATAATCGACAAACTCGGCGTCCGTCAGTTTTCCGGCGTCGTGCGCGCGCTCGACGACATAGCGATGCGTGTATCGGGCGTAGCAGTAGCTGCAACCGAACTCGCAGCCGACGTACGGATTGAGCGACCAATACTCCATGCCCGTTGACTTGGGCGAGTTGAGTACCCGTTGCGGCGTCAGCGAAACGAAGCGGGTACCGCGGAGACGCTCATCTAGGACAACAGGCGGACGGGCTGATGGTCTGACGGTCGGAAGCAGCGGAAACTGCGTGCTGCTCGACCGTGGGGCATCAGCCACAACGGGCCCAACCACAGTTCAGGCAGACAAGACACCCCGATTGGTGGGCGGTTTTGGCGCCACAATCAGGGCACGGAGGCGGTTTAGGCGGGGCTTGGCGGGGCGTCGGTACAGCCATACACCCCGAACATAACCCGAAACCTATCTGCTAGCCAGACGTCTCCAGCCGAAGTACACGGGCACGCCGATCAACACCAGGATGAGCCCCAAGAACGCATAGGTCCGAGTGGCGCCCTGAATCAGGAGATCGACCGCGATGAGACCGGTGAGCGCGACGTACAACGCCGGCAGCAGGGGATAGCCAGGTGCCTTCACGGGTCGCGGAAGTTCGGGATGTTTGCGCCGCAGCCGGAAAATCCCGATCGCGGTGACCGCGTAGAACATGACGGCGGCGAAGATCACGAAGTTGAGCAGCTGGCCATACGTGCCCGAGAGGCACAGCACGCAGGTCCAGATCGCCTGCGCGATCAGCGCGAGAGATGGCGTTTTGAACGTGGGATGCAGGTTTCCTGCCGACTTGAAGAACAGATTGTCGCAGGCCATCGCGTAGTACACACGGGCACCCGACAGAATCAGCCCGTTGTTGCAGCCGAACGTGGAGATCATGATCGCGATCGCCATGATGTAGAGGCCCGGCGCGCCCAGCATCGCCTGCAGCGCGGCGGTGCCGACGCGATCCTGGGGTGCGTTCGCGATTGCAGCGTTCGGCAGCACCAGCAGGTATGCGACATTCGCGAGGACGTACAGCGTGGTCACCGTGATGACCCCTGCGCCCATGGCAAATGGCAAGTCCTTCTCGGGATTCTTGAGCTCCGAGCCGGCGAATCCGACGTTATTCCAAGCGTCCATCGAGAACAGCGAACCCACCATCGCGCCTCCGATCACTGGCAGCACGCCGAGCGTCAGGGCGCCACCAGCCCAGAAATTCGCGCCCAGGTTGGCGGCGATCGCCTCGGCGTTTCGTCCGATCGTGATGCCGAGGAGGATGAGGCCGGCGAGTGCGGCGGTCTTGATCGCTGTTAGCGTCGTCTGTATGAAGGCCGCCGTCTTCACGCCGCGCACGTTGATGATCGTGAGGATGACGATGGAGACGATGGCGAGAATGCGTTGAGGCGAGAGGCCGATTTGAATGGCGCCGATCGGATCGGGAAACCTGATCGTCGTGCCAAGGAATATGTCGGGGGAGAGTCCGGGCCACAGCACGGAGGTGAAGCGCGCGAAGGCGACCGCGACCGCCGCGATCGTCCCGGTTTGAATCACGACGAACAGCGTCCAGCCGTAGAGATAGCCGAAGAGCGGTGAAATCGCTTCGCGGAGATAGATGTAGTTCCCGCCCGCCTTGGGGTACATCGCGGCGAGCTCGCCATAGGAAAGGGCACCCAGCAGGGTGACGATTCCCGATACAATCCAGGTGGTCAGCAACAGGCCCGGCGAATGGACTTGTCGCAGGATATCGGCGGATACGATGAAAATGCCGGATCCGATCATCGATCCGACGACGAGGGCGGTCGCATCGAGACGCGAAATCGCCCGGACGAACTCGACCCGCTGGGATTGTACCGGGGTGGTAGCCATGTGGTAACCTAGTTGGCATTCCATACGGCCGCTATCTTTGCCGTCCACCACGCCCACGGAGATACCGTGCGTCTCCTGCCGCGCGAAGAAGAGTTTTTCGATTTGTTCACTGAAGTCGCCAATCGGAACAAGGAAGCCGTCGAGCATTTGCGGAAGCTGTTCGAATCGCCGCCCGATCGCCGCATACCGCACATCGAGGCGATAAAACGGCTCGAGCACGAAGCCGATCAGGTGACGCACGAAGTGGTCAACCGTCTCGACCGCACGTTCATCACGCCGCTCGATCGCGAAGACATCCATCAGCTCAGCTCCGATCTGGACGATGTCATGGACGCGATGGACGGCACGGCGCGGCGGGCGCAGATCTTCGGGCTGGGACACTCACCGCCGGGCGTCCTGCGCATCACCGAAGTGCTGCAGCGCATGATGGCGGCGATCGCGGAGGCGGTGAGCCGGCTGAAGAAGGGTGACGACGTGATGCGCTACTGCATCGAAGCCAAACAGCTCGAGGAGGAGGGGGACGCGATTTACCACGAATCGCTCGGCCAGCTCTTCGCCAAAGAGAAGGACGCGATCGAGCTGATCAAGTGGAAAGAGATCTACGACAATCTGGAGCGCACGCTCGACCAGGCCGAAGACGTCGCCAACGTAGTCGAGTCCATCACGATCAAGCACGCCTGATGGCGGGGTCCGTCTGGTTCGTCCTGGCGATTCTGCTCGTCGCCCTGTTCTTCGATTTCGTCAACGGATTTCACGACGCCGCGAACTCGATCGCGACCGTGGTCTCGACGCGTGTGCTCTCGCCGACAGCCGCGGTTGTGTGGGCGGCGTTCTGGAATTTCGTCGCCGCCTTCGTGTTCGGCACCGCGATCGCGAAGACGGTCGGCAAGGGACTGATCGACATCAACGTCGTCGATTCGACCGTGGTGCTGGCCGGACTACTCGGCGCGATCATTTGGGATCTGGTGACGTGGTGGCTTGGCCTGCCAACGTCGTCCTCGCATGCGTTGATCGGCGGCTACGCCGGCGCGGCGGTCGCCAAGGTGGGGACCTCCGCGATCATTGCGAGCGGTTGGACCAAGACGCTCGTGTTCATCGTCGTCGCGCCGGTGATGGGCTTCATCCTCGCACTGCTGCTGACCGTCGCGTTCTCGTGGTCGCTGCGCCGATCGCTGCCACGACGCGTCGACAAATCGTTCCGAGTGCTCCAGCTCTTCTCCGCCGCGGCGTATTCTCTCGGGCATGGCACCAACGACGCGCAGAAAACGATGGGCATCATCGTTGCGTTGCTCGTCTCGAGCCAGGCGCTGTTCACGAATTTCCCGATTCAGGCTTTTCATCTCACCGATCCCAATCACATCCCCGTTTGGGTCATTCTGGCGGCGCATGCGGCGATTGGGCTCGGAACCATGGCGGGTGGCTGGCGCATCGTGAAAACGATGGGGCAGCGCATCACCAAGCTGACGCCCTTCGGTGGCTTTTGCGCCGAGACCGCGGGTGCGATCACACTATTCGTTTCGTCGCACTACGGGATTCCGGTCAGCACGACGCACACCATCACCGGCGCCATCACCGGCGTGGGCGCCGTGCAGCGCTTCTCGGCAGTGCGCTGGGGCGTCGCGGGGCGGATCGTCTGGGCATGGATCGGCACGATACCGGCGGCCGCCGGGATCGGCGGGCTAAGCTACGTGCTGCTGCGAGCGATTGTGTAGCGATCAATCAAACAGGCGCCGCAATCCGCGCTCGGTCTCCGCCAGCGCCTCCTGCAGGTGCTGCAGCTCGCCGCCATAGCCGAAGCGCAGGAATCCCGGCATCCCGAAATGATCGCCGGGGCAGAGCAGCACGCTGTGCTGCGCCCGCAACTTTTCGACGACATCCGTTGCCGGAATCGCGCCGCGATAACGCGCCCAGCAGATCGCGCCCGCGCTTGGCGGATGCCACGAGAACGTGTCGCCGAAACTCTTCAGCCACGCTTCCATCACCGGGAAGTTCGCGTGCAGGATGCGCCTCGTACGGTCAATAAGCTTGTCGCGGACATGCGGCTCGAGCGCGACGGCGGCAAGGTGATCGCTCGCACCGGCTGGTCCGATCGTCGTGTAATCGTGCCGCGCCCAAACCTCCTGGCTGAACTGGGGGCTCGACACGATCCAGCCGATCCGCAGGCCGGGCATACCGTACGCCTTCGACAATCCGTTGACGACGATGACCTTGTTGTAACCCGAGCTCCAGAACGACGGCGTCGTTTTGCCGTCGCCCCCGCGTTCAGCGCCCTGGTATACCTCGTCCGCCAGGAGCCAGGCGCCCACTTCGGCGGCGCGATCGAGGATCGCCTTGCGGGCAGCATCCCCAAGCACGTGGCCGGTGGGGTTATGGGGATTGGTGACGACGACGAGCTTGGTGCCGGGCGCGATTGCCGTGCGGATCTCCTCGACGTAGGGCTCCCAGCCTTCCTTCTCCTGTAGTTGGAAGGCCCTGACCTGCGCGCCGAAGTTCTGCGTAAGCCCGGCGGTCTGCATGTAGTTCGGCATCATGACGGCGACCTTGTCGCCGGGCTCGATCAAACGCCAACAAGTGATGAAGTTCGCTTCGGAACTGCCGGTCGTGACGAGCACCTGATCGGGTGATGCGCCGGGGTAGAGCGCGGCGATGCGCTCGCGAAGCAAGTCGGTGCCGTTCGACTGGCTGTAGCCGAGGCGCACCTCGAGCAGCGGCAAAGCGGACGCACCAGCGAGGCCGAGCAGCTCCTGGATCGTGAGCGGGTGGACGCCGGATTCAGAGAGATTGTAGCGGACCCGGTTTTCCCAGGTGCTTTGCCAGCGTTCGAGATCGAATTGGACGAAGCGTGGAGTCATAGGTCGTAAAGCTGCCGCAGGTCCTCAGGTTTCTCCAGCCAGTAGTCCGGGGCCAGATCCTCGAGGTGAGTGCGGTCGAACGGGCCCCAGAGGACCGCCGCGGTTTTCACGCCGGCTGCCCGGCCACACTCCATGTCGTGGCGTGAATCGCCCACAAATACGGTCTCCGCACCGCTGACGCCCAGCTCTTCGACCGCTTTCAGCACGGGCTCGGGATGCGGCTTGAAGTTCTTGACGTCGTCACAGCCGACGATGATGTCGAAGACGTCGTCGAGGCCGGAGATTCGAATGCCGCGCATCGCGCCGTCTCGCAGCTTGCTGGTCACGACGCCGAGTCGCTTGCCCGCCTGCTCAATGCGCCGGATCTCGTCCACCACGCCTTCGTACGGTTTCACGAGCGCATCGTGGTGCGTGAGGTTGTAGGTGCGATACGTCTGCACCATCGCTTCGATCTCGGCTTTGTCCGCGGTGATCTGGCCGAACTGCGTCCAGAGGGGCGTGCCCAGGCCCTTGATCCACATGTCGTCGGGCGGGGCCGGTTCGCTGCGGCGGTGCAGCTCCATGGTGTGGCGGTAGGAGCGGAGGATCAGCTCGATCGAATCGATGATCGTGCCGTCGAGATCGAAAAGGAAGGTCGTGAGCGCCACACCGGAATCTACTGCGCTGGCGACTGGCCGATGCTCAACGCGGCGACGAGATCGACGCTCGCGGCCCCATACGGAGAGTCTGTGGGCGGCAGGCGGTGATGCCAGACCACCAAGTCCTGCACGAGCAGCGGCTCGGGGCGCGCCAGCAGGTCCTCCAGCCCGAGCTCCTCACCGGCGGTCATGCCCGACGCCAGGCGTGAGACCAGCGCATCGAGCGAACTCAGCTGGTCGCCGTCGCCGCGCCGCGCGGCGCGTCGTGCGGCGGATAAGACCCACGGAATCAGTCGACGCGCGAAACGGTCGCGGTTGCTCGCCCGCCAACGGGCGTCCTGCACCGCCGCAAGCCGTGAGCGGATGAGCGGCGTAGCAGCGTCGATCGCACCCTGAAGCAGCCGACGATCGACAGGGGCCGGCTGCTTCGATGCGGCGGTCGACATGAGTCTTGTCGCAGCGGCTGGGTTGGTTCGGGCGGTCTGCCCTTCGACCACGATGGCTTCTACGAGCCCCGCGATGCGGACGACGAGCACCGTAGCCGCCCGCTCGCCTGTTACTGCGGCGCAGGAGCCGCGGGGCGCTACGCTGGGTGTGGCCAGCGGGCCCAACTGATCACACCAATCGAGGCGGCCATTCGTGCCGGCCACCTGCTGGGCGCCGACTTTTGTCGCGAGGCGCTCCTCGATAGCCAGGCCACGCGCGAGCGGAGCGGGCGGCAGGAACGTGACCGTCTCGATCACTCGATGTGGTGAGCCGAGCCGGTCGATTCGGCCGACGCGGTGCGCGAGCCGCGCCGGACTCCAGGGGAGATCGTAGTGCACGACGCGCGCGGCGTCCTGAAGATTGAGTCCTTCACTCAACAGGTCGGTGGCGATGAGTATGTCGGTCTCGAGAGCCGGCGCCGGCCGGACCGCGCCTTGCGCTCGGGGCGCAAACGCGCGCAGCACCTCCTGGCGTGCCGCCTCGCCGGCCGCGAAACGTCCGGCATGACCGAACACGGCTGCGACGCGGGCGCGATGCAGCCGCTGCAGGAGATAGCGCGCGGTCGGCTGCGCGTCCGTAAACACGATCGTTTTGACGGGCTTCGTCGTGAGCAGCTCCTGCAAGGCGTCGGCCTTTGGATCGTCCGGGGGCGCGTGCAGCAGCAATTCGCGCAGGCGTGCGATGAGTCGCTGGTCGGCGGCCAGCGCGGACGATCCGTTCGTCTGATCGAGCAGCAGTGGGAACAGGACGAGTTGGATATCCGACTCCGCCGATCGTGGAAAGCAACGCTGGAACTCGCGTGGCGAGAGCGCACGTCCCTCGGCTGCGGCGCGAGTGGCGAGATCGAGGTACGCGGCATGACGGCTCAGCGCGGCGCGAAAGGCGGCAAGACTCGATCCCAGGCGACGCAGGAGCATGAGGCGAAGCAATGGCGCGACCCCACCGCCGCCGCGCAGCGCCGCCACACCGGTCGTGAGCGCCGAGAGAAGTCCGTCGCGCACCGGTGCCGCGCGCACGGCATTGGTCGTCATGCGGGGAAAGACCATGGTCACTGGTCCGACGTCATAGCCGTGCTGCACGCGCTCACGCGAACGGGCGACGATCACACGCCCGACGGCGGCCTGGGCGAGCGAGCGATCGGCCTCGCGCCGGGCCGCGGTGCGCAGCGAAGGTACCCCGAGAGCGGCGAGCGCATGATCGCGAAGAAACAGACGCAGCAGGTGGAGCAGGTCGCCGACTGAGTTGTGAATGGGGGTCGCGGTCACCAGCAGGACGCGGCTGCCAACGACCATGCGGGCGAGCGCTCGATAGCGATTCGTCTCGGGATTACGAAAGCGGTGGGCTTCGTCGACGACAACAAGGCGGCATGGGGCGGCAAAGGGCGGCAAAGGTCGGCTCTGCACGCTCAGAGACTCGTGCGTGATGATGGACGTTTCCTGCACGCCGAATCGATCCAACAACGCGCGCCACTGCTGAACGAGTACGGCCGGAACAATGAGCGTGAACGGCGCCTGGGTCGCGAGTGCGATTGCGAGCGCGACGTAGGACTTGCCAAGCCCCACCTCGTCCGCGAGCAAGGCGCCGCCATACCGCGCGATGATCGTGGTCAGCCGTTCGGCGGCCGGTACCTGGTGTGGGGCGAGCCAGGCCGGCCACGACCTGCCTGGTCCGGCCGGTCGAACGTCGAGCAGCGCGCGTGCCGCGGCCGCCACCACCTGACGTGCGGGCGCCTCGCCGCCCGGCTGGAGGAGCGCGGCGAGCGGCTCCGCGACCGGCACGAGATGCTCAGACAGGATCCGCGGCCAGCGTGCGACGGTCGACGTCATCAAGGTTGAAGGCATCGGCGACGAGATCGTCGGC